>JARGFS010000082.1 GCA_029211095.1 bacterium | reverse complement strand
ATCTCAGGTGAAAATGTCATGCTCGGCTACTGGAACAGCCCGGAGGAACAAAGAAGTGCCCTGCAGAACGGCTGGCTATTTACCGGCGATCTGGGCTATGTTGATTCCGATGGATACCTCTATATCGCCTCCCGTAAAAAAGATATTATCAAAGTGGGCGGATTCAGGGTAAGCGCCCGGGAGATTGAAGAATGTATTCTGCAGGAACCGCGCGTGCAGGAAGTGGCCGTAGTCGGCGTGCCCGACCCGGTTTTGGGCGAGGCGCTCAAGGCATTTGTTGCTCCCCGGACCGGGATGGCAATCGAAGAAAAAGAGATCAAGGATCACTGCCAGATAAATCTGTCCGCCCGCAAGGCCCCTTCGCATGTTGAGTTTCTGGATTCCCTCCCTAAACTAAAGTCGGGCAAAGTCGACCGCTCCAAGCTCGGAAAGTGACGATCAATTCTCGCCCTGTCCGGCTGAGTTTTTCCTGAACCCGACCAGGTACGCGGATACGCGCCAGTATCCATAATGTTCCTCTTCGTCCCGAGGACGGATATCTTCAATAACAATCCCCAACCTGTGATCGCCCGAGTTTAGATGATCGGTCAGATCAAGTTCCAAAGGTTCCACCATGTCACCGGGACACCAGCCGGAGCGATCATAATCCGAGGACCAGTTGCCATCGGACCATCGCCGAGTGTATGGGTTGATCTCGCGAAATTTCCGACAGTCATCCCGCCAGGGACGAAAGCGGTAGACGACACTGCTGTCAACTGAAAGCACATTATCTTTTGATTCAAACTCATCCGCACCCCGGCCATCGGTACAATGGCCGGAGACAAGATAATAGAGCATCACCCGATCCGCCCCGTTCGGAATAGACAATTCCAGTTCCTCCCCGGTCTCACCATAAGTCTGGGCATCAAAGGCCGGCTCATTGAAAACTGGCATAACCCAGACAGGGGCAACAGACGGCTCTTCGACCGGAGTATAAGTCAATTCACAACTCACTTTCCAGGCTGGACTTACCCAGGTGTCTATAAATGCCCCGACTGTGCGCTTGCCGGACAGTAATGGAGCCAGATGCGAGATATCAACCCGGTGCTCGGTCCGCCCACCGTAGGCTGTGACGAATTTGACCAGTTCCAAATTAGGCTCTCCCGGCTGTACCAGATAAAGACTCCCGGCCCGATCCCACTTGTCATGCACCGACAACTCATCTTTGGGGATTGGTTCCATAATCAGATGAGCCGTAATCCTGAACGGTTCAGCCAAAACTGGAAGGGATACCTCTTGCTCAATCGCCCTCCCGTTCTCCTTAGCCTTGAGAGACTCGGTATCAAATTGTCCGACCGAATCCGGCTGATATCTAATCTGGCCACGATCAAAAATAGCTACCCTGATCTCACCATCCCAGTCGACCGCGGACCACGTCTGACAAAAACAGATCAGCACGAAAACTGTACATATGAAGACAAACCTATGCCAACATCCAGCGGCCCGGTTCCATCTCATACCTGTTCACCTCTATTGAAAAGAGACACAAACTAAACGTACAAAAACGGCGGTATGAACAGCCACCACAATTGCCATTCCTACTTACTCAAACAGAAAGGAGATTTCTCCTTCGGCGGCCGTCAGCTTGAGTTTGCCTGGGGTCTGATCTTCGGCCAGCTTTGCCACCAATGCTCGCGACACATCGGGCAGCAGGACCTTATCAATTATGTAGCTGACATTTCTGGCTCCGGATGATGGATCGGTACAGCGGGATGCGATAGCCGCAAGGATGCTGTCATCATACTCCATTGAAATCCGGTGCGACTTATCCAGTCGCTTTTCCAACCCTTTCAACTGAATTACCACGATCTTTTTGATAGCTTCCTGATCAAGCGGGAAGAACGGAATTACCTTTATCCGGGCCAGCAGGGCTGGCTGGAAATGATTGATAAGTTCGGGACGTATCAACTCGGTCAATTCATCCGTTGTTGGACGCTTGCCATCGCTGCAAGACATCATGATCGTCTCGGTGGCCAGGTTTGAAGTCATCATAATTACCGTGTTCTTGAAATCAATCTCCCGCCCTTCACCATCACGCATGAACCCTTTATCAAAGACCTGGTAGAAAAGATTCATCACTTCCCGGTCAGCCTTCTCAACTTCGTCAAGAATAACAACCGAATAGGGTCTGCGCCGGACAGCTTCGGTAAGAATACCACCCTCGCCATACCCCACATATCCGGGCGGTGATCCTTTCAACTGAGAAACTGAGTGCTTCTCCTGGTACTCAGACATATTGATCACGGTCATCATCTTCTCACCGCCAAAAAGGACCTGCGCGGTGTACCGGGCGGTTTCTGTCTTCCCGACCCCCGAAGGCCCCACCAGCAGAAAGACACCAATCGGCGCTTCCGGATTACCCAGCCCCGATTTGCTCACCCGGATGCTGCTGGCAATCCCGGCCAGACCTTCGTCCTGCCCGATAATATTCTCCGCGACAATCTTTTCATAGTCAAGCAGCGCCGAGGCCTGGTCTTTTACCATCCGGCCAACCGGTATTCCGGTCCAATCAGCTACTACCGAAGCCACCACGGCTGAATCCACGTCTGTCATCACCAGTGGTTCCTCTCCCTGCAGTTCATTGAGATTGCTGCGAAGTGAAGTCAGGTCGCCGTTACCGGAAGGGAGGTCTTCACCTTCACCGGCCTCTTCGGCTTCCTTCAACTCCTCTCTGGCCTTGATGATCTTGTCGGCCACCTCGCGCTGCTCTTTCCAGCGCTTGTCATAGTCGGCCAGACGGCTGTCAATATCTTCAAGCTCCTTGCGAGCAGCATCCATCTCCCTCTCGTCCATCTCATAACCATCTTTGATATCCTGTTCAAATCCGGCAATCCGTCGTTCAACGTACTCCCGTTTTCGTTCCAGCAGTTCAATCCGACCGGGCCTGCCAACCGCCAGCATTTTTACCCGGGCCGCCGAAGTATCCAGCAGGTCGACCGCCTTATCCGGTAACTGCCGTCCGGCAATATATCTTTTGGACAGTCCAACTGCCGCCCTAATGGCATCGTCGGTGATAGTCAGGTCATGATGCTTGGCGTAGATTTTACTGATTCCGCGAAGCATAACGCAGGCGGTCTCTTCGTCCGGTTCATCAATCTTAACCATCTGGAAGCGGCGTTCCAGGGCCGGATCTTTTTCGATATACTTTTTGTACTCGGAAAAAGTTGTCGCCCCTATCGTTTTCAATTGCCCCCGGGCCAGGGCTGGTTTGAGCAGGTTGGCCGCATCACCAACACCGGCTGAACCTCCGGCTCCAATGAGCGTATGCGCTTCATCAATAAAGAGAATTATCTTGTCCGGTGATTCAATAACCTGGCTGATAACCGATTTTAGCCGATTCTCGAATTCCCCTTTGACACCGGCCCCCGCCTGAAGCAGGCCCAGGTCAAGACTCCTGATCTGCGTTCCTTTCAAACTCTCAGTAACATCATCATTGGCAATACGGAGGGCCAATCCCTCTACGATGGCCGTCTTCCCTACCCCCGCTTCTCCAACCAGGATCGGGTTGTTTTTTCTTCTTCGGCTCAATATGTCGATCGTCTGCATTATTTCCTGATCACGGCCAAAGACCGGATCAATCTCTCCGGACTTTGCTTTGCCGGTAACATCGATAGTGTACAGGTCGAGTGCGGTCTCTCCCTCTTTTCGAGACTGCATTTCTGACAGGCGATCCGCCCGACCGACCACATCCACAACATTCTCCGAGGAACGCTCGGTCATTCCCTTGAATTCTTTCCGGAGCTGCTTGGACTCAATCTTTTCAATCGCCTCGCCAAAATAGCTGGCCGCAAATCCGGCGTCTTCCAGATATGGTTCTATCAGCGCTCCCGAACGAATTCGGGACTGGTCCAGATGGATTGAGGAAACCACCCAACCCTGCTCTATCAAATCAAGCAACTCGCGCGAGAATTTTGGGCTGCCGGTATTCCCCTGCGTGAAACGATCCAGCGTTCTGTTTAACGCCTCCCATACTTTCTCCTGATCAACATTAAAGTGACTGAATATAAGCGGAATGTCCCCCCCGCCTTCTTCCAGCAACTTCATCAGCAGATGTTCAGGGAAAACCTCGTAGTGGGTTCGTGTCACCGAGAATCCGGCGGCCGCCTCCAGCGCCACACTGGTGTGTGCATTCAACCTGGAGAGGAGTGATTTGATTTCTTTGGTAATCATAACGTCCCTCAATCTATCCTTAGGATTATTATTATCTATTCCGGCTGGTACGGTTCCAGGCCATCTTTATCAAGCAGTAATATCTTGTCACATATTTCGTGCAAAGCGGTTACATCGTGAGATACGATCAGCATACCCATCTCTATTTTTTCGGCCGCTGATCTGAGCAGGTCCAGCATCGCTCCGCGCGTGGAGAGATCCAGCCCGTTGAACGGTTCGTCCATAACGATATAGGCCGGACAGGTCAGTAGTGATCTCAAATTCACGATCCGCCTTCGCTCTCCCAAACTCAGTTCTCCGAACTGCCGATGCAACCAGGCCAGTTCAAACAGGGGACGATCCAGTAGCATGGCCGACCATAGCTCCATTTCCTGCTTTGGTAAACGACAAACCGCCCTGGCTTCATCAAAGGCTGCCTGCACGGTAATTGTGCTCGACAAAACCGCATCCGGATTCTGCGGAACATACCTGATCATTCGCCTCAGCAATTGATGGTCGCTCCCTTCAAAGGTCCGGATATCATGATCACCCAGACAGACCGATCCGGAGTCGGGTCGAAAGACACCGCCCACAATTTTCCCCAGCGTGGTTTTACCGACGCCGGTCTTCCCGACCAGCCCAACAATCTCAGACCTCCCAAGGCTGAAGTTGATTCCTGTCAAGACAACTCTATCCCCATCCTTACGCTCTCCAGCCGGTGAGAGAACAAATGACTTTGATATCTTTTGGCTGTGCAGGCCGGACGCTGTATTCAATGAGGCCAGGGTGTGCTCCGTTGTCACTTCTGTTCTCCTTCCAAAGCCCAGCAGGCAATCTCATGATCTCCACTTACAGCTCTTAGTTCCGGTTTTTGAGCAGCACACTTCTCCCGCAAGACACTGTCGGCGCCGGCTATCGGGCACTCCCGAACAAAGGGGCAGCCCTTTTTGGGGCTTCCAACTTCAGCTCCCGCCCCGCGGGCCGAGATTTCACCGGCATCAAATGAGAACCAGAGCTTTCTCGTATACGGATGGAAAGCATTGACATCGGTCCCGTCCATTATCTTCCGGTCGAACCGCTCAACCACTTCACCACTGCACAGGACCACAATGCTGTCAGCCAGGGCCAGCAGCTCATCCCGGTTATGCGATGCCAGAAGCACAGACATCCCGGAGCTCTTCACTTTTTCCCTGATAATCTGATTGGCCACCTGCCTGGTCTGGTTGTCCATCGCCGTCGTTGGTTCATCCACCAGCATCAGACCGGGATTTCCGACAAGATTCATGGCCAGCCCAATCCGCTGGCATTCACCACCGCTCAATTGCAGATTCACCCGATCTTCAAGATAGTCAAGGGTCAGATCAAGCTTTTCCAGATAAGAACTAAACTCCCCCAGCAGAGCGTCGAAACGTCCTTTTCCATTATTTGTCATGTGCCGGATAGAATTCCGAACCTGAACATCCATTAAACGGGACATTTCAAAACTGTAGATCGGTTCCTGAAGCACCGTACGCCAGGAGACACCCAACAACGGCTTCAGTAGTTTCTGCTGTTGCCGGTAGAACCCGAGCGAATCTTTCCTGATTGAACCGTCCTGCTTGTGGGCGATGTAATTGTCGGCGATTGGCGAAACCGGTTCGCCATTGAACCACGCTTGTCCACCCACCCAGCCAGGATCATCCAGAGGCAGACCGAGCAGAGCTTTCATAATGGTCGACTTGCCGCACCCGGAATGCCCCCATAGGGCCAGAATTTTCCCTCTCTCAACTGAAAAACTCACATCAGAAACTGCTCGCACCAAGTGACGCGAAGTCCTATAAGCGACCGATAATTTCTCTACTCTTAGTGATCCCATGAAGAACTTATCTCGTAGTCGTTACGACTCGTCGACAATACTCCCTTCCCGCAAGGCATCTCCCAGAATGTACAGCGATGAAACAATCAACAAGAGTGACAGCATTGGAATCAGGAAAGTCCAGCTATCCCCGAGTTCCCGGGCCAGGTCTGAAAAGTCACTCACCTTATGCCATGCTATATGCGGACGATTGTCCAGAATCAGTTTGCCCCAGCTGTCTTTTCCGCCCGAACCCAGATTGAAAAAGTAAAGCGTTGCTTCGTACATGACAAACAGGCTGAGCAGAAACGGCATCTGTACTTTAAGCAACGGCCAGACCTGACGGCGGATAAAATGACGCAGATAGATGCGTATCGGCGAAAGACCAAACTCAACCGCGTAGATGTACTGCTCGCTGGCCAGGTACGCTCTCAACCTCTCCCTAAACAGGTTCGCCGGACCAAAGGAAAGAAAAACGCCCATCGCCAGGGCAAAGGTGTTCTCATGTAAAGCACTAATGCCGCCGTAAATAAAAATCAGCAGGATTAGTTTGGGGATATGATCAACCAATTGAAACAGAAAACCGCCCGCCCGGCTGACCAATCTTCGCCAGCCCTGCGGACTCGAAGGGAGCGGAAGTTGCGGACGAACCACCCATTCAGTTAGAGTAGCCGCAATTAATCCCAAAAGAACTGCAAGCACTCCGGCGAAAGCTCCGTTGATCAAGTACTTCATGGCTCCCTGCCCCATAATTGAACGCAGGCTTTGATGCCTCCAGTCTGTGCCCCATGATGCTGTCGCCTCAGCCTTCTCGGCATCTCCCCCATCGGGAGTCGTTGGTTCATTGTCAGAGATAATCGCAAGCGGGTCCACATCGTCATCAAGAACAAACTCTGACTCCCCCCCGGTTTCAGCATCCGGCGCATTGAAGTCAAGCCAGCTAAAATACCAAGCCGAAGGCGGCAATGACGGATACTCGCCAACCTCTTTCTCCTCCCCCGAAGTAAACGCGGTGAAACAGAGGAAAAAGAGCCCCAGCAGCCCATAGGCAAGTTTCAGGTAGAAGCTGACTCCGCGGCGCACCCCCGAAGGAGTAAACTCTCTCCACCGCCAGCGATTCAAAGATAGGTTTTTGCTCTGACGGCTATCTGCTTTTGGTCGATTTTTAACGGCACTCGGCATCGTAGGAATTAAGACATGCGCCTTACGTATAGAGGCGCTTACGTCCCCCTTCCATCAATCGAAAAATGACAAAAAAGAACAGCGGTACCGCAATCATTAACATCCCGGCCACCATTGCATCCCGGTAAACCATCGGACCCGGTATTCCAGTGCTGATTGCCGCCTGAAGTAATGTTCGTCCCAGCCCCCCCAGATTAAGTGTATATTCAATGATCGCCGAAGCTCCAAACAGGTAGGAAACTCTTGTCGCCAGGCTATTAGCGATAAACGGCCTGATTGTTCGGTAGGTTATCCCCAGCGTGCTCTGACCTCGTGAACGGCAAGCCAGGTAATACGCTTTCTCCTGCAGACTGGATAGAATAGCCCGGATACTCCGCGGCCACTCCCCCAAAACTCCTTCAAAACTTCCCAAAGCAAGTCCGCCGATCAACATCTTAACCAAATCCCCCCTAATTGACTCGTCCGGAATTCCGCTCTTGTAGAAGTACCAACCAATCACTTGGGCCAATATAATACCAATAATAAACAGCGGAAAACCGCTGGCCAGAGAGGTGAGATTTGAAACTATTTCCCAGATTGCGCCATGCGGTTTTCGGGAGAGATGGTAGCCCAGCATGAGCGAGATAGCGGTCGACCAAATCAGAGCGATCAGAACCATCCCACCCGTATTGAACAGCATCATGGAAAAGTCTGTCCAACTGCGTGCTCGAACACCGGAGTTGCCTACCGAGCCGATCAGAGAACCATCGAAAATCGATCTAACAAGAGTTTGCCCTTCCGGAGCAAGCTGGAACTCCCCCCCCAACTGAGTCAGGGCCATATTCAACAGCACGGCCCCAAACGACATAATCAATGTCGCTTTAGCGAGAGTGAGAATCAGGCCGCCGACAGTCAAACGCCTCAGCCCGGTAGCAATCATATTCATAGCATGAATTTCAGTTCATATAGCCTTGCTTCAGCCGGATGCTCAACGACGATATTTATCAAACGGGTTGTATCCGCATGGTAAGGTGAAAGGAGCTACCGGCAGGTACTCCAGCGACAAGGTTAAGGCAAGGTCGCCCGGCCTGGGAGAGCCCAGTTCCACAGCATGGGGTGGTGTCTTCAATTCCACGTAAGTCTTCTCAAAGGTCAGGTCATTTACCGTTCCAAGGGAGTCAAACCTTGCAACAAGTGTGTCGCAGGTAACCCCAAAGTTAAATTCGTTCAGTATTAAACTGTCAATCGCGCCTCGTTCCGGTTCCCGGAGAAGACCGACCCGCACAACGCCATCAAGAATTTTCTGCACGCTGATTGAAATAGAGTCCCGCGAAGAGTACTTGGCCTTGGGGAACATCGCCTTTATTTCAGCCGCCCCTAACCGGAAAGGAGCCACGCCTGTCTCAGGATCAACGAACAATGGAATGCGCCGCGTGTAATTCCGGTCCGAAGTGATCAGCGTCACCTTCAAAGAATCTACCACAGCCTGATACTGCGCCGGGATATTGGCAATTACGCCCTCGCAAATCACCGCCGAACCAAACATGCCTGCCGATCCGCATCCTTGCAAAACAGCCAGCACAACCAATAAAACAAACCCACCCAACAGAATTATCGCTCTTTTCAATGGAACCACTCCTTAGATATTGCCCGGATATCCGGAATACTAAACTACTCTACTCTTTTACTTCCCACAGCTCCAATTTACCAAGAAAATTGTCCGGGTAAAAATCGGATCCAACATTAATCCAGCTTGAATATGCCGCACGGGTGTGCGGTGACCAGAGAAACGCCGCCGGAACCTGTAATCCAATTCGCTCATGCAGCTGATGCCACACAGAAATGAGCTGCGCCGTTGATACCGTATCAATAGAATACCACAACTCTTCGGTGACTTTATCATTGTACCGGGAATAATTCTCAGAACCTTTCTTGAGATAGTGGCGGGAAAGATCAACCACCACATTATATTTCAACACATGGAAGGCGGCGTCAAAGTCCCCTTTGTCCAGCGCCTTGATATAGTCCGGACGAAGAAGAACCTCAGAGGTGGCGTTGACCCCCAAAAGCTGCCAGCCCTTGGCAATGCTCGTGATTGTCTGAGCAACCCTGTTGTCATCAGAACCGGCATAACCGATAATCTTGACACTCAGCTCCCGGCCGCTCTTGGACCAGAATCCGCGATCCGCGCTCTTCTGCCACCCATCGGCCATGAGAATGGAATCCGCCATCTGGACGTTGTAATCATGGTAGGGAATCTCACAGGTTTCGCAATACATCGAGTAGCCTCTCGGAATAGGTCCGTTGATAAAATCTATTTCATCCCCCATAGTATGTCCGATTGTCTTACGATCAATGTACATCGACAGCGCTGCCCGAACGGCACGATCCTTAAACGGCCACTTGTCATTGTTGAACAGCACCTGCTCAATAATCGGCACGTAGTATCGCTGAATCGTATAGTCATCAAAACTGAGGTGCCCCATACCCAGCGGAACCAGGGGGATACAGACTTCCATATCATCCGGAGCACCCCTGAGCTTGTTTTCCAGAGCGGTCAGATCAAGCACGCGAACTTCAAGCGCGTTGAACGTCCCATCGGGAGCATCTCCCTGTCGGCTGAATATCTCCGTGACATTACTGGACCTTCGCTGCTGACCTTCATAGACGAAAGGTCCAAAACCCCAGGGCCGGTCCATGTAATCTTTCTGCTGGCTCCCTTGCTCCGGGTTCAATTCTATAACCTGACCAGGCACAGCCACCGAAGGAACAATTGGAAACGTAAGCAGTTTCTCGGGCTGCCTGAGCTTTTTTTTGAGTTGAAAGACAACCGTATCTTCGGTCTTTGAGGTAACTTTGTTTACATATTTCTTAAGTTGATCGGTGAACCACATGGAAGTGAACTTGGAACTGGGATGTACAAGATTCTTCCAGGTAGTAACCACATCCTCGGAAGTGACCTTGACCGAATCCGGACTTCTCTTTCCGGAAATTGGGTCTTCCACCAGCCGATGGAAGTAACTACCCGGTTTAATGGCCACATATACTTTGTCTCCATCCACCCGGATCTTCCGCTCGGCGATTAAATCACGGAACTCATCCAACCCGGTTTCACGCCCGTAATCATACTCGAGCAAGGGGCGACAAAAAAGGGATGCAACTCTCTTGCCTACATCGGAACGGGCATGATACGGATCAAGTGGATCAGGCTGCTCCGACTCATAAACTGTGATAGAATAATTTATGGCCGATCCAGTTGAGGCACACAATAACGACAAAAGGACTGCCGTCAGTATAATATAACTTTTCTTGTTCTTGTTCACTGCTATCCTATCCATCTAAATCGCTTCCCTGAATATCAAGAAATTCTCTATTAAAGCACTGTATCGCTATCGTCAGCGGCTCTATAACAGCCGTTACCGAAGGGTAATGCTTCTTTAGCTCCACCCATCCGATATAACCTTCCTGCCTGAAATCCGGAGAACCATAAAGCGCATGAGCGGAATGGTAATTGGCACAATATATCGGGTCGTAATTGTCAACGCTGACTTCGGCCTTATTCCGTGAAGCAATATAGTGGGCGACGGCGCTGTCGAATTGTGCTTCGGACAAGAAAGACTCAGCCGTTACCGCGTAGGTCAAAGAAAGACTCTGGAGCCCCTTGGGCGAGCGGCGCAAGCGCATCTGCTCTTTAAGGCTGCCCATCTCATTGACCAGTGACCTGCGCAATTGTCGGGCATCTTGCTCAAAGCCGGGAAGGTCCGTCCAGAGTAGTAGCAGATCAAGCTTAGACCTGACATCCGCTCCCTCGCGAACCCGATCCCAAATGCGTTGTGCTTTGTCCGGATTCCCATTCCGCCAGGTCATCCATCCTTCGTACACACTCAGATTCGCCTCATTTCCATGAGACTTCAACAAGTTACTCAGTCCTGAGACATCGTCCAACTCATACAAGGTCTTAGCAGTATAAAGGGCTGGCCACTTCTTAGCTCCACCTCCACCTAACGCTTTCTGGCTGCCACTGCGGGCCAGTGTAAAATGAAGGTGTGCAATATAGTCCAAAAGTGACGGATCACCAAAACTTGCCGTACCTTTTGTCCCGGACACCTCCCACATCGGAGCCCCTTTTTCTTCAATCTCCCGGAGCAGTTTCTTCAACTGACTAAACTCCCCCAGCGATTCCAGACCGCGCAATCTGGTCTGCATCACCAAAGGCGCATAGTCCACTCCTCCATTAGAGTTCTGCTCTGGCAGGGTCGAAGAATACGGCCGCGTGTCCGGTTTGCTCTCCGCCATACGAATCATAACTTCCAGCGAATCCCAAACATGCCCGATTGATTTTGAGTTGACAGCTGAACCAATCGTACCGTTTTGTGCGCCACGGATAGATTCGTTCAACGCTGACTGCAGATCAAGCAGAACTGGCGGAGCGCCCTTGACCAGCAGACCTTGTTTCAAAAATTCCAGCGCCCGAGCGGTATCACCGAGAGAGAGAGCCGAAGAAGCCGCGAAATATTCCACCCCCCAGGCAAACTTCTTATCTTCACTATAACAGGATGCCGCCTCAATTGTCACATTGGCGGCGCACCTGGCCAGTGACTGATAGAACTTCCCCAGGCGATAGTGCGAGAAAAAGAGATAGAACTGTTCTGTACTTGAAAGCTCACCCTTCTCTTCCAATCGGGCAATCCGACCCCCCAACAGATTTCCTTCATCGACAGCGTCAACCGGGCATGCCAGCATGAGCCCCCCCAGTATCAGGAAGCTCATGACACCAATATATCTGATCGTTCTTGCCGGTATCATTTTACAAGCATCATCGTTACCGACTTATGGAAGTCTTTCGCGACCATACGGGCGAAATAGATACCCGAAGCCACCGGGGTTCCCTGGTCGGTCCGTCCGTCCCATCTAATTGAATGACTACCTGCTGCGTAAGTGTCATTGCCTAGAACCGCCACTCTCCGACCGAGGACATTGTAAACCTCAAGAGATATCTGCGAAGTCTTAGGCACGTCAAACAGGATTGTCGTTGAAGGATTGAACGGATTCGGATAGTTCTGGTACAGACCGTAAGCTACCGGCAGTGTCGAGGCCGGTCGTCTGCTGGCCGCATCCACCCCATCGCGATCACCGAAGTAGACAACAAAGCGTCCTTCAGGCAACTGCTCCGGAGAGCCGATTATATACTGGCTCTCAAGGGTCATATCGACAATGGTCCCCATGACGACATCGCGCAACACCAGCGCCATCTCTTCATCCAGTTCCACCCGGTCCCAGCTGAGGGATGCGCGAGTGACGTTCTTTCCGATATTCAAGTTCCATTCCTGAACCTCGGTACCGGAACGTATATCGCGCACAAACTCACCGTAAGTATCGCTCTTCAAAAGAACATCTGTTGTTCCGCCCACAAATCCGCCGGGACGTACGTCATAAATGTCCGGCCCATCTTCTGATTTCCAATAATGGCCGATTGTGACCGCGTCCTTAAGTTTTCCGTTGGAGAGAACTCTTACATCAGCCATCCACCCATCGGTCAGGGTTGTCGGTTTTGGCGTCCCGGTTGCTCCCAGTTGAGGGTCAAGGACCAGCGTACAACCGCCACCATTTTCACAGTTGACGGCGTATCCAACCCAGGGATCAAACCGCACCGTTCCGGACCCGGCCGTCACCAAATTATTTTCCCAACTTGCTCGAGAAGCGCCGGGCGCTGCAGGATTGGCCGCTTTGATGGATGACAACCCCGCCGAGTTCATGGCCGCAGTACTGACCTGAATAGGGTAAAAATAAGGATTGCCGATCAAGTTCCAGCCGCTATGCAGATTCATCGTGAACGTCCCTGAGTCCACCGTTGTACCGGCCGGCATAGTCAGATTAAAAGTCTTGTTAATATGACGGAACCAGTATCCTTCCCCCGGAACAATAAGATTATTCTCATTCTCAGAGCTCAGCACCGCGAAAGCGCCCGGCCGACGAGCGACTATCCGCCAGTCATCGGTGAGAACATCTCCGCCCAGACTCCTGCCCAGGCCGGAAAGATTGTCCAATATCTGTCGGACGGTTGAGTTGGCACCGTAGTCCCCGGGGAATGAAACCAAATGCCACAGAGAGTCTTTGGTACCCAACCAGGCGGTCTCCGACATCCGGTGCTTGGCCTGCACGAACGGCACCGCAACAGGTATCCATGCCGTTGTCTCCACATTGGGAATCGAGTCGACCATTATAAACCTTACCAGAAGACCCCGATCCTCAATCCCGTTGTCAGAAATTGTCACATTGAAAGTTGCCTCACTGCCCACTCGGGCGGCTTCGGTCATGCTCAAATAGGTGCCGCTAAACGACTGGTCGGAGTTCCCGAATTTCCAGAGCAATCCCACTGTGTCAACACCAACGCCATCATCGGTCACTCCAACAGTGACCAGGTTTGCATTATCAACGGCAGCAGGAGTAGACACATAGGGAGCGGTTCCATCTGGTGTAACAACCAGTGTCATGGTATGGGTTACGTTCCCGCCTGACTGGTCATCAAGGTCCAGGTCGATGCTGTACGTCCCCGCTTCGGTCACATCGACCCGGCCAGACCAGGTACCATTGGAATTCAATGTGAGGCCACTTGGAATCTGGTCGCCACCGGATCGAGAAATAGTAACCACCTCAGGGGTTCCGCTCAGATCCTTGTCCGGGTCCTCAAAGCAGATCTGAACCGGGGTGCCGCGCAGATCAATTGTCTGAATCCAGGTCGTGCTTACATCACACTGAATCGGGTCCCGATTATCATTGAGTATTACCAGTTTCAAAGTAGTATCATTGCAGAGAACAGGAGCCAGATTATCGCAAGCCTCGGTCTGCAGAATGATCACAACCGAGTCCTGATCGGATGCGACCACGTCATGTCCAATTACTCCTGCAAAGGCGCCCGTACTGCTGTTAAAGCTTGTGATGCCGGTCGGAAGTGTACCGGTAACAGTGTAAGATACTGTCTCACCTGAATTAGGATCGACAGCATTGATCGCTGTCAGCGAAGCGCCTTCCGAGACTTTCTGGTAGGCGTTCGTCCCCCCGGCAGGAGTCCAGACTGGTTGGCCATCGATTTCAATTTGAAACGCTCTCGAAGTTGAGTCACCAACTGCATCGATTACATCAATTGTGAAATTGGCAGTTCCGCCAAAAGTCGGGATACCACTAATCACACCGGTAGCCGTGTCAATGGCGAGTCCAAAACCATCCAGGGTATTATCGCGATTCTTGATCTCAATAGCTCCGGTTCCGGTCCCAGGCTGGACAACTATCGTCGCACTGTACGATGTTCCCTGCTGGGCGGGCGGGAGCGGACTGGTGGTGGTAATCACCAGTGGTGGATTAA
>JARGFS010000081.1 GCA_029211095.1 bacterium | reverse complement strand
GATCCTGGAAGTGAGTACGATGGCGGAATAATAGACGCTCCCGAAAAAGATATTGCGGCACTTGGATATTGGACCTATGGCTCAAGCTCGCCCAATGCCGGAATTACGGCCCTCGCATTGCAGGCGTTCCTGAATGTCGGTATCACAATTGAAGACCCGATTTTCGGCACCACGGTTGAAAATGCTATTAACTACATTTTGAACGCGCAAAATACCAGTGGCGATTACCACAACGGTGGGATCATGAATAGTACTTACGGTTATGAGACAGCTATGTCGATTGTCGCGCTGAAATCCGCGCTCAAGACAGGTATTCCCGAAGGGCATGCTTTGCGGGCGGAGGTAGAGGCCGCGTTGGTTTCGGCCCTCGCTTATTACACCACAGATTTTCAGAGCAACTGGTCAACAGTTAGTTGGAGGTATAATAGAAGCTACACCAACGATTCAAGTGAGAGTAGCAACGGTGATATGTCGGTCAATCAATGGGTCTATCTGGCCCTTGATGCTATGGATTACAATGAAAAGGGCGTCTGGCAAAAAATATACAATTATCTGAACACATATAAGTGCAAATCCGGAGACCAATCGAGAATCGGCTACTACCGTAATAACTGTAGTGGCCGTTCAAGAGGAAATACACTGGCCGGAATCTGGGGTTCTGTGCTTGCAGATCAGTACGGCATAAGTGGAGCCCGTAATCTTGCCGATGAAATGATGAATTATATTGACAACAGATGCGGAACAAATCTGCTGATCAGTCATCCTTCGTTGACCACTGATTGTGTCTACCATGGAGCTGGATATTACTATTACATTTATGAATTGGCCAAAGCCCTCGAAATGTCTGGAACGACTATCGACTGTGCCGGTGATAACTGGGGTGAGACAATGTATAGCCGAGTGGAAGGTCAGCATCTTGAAGATGCCAATGGCTACTACTGGAATACCGACCATGAGGATCTGTTTGACAACTATTATATCGCTTCCGGAGGGATGGGGGCGGACGGACAGACGGCGCTGGCTCTCCTCTCCATGGAGGCTGCCGTAGGTGTGATTCCTCCCGGAAGTAAATTTGTAGTCAAACTCAACAGTATCGGTCCGGTCAAGGATATTAATGGCGCCTACCTGAGGCTGTTTGATGAAACCGGTCGTTACGCGGGACCTGACGACGGCGGAGGTTGGATTTCTAATATCCCTGGGGGAACATGGAATGCAACTTCGGATTATCAGGAGTTTGAGTTTGATCTGACGAAGGCTGAGAAAATCGGAGTGGAGATTCACAATGACGGACCGGACACATTTGACTGGGAACTGAGACTGGAAGTATATACTCCCGATCAACTTGATCCGGTTGATTCGATCATTTTTTATGGAACAGTTGAACCGGGAAGACCTCTGGGTACGAAAGCAACTGTGGACGCAGTGGGCGGTCTGTCTGTCCGGGCGCCACAGCCAATTTTCCTGCCCTGTCCGGACGTGGCCCCGGAAGCAATTGCTTTCTCGCCATTGGTAAATGATACTACATTTTCATTTAGCTTTGTCGTTTCGGAGATTTGTGATTCGACCCCCCTGACGAACATCAACATATTTGCTTCGGACCTTGTTGATGGTCTGGGAAATATAATTCCCAACGGTAATTTTGTGATTACGCCAGCCTATATTGATTCACTTCCTGCGGCCGGGTCAGCCCTGGTGCAGGGGACGCTTCTGATTCCGGGCGCGGCGGTTCTTGATCTTGAGAATGCAGAGGAGTTTTTTGGTGTGATTACAATTGAGGCAGGGCAATTGACCAGGTCCATTGCGCTTACCGCCCATACCTGTTCTCCCAATCTGGTTGATTTCATCCTGCCTAACCCGATGTTCATGGCCTATGCCAATCATATCGGCGATATCACTTACTATGATCCTTTCCGGGATGACACGATAACGGTATCGGCCCACAGCGCCCATCTCTATGTGGATGGATTTGAAGGAGATCATCTGGCCGATTCGGTGGTTATGTCGACCGTCCGGATCAATGACACCATCATGCCGGTGGCTGTCTCTGCCGATTCAATTGTGCCCTATTATGGCGGTATAAGTGAAAACAAAGTTCTTAACATAGGCTACCAGGTAAGAGATTTCCTGCTGCACTATAAACCTGTTTATGATACGCAGTGGAAAGAGTACGCTGTGACGGGTCAATTCACGGACGGAACGGAGTTTATTGCCTGCGGGGCAGTTTCGATCACCGGACACATTTCGGGCGATCTTAATTCGGATGGTACTACCGACATTACTGATCTGACCATAATGATCAGCTACATGTTTGGAGGCGAGAACTTACCTTGCGAGATATCCGAAGCTGACTACAATCATGATGGTCTGGTCGACATTACCGATCTGACCGAAATGACAACTTATATGTTCAGTGAATAGGTAGATTCGCATTTGCACCGGGGCGTCATTGAATTATGACGCCCCAATCATTCGACCTGACTACTGCCACATTCATGCTGCCGCGTGCAGGCTGCGGGTCTGCAGGAAAAAATAGCTCTGTACCGGACCGCACTGCAACCTCAACCAACTTCACAGGAAACAAGCAATCTGAATTTGAGATTGTAATCGAGGTTCAATAATAAAGTCGGCCTGACCGGGTTGGCGCAGTAAAGAAATGGCTGTACCAGTCCGGTAACTTGCGCCGGGGATAGTTCCGCCGTATAGTAGTGAATTGAGTTTGAGTTCGGATGCCAAATGAGCGCGGAATGGGATAGTTTCTGAAAGGAAGTCAGAACATGGTCCGAATTTATGGCTCCGAGCAATACAATCAGAGTCTTGAACAACTTCAGCATGGAGAGAAACCGAGTTGTGACTGTTGATCGGACCACCTGTTTTCATCTCCTGGCATTCTTTGTACTGCCCTGGGACTGAGAATTCTCTACCTCGCTCTGGCTACCGACAGTATAGGGATTGATCGTCTTACCCACTACGCTGCTGACACGCAGCATTACCTTAATGTACGGGATCATATTCTGTCCTGGCATCCAAAAGGGGCAAACAGCCTTCTGCTTTGCGGTCCCGGTTATGGTCTAATTCTGGCCGTGCTCAAGTTGATTTTTGGAACGCATCTGATCTGGCCGGTTCTGTTCAACATCCTGATGGGCGGGTTGGCTCCGGTCTTCATCTACTTGCTGAGTTTCCAGCTATTCAATTCCAGGGCGGTCGCTGTTGTAGCCGGACTGTTTAGCGCTCTCTCCCTGACATCAGTGGCGCTCAGCAGCCAGCTACTGACAGACCAGCCCTACTTTACCATTCAGGTAGCATCTCTGTACTATTTTGTGGCCGGTTGTCAACAGAATAGGCGGTGGCTTTTGCTGTTGTCCGGTCTGCTGGCTGGTTATGGGGCGCTGGTACAACCAATGGGACAGATTTGGCCAGTGGTAGTTTTCGCTCTGCTGATAGTTCTCCCCTGGCCAGCTATTTACTCTTCGCGGCGACAGTTGTGGAAGTCCTCAGGTATTGCTCTGGCCGTGATGCTGATAATTGTGGGGAGTTGGACAGCACGAAACTACGCTATCCATGACCTGCCGGTATTTGGTTCGAATGGGATGAGAGCATTGCGTTCGTTTCTGGTGGCTCAGTCGGTTGCCAAAAGCGATGGGGATATGAAGCTGATACCGAAATCTTGGGATAGCTGGGAGATTGAGGATGGAAACTTTCTGGAAGATCAAAAGGGAGCTTATGCCAATGCCAGACAGCGAGTGGTGGATGAGTTCCGGGCGCACCCTTCGCAAATGATTAGTCTCTACTGGCAGAATCTGTTTGAGAATATGACCACGGCCAACGCCTATGTGGAAAGATAGATTCCCTGGTTGGGCGGTATGATGAACTTTATCAATCAAAAGGTGGTGGACTGGCTGGGGTACTGGATAATCTATTTGACATTAGGAGGGCTTCTGGTGATGGCGTTCCGTGGGCACTTGTTTGCGGCGGTTCTTCTTGGATTTACATATCTTGCTTTTTCATTGCCAATCGGGACCAGTTTCTGGCAGGGATCCCGGCTGCACTACCCGGCCGAAATGGCCTGGTCAATTGTTATTGCGTATCTGCTGGTAGAATCCGGTTGTCTGGTCAAGTATGCTTCCGGGCGGCTGAGGCGTCGGTCTGGTCTTGCTGCGTAAATTAAATTGCCCCAGGGCGAGCGTTGGCTTAATTTACTCCAGCTGCCTGTTAATGCGCTCCGCCTCAGGGGTGGTCAAAGGTTTAGACAAAAGTCAAGGAGAGTTCTTGAAAACGATTTGTATACTGCCAGCCTATAATGAAGAGGGAAAGATTGGGCGGGTAATCAGGAAGATCCAGGCTGTAGGTATTGTTGATGAGATTGTAGTTGCCGATGATTGCTCTTCGGACAACACCAGCCGGGAGGCAACTGAGTTTGGAGCAACTGTAATCAGGCATGAGACCAACCTGGGTGTTGGGGCGGGAATTCGAAGCGGAATCAAATACGGTATTGAGCAGGGATACGATATCGGCGTGGTCATGTCCGGCGATGACCAGCATGAGCCAAAAGAACTTCCCCAGGTATTGGATCGGCTGAAAGAGAAGAAGGAGAATTTTGTTCAGGGTTCACGCCGTCTTACCGGTGGAGATGCGGTAAGCCCGCCCCTGTTCAGGGAAGTGACAACCCGGTTGTATTCATTGGCTTTTACGGTATTCACTTTCAAGAGGATCACCGATTGCACCAATGGTTTCCGCGCTTTTTACCTTTCCATGTTTGCTGATCCAAAGATAAACCTGGATCAGGAGTGGTTGAATACCTATGAGTTGGAGCCGTACCTGTTGTACAAAGCGGCGACCTCAGGAAAATACAATGTCGTTGAAGTTCCTATCACGGTATACTACCGGGGAGAAACAAAACAGTATTCAAAGATGAAACCTTTTAGAGACTGGTGGCGGCTGGTTCGTCCTTTAATCTTTTTAAGGTTTGGAATAAAGAAGTGAGACTATGACTAAATTGGATTTCAAAGGGAAGAGAGTCCTTATTACCGGTGGGGCCGGATTTGTCGGTTCCAATGTGGTCGAGAGAGTGCAGCAATGCGATGGGGTTGCCATTGTTCTCGATGATCTGTTCACCGGCACTCTGGACAATATTTCAGATGGCGTGAAATATGAATTTGTGGAAGGCTCGGTCACGGATCGCAAGCTGATCAACAAGTTGGTCAAAGAGGTTGACTACGTAGCGCATATGGCCGCGCGGAACATCATTATATCGACCAAGAATCCGCGCGAGGATTATGAAACCAATATCGGGGGGACGCTCAATATCCTGATGGCCGCTCGCGAACACAATATAAAGCGTGTCGTTTATACTTCTTCCGCTTCGGTCTACGGCAACCCAAGAATTTTACCGATCACGGAAGATGAAAGAACGCTCACCTTTTCTCCATACTCAGTATCCAAGTTGGCTGGTGAGAACTACTGCCATGCTTTTTATGAATCATTCGGGACACCGGTTACGGCGGTCCGTTATTCAAATATCTACGGTCCCAAACAGGACCCGAGCAATCCGTACTGCGGGGTAGTCTCAAAATTCATTGAGGCGATAGATAATGACCTGCCGCCGCAGCTTCATGGGGATGGTCAGCAGACACGTGATTTTACTTATGTTGATGATGCTGTCGATGGGACTCTTCTGGCCCTGCTATCTGAAAAGGCGGAGGGATCTGTTTTCAATGTTGGCACCGGGGTAGAGACCACCATTCATGATCTCTTCCGGATGATTTCGGAGCTGCTGGGGAAAGAGATTAAGCCGACCTTTGTGGATCGTCGTGATATTGACAACATTAGGCGAAGAGCAGTCAGCATTGAACTGATTCGGACCAGACTCCGGTGGCAACCGCAGATTGGGATTCATCAGGGGCTAAAACGTACCATTGAGTGGTACAAAAGCGAAACTGATTCTAATTAGTTTCCCGGCGATGCCCGCATAATAGAGTGTAACTCCGGATAGAGGGTGCGGATCTGCTCATCCAGCTCGGCTGATCTTGGTTCTATCCTGACGCTATGAAGGCACATGTCACCAGCGCGCCGAGCGACCAGATCAGGGCAACCACGAAAACCTGAAAATTCACCTTTAGAAAAAAATCGGTATTGGCGTTCTGAAAGTCGACAAATTTTGAAAATAATAGGTGGCCCATTATGGCCAGTATAACAAAAGCGCCAATGAAAAAGGCTCTGCTCAGGTCTATTCTGTCCTTGAGAAACATAGATTGAAAATATGATCTACTGTCCACTTTGTAAACAACAAATAGTCCTTGCTGAGCTCTCGGGAAGGGCTGCTATTTCAGTTCTCTGGCCAATGGAGTAATGTGAACTTATAAGTTTGATTTGCTGTTAGAATAGAAAACGATGGATTGTAACCTAATCGTTGTGAGTTGAAAATGATTAAGGCATTTAGATTGACATTAATAATGGCAGCTCTGCTGATCTTCTCCGGGGTTGTCTTATTTGCAGATGATTCTGAGCAGCCAGACAAAGAGGAGATGAAACCGACGGGAGTACAAAAGATGGAAAAGGCTACTTTTGGAGGGGGTTGTTTTTGGGGAGTGGAAGCTTCGTTCCGGCAGATCAAAGGGGTCGTGTCAACTTCGGTTGGCTATATCGGCGGCCATAAGGAGAACCCGACTTACGAAGATGTCTGTGGCAAGACGACCGGCCATGCCGAGGCGGTTGAGGTAATTTTTGATCCTTCGCAAGTAAGTTATGAAAAATTGCTGGAAAATTTTTGGGCCAGTCATGATCCTACCCAGTTGAACCGGCAGGGGCCGGATATTGGGGATCAATATCGTTCCGCCATTTTTTATCATAACGAGGCCCAGAAGCTGGCCGCGGAAAAAAGTATTGAGAAACTTACCGAACAGGGGAAATTCAGTCGTCCGATCGTGACCGAGGTGGCAGCCGCCGGCACATACTATCTGGCCGAGGATTACCATCAGCAGTATTTGGAGAAACGGGGCCTATCCAGTTGCGGAATCAATAAGCCCTAAAGCGCTCTGGCTGTCTCCCGGATAGTCTCCCAGGCAGCGTTGACATCGTTGGCCGTGACCTGGGTCTGGGCGATTGACATCCTGAGCGTATACTTCCCGGACAGCTTGGTATGGGTTAGGAACAGCTTGCCGGTTTTGTTGATTCTGTCCAGCAGCGTTTCGTTTAGCTGATTCAATTCGGTCTCATCATTAACCGTGGGGGGATGAAAGCGAAAACAGACCAGACTGACCGGTACCGGGGCGAGAAGTTCAAAATCAGGTTCAGTTTCGATTATCTGAGAGAGAGATTGAGCCAGTTCAATATGGCCACGGACGATGGCCCGAAGTCCTTCGAGGCCATAGTTGCGAATTACAAACCATAGTTTAAGAGCCCGGAATCTTCGGCCCAGCTGAATCCCCCAGTCACGGTAGTTTTTGACCGGCTTCTTCTCACCGGTCTTGAGATACTCCGGCAGAATCTCAAATGTCTGCACCAGCGCTTTCTGATCACGGACGAAATATGCGGAGCAATCAAAATTGGTCAGCATCCATTTGTGGGGATTAAAAACAAAGCTGTCGGCGTACTCCATGCCATCACTCATCCAGCGCATCTCCGGAAGGATCAGGGCTGTCCCGCTGAAAGCGGCGTCGACATGCAGCCAGAGCGAATGCTCATGGCAAATTTCACCAATCTTGCGGAGCGGGTCGACCGCGGTGGAGCCGGTCGTACCGATTGTGGCCACCACGCAGAGGGGATTGTAGCCCGCTTTTTTGTCATACTCAAGCGCCTGTTCCAGATTGTCCGGAATCATAGCGTAGTTATTATCAACGGCAATCTTGCGCAGCGAGTTCTTCCCGAATCCGGCGATCTTCACATCCTTCTCTATCGAAGAATGGGTTTCTTCGGAACAATAAATGGTAAAGGACTCTTTGCCATCGAATCCTTTCTCATTGATGAGGAAACCGGTTCTGGTTTCCCTTGCGGTTAGCAGGGCCGAGAGTGTGGCGGTTGAGGCGGTGTCCTGGATAACGCCGGTCAACAGCTCGGGGAGGTCAAGCATCTGTTTGAGCCAGTTGGTGACACACTCTTCGAGCTCGGCGGCGGCGGGAGAGGTTTGCCAGCTCATGCATTGGGCGGCCAGAGTGGAAGTCAGCATCTCGCCCAGAAGCGAAGGGGGGCTGCTATTGGCCGGGAAATAGGCAAAAAAGGAGGGATGTTGCCAGTGCGTAATCCCGGGCAGGATGATCTGTTCAAAGTCGGCAAAGACCTTCTCAAACTTTTCCGGATTGTCGGGTGGGGATTCGGGCAGCTTTTCGAGGATTTCTCCCGGTTGGCTTTGCGACTTGACCGGGAACTCCCGAACGTTTTCCAGATAGTTGGCCATCCAATCGACCAATTCATGGGCCTGACGGCGAAATTCTTGTATATCCACAGTTATCTGATTCCTTTTTTCTTTATCAGAAAATAGCATCCACAGGTTGCTAATTCAAGTGAATAGCGATCCGGCTGGCAACCCCCATTTGTCCAATTGACTGCAAAATTGCATTGTGATATAATAGATAAGTTCACAATTTGAAGCGAATTACTGATTGAAAGGCAGACAGCAGAAATATGCTCGACATAAGATTATTGCGAGAACACCCGGAACAGGTCAAGGCAGGAATTGCCAAGAAAAAAGATACGACCGATATTGACAAAATCCTCCAGCTTGATAATGATCGGCGCGAGGTAATCCGAGAGGTGGAAAAGCTGAAAGGGGAGCGCAACACAGTTTCCGCCCAAGTGGCCCAGAAAAAGAAGGCGGGAGAGGATGCCGAAGCTGAGATCAAGAGCATGAAGGCGGTCGGGGAGAATATCGCCAGTCTGGATCAGAAACAGCGAGATATTGAGCAGGAGATTCATAATCTCATGATCTGGATTCCTAATATCCCGCATGAGTCGGTGCCGGTGGGAGGGGAAGAAAACAACGAAATCATTCGGGAGTGGGGGGAAATCAGGAAAGCGGATTTCAAAGTCCTGCCTCATTGGGAAGTAGGAGAGAAGCTTGGCATTCTGGATATTGCCGCGGCCACCAAGCTATCCGGCTCCGGGTTCTATCTCTTAAAAGGGCTGGGGGCAAGACTTCAGCGGGCGCTGGTTGCCTACATGCTGGATATGCATACACGCGAAGGATTCCTGGAAATTGCCGCCCCCTTCATTGTCACCGCCGACACCATGTTTGGAACCGGTCAGCTGCCCAAGCTGAGCGAAGATATGTACAAGACTACCGAAGATGAAATGTATCTTATCCCGACAGCCGAAGTCTCAATCACGAACTGCTACAAGCAACACATGATTGACCAGAAGGAACTTCCGATTCTCATGGTCGGTCACTCTCCCTGTTTCCGGCGCGAGGCCGGTGCGGCAGGAAAAGATACGCGCGGGATGGTTCGGGTTCACCAGTTTGAAAAAGTTGAGATGGTCAAAATAGTTGAGCCGGAGAAGTCTTATGAAGAGCTGGAATCGCTGACCGCGCAGGCGGAGAAGATTCTTCAGGGACTAAAGATTCCCTACCGGGTCAGCACGCTGGCCACGGGTGATCTCTCTTTTGCGGCAGCCAAATGCTATGATCTGGAACTTTGGGCCGAGGGAGTGGAGCGCTGGCTGGAGATATCTTCCTGTTCCAATTTTGAAGATTTTCAGGCGCGCCGCATGAACTGTCGGTATAAAGACAGTGACAAGAAAACTCGTTTCCCGCATACTCTAAATGGCTCGGGACTGGCTCTGGCCAGACTGATTCCGGCCATACTTGAAAACTACCAGAATGCGGACGGCTCGGTTACAATCCCGGAGGTACTGGTACCGTACATGGGTGGGATAGAAAAAATAGGGTAGATGCCCAGAAAATCAAGTTTCACGCAAAGCGCAGACCGGCTGTATATCAGCAAAGCAACTATCTTCAAGTTGTTTCTGCTGATCGGAATTGCCGCGATATCAGCTGTTTTTGTCTGGTATACTTTCAATGTGATCGACAAACTGAAAGAGGACACTCGATCGCAGGTGGAGAAGTATGTCAAGATGTGGCAGTTGGCCGCAAATTCTCCGACCTCCGGACAGGAGCTGCAGTTCATCTTTGATGAGATAATCGTCAAAGCCACTTTTCCTATTGTAGTGCTCGATGAGAACCGGGACCCGATTCACTGGCGCAATATTGCTGATGTCTCCATGGAAGACACCACCGCAGCTACGCTGGCCCACCTCAGGGAAGTCTCAGAAGAGATGTTTGAAGATCATGGTGAGTTTCCACTGGTATTTGGGGATGAGACCTTCTCCTATTCCAACTACTTCCGGTACGGAGATTCCGCTGTTATCCGCCAGTTAAAAATGATGCCTTTCATTGAGATTGGGATTCTGTTCGCGTTCTTGATTCTAGCCTTTATCGGATTTCAAAATATCCGTCAGAGTGAGGAACGGCACATCTGGGTTGGGATGGCCAAAGAGACGGCCCACCAGTTGGGAACCCCTATTTCTTCGCTAATGGGTTGGCTGGAAGTTATCGAAGCTGATCGTGACGATGCCCAAGGGGGCTGCATGGAGATTGATCAGACAACAGTCGATAATATGCGGTCCGATATCACCCGCCTGCAACGGGTGGCTAATCGATTTGGACTGATTGGATCGGTCCCGGAGATGGAAGCGTGTGATCTAAAGCAGTTGATTGAAGAGATAGTGGAATACTATTGTCGTCGTCTTCCGTTTGAAGGGAAGGGGCAGAAGCTGATCTATGAAGCGGCGGAGACTCCTCCGGTACTTCTGAATGCTGAGCTGGCCGGATGGGTCTTTGAGAATCTGATTAAGAATGCGTTACAGGCGGTCGACTCCCGCGACGGCCGGGTCACGATTCACAGTTCCCTTGCGGCCGACAGTAACTCGGTCAGGGTTGAGATTGCTGACAATGGCAAAGGAATACCGGTTGCCGCCCAAAGGAAGATCTTTCGTCCCGGCTTTACGACCAAGAAGCGGGGTTGGGGAATGGGGCTGACATTGGTAAAACGGATTGTAGAAGAATATCATGGCGGAAGGATTTATCTAAAGCGCTCTAAACCGGGCGACACCGTTTTTGAGATGCACTTGCCACTGGTAGAAAACAGGAAAGGAAGTTGATGACCAATTCTCTTGAAGGTAGGAAGATTCTGTGGGTGGATGACCAGATTGATTCGCTGGAGTCACACATTCTGTTTCTTCGCAAAAAAGGATTCGATGTCTCGACCGCCATGTCCGGGGATGATGCCATCGCGTTGGTGGCCGACAACCCGTTTGATCTCATTCTGCTCGATGAAATGATGCCGGGAAAAGATGGGTTGACCACTCTGGAAGAGATCAAGGAGATTCGTCCGCACCTGCCGGTGGTCATGGTGACAAAGTCCGAAGAGGAATCACTGATGGAGGATGCGCTCGGTCAGAAAATAGATGACTACCTGGTCAAACCGGTGAACCCTTCGCAGATTCTAATGGTCATCAAGCGGCTTCTGGATGCCCGGAAGATTATCAGTGGCACTTCGATGAAGAGATATATCATGGAGATAAACAAGTTTAACCAGAAGCTCTTTGGGGCTATGGAACCGGAAGACTGGTTTGAGGCGGCGCGTATTCTGGCAACCTGGAATCTGGAACTGGACGCCAATAGTGATGTCGGCCTGGAGCAGACGCTCGATGGCACTCGAAAAGAGTGGAATGTTGAATTTACCAAGTATATTGAGAGGCAGTACCAGAGCTGGCTCCATGATGAGCAGCGGCCGAATTTATCACCGGACATTACCGCCCAGTATGTTACACCGCATCTCAAACAGGACAAGCAGATTGTCTTTATCGTAGTGGACTGTATGCGACTGGATCAGTGGATGCTGGTTGAGCCGCTGGTCGCGGAGTATTTCAATGTCGAACGAGACTACTATTTCTCCTTGCTGCCAACCGCAACGCCATTTGCCCGGAACGGACTGTTTGCGGGGCTCTTCCCGGATGATATCCACCGGATGTATCCGGACAACTACGCCGTTCAGGATGAGGGCTCATTGAACCGCAACGAAGAACGGTTCTTCCGGGATAATCTGGCCCGCAATGGTCTCCGGTATGACAGGCAGTTGAAATATCGGAAGATTCATAACAATACCGAAGGGGACGTGTTGGCCAAGAGGATTAGTGACTACTTTGACAGTCCCATTCTGGCGCTGGTTTTCAATTTTCTGGATATACTGGCGCATGGTCGCTCAAACAACGTGATTCTCAAAGAGATTGCCGGGACGGAATCCGCTTTCCGCACTCTGATGCAAACCTGGTTTGTACATTCACCTCTGTTTTCAATCCTCAAGTCGTATGCCCAGCGGGATGTAACGGTCGTTATTACTTCGGATCATGGCTCGGTTCTCTGCCAGCGAGGGACTGTTGCCCACGGAAGAAAGAACACCTCGACCAATCTTCGCTATAAATATGGGGATAACTTGAACTCTGATCCGGCCGAGTCAGTCCTGATTAAGAAGCCGGAAGAGTGGCGGCTGCCCATGCTCTCACTGGCGACAACCTATATTATCGCCAAAGAGGATTTCTATTTTGTTTATCCGAACAATTACAACGAGATGGTTCGCCAGTTTCAGAACTCGTTCCAGCATGGCGGAATATCGCTTGAGGAAATGGTCGTCCCGATTGTCACTCTGAATCCGAGGTGAGCGGTTGTCGCGGTTGTTGAAAATAGTCTCACACTCAGAAGATGAGACGATCGCTTTGGCCAGGAAGATTGTGGGGCAGTTCCCGGCTGATCGACCGGTAGTCCTGAAGGGGGATTTAGGGGCCGGGAAGACAGTCTTTGTACGTGGTCTGGCAGTGGGGCTTGGTATTGATGAAGCGGCGGTGAGTTCCCCTTCGTATACTATCGTCAACGAGTATCCGGGGACCATTCCTCTCTTTCATTTTGATCTCTATCGGATCGGTGATCCGACCGAATTGTACGAAGCTGGCTGGGAGGATTATCTATTGCGCGAAGGGTTGATGGTAGTTGAGTGGGGAGAAAAAGCGGCGGATTTATTGCCAAAGAAATATACTCTGATCGAATTCTCAATTCTGAAGGAAGAGGAGCGGGAGATCAGGATCAGCATGGTGGAACCTCAAGTCGAGAAGATAGGTGAGTAACGAATTCAGAAACATTCTGGCCGTTGATACGGTGACTACCGATTTGCAGCTGGCCATCCGGTTTGACCATGATCGGGTGGTCAAGTCATCAACACCGGTCGAACGATCTCACGGCCAGCAGGTCTTCCGCAAGATCAGCGATCTGGCGGAATCAGCCGGAGTGGCGTCGGACGCGTTTGATCTGTTGATCGGTTCAGTCGGTCCGGGCTCTTTCACGGGACTCAGAATCGGTCTGGCCGCTCTGAAAGGGATGGCGGTAGCGTTGGAAAAGCCGCTGGTTGGGGTTTCGCTGTTTGAACTGGCCGCCGCTCGGCTAGGGGCGGAGAACCTTCCGGTGGAGTTGGTGATCCCATTTATCAGGGACAGTTATTTTATAGTAACGCTGTCATCGGGAACAGTCGAAATCGACCAGGTGCGCACATTGTCCAATTCTGAGCTGGCCGGACTTGAACTGGAGAAACCGACCTATGCGATTGGGTTTGATCAATCCGGCTTCCAGTTGATTGAAGAATTACGGCCGGGAATTAAGCGGATAGAGTATGATGCCGCCGACCTGCTTGAAACCGGTCTGGCAAAAATGACTCGAGAAGGAGCCGGGGAGATGCCGTCACTGGAGCCGATGTACATTCAGAAGTCTCAGGCTGAGCTTAGGTTTGAAGAGCGCCAAAGAAAACAGTAAGATCAGCATTCGAATCCGACCGATGCGATCCTCGGATTTGGCCAGCATTCTGGCCGAGGAGCGGAAAATCTTCCCCGATCCCTGGCCCAAGTCCGCTTTTGAAGATCATCTTGAACAGGCGGACTGGGGTGGTTTGGTTGCCTTAAGTGACGGAAAAATAGCCGGTTACGCCTGTTGGATGGTTGTCGCCGACGAAGGCCACCTGACCAATATTGCGGTCTCTGAAGCTCACCGAAGAAAATCAGTTGCGCGACACCTTCTGGAGGCTATTTTAGTGGTCACCAGAGATAAATCATGCGAGTTTATCCTGTTGGAGGTTAGGCCGAGTAATGAGGGAGCCATCGCTTTCTACCGGAAGCATGGCTTTGATCTTTTGTACCGGCGCCCATCCTATTACCATAATCCGGTCGAAGATGCCCTGGTGATGGTAAAGTACTTTGATTGATAAAGGAGTCTCCACCCACAATGGAGTGGTTTAGAAAATCAAAATCTCAAATTGAGTCAATCGAGAAAAAGAATATCCCGGAAGGACTCTGGACCAAGTGTGAGTCCTGCGGTGAGATTGTTTACAGCAAAAAGATGGAAGAGCTCCTCTGGGTCTGCCCCAACTGCCACTTTCACTTCAGAATCTCTAGCCATAAGTATATCGAGCTGCTCCTTGATGAGGGGAAGCTCGAAGAATATGATGTCGGGTTGTCGTCGCGCG
>JARGFS010000080.1 GCA_029211095.1 bacterium | reverse complement strand
ATGGGTCGCGAGCCCTTCCAGCCTGAAATCATAAGAGCCAGCGGGAAGATAATAAATCCGCGTTGTCATAATGGGGAAGTAGTTGAGGCCGGTGTTGACAAAACCGCTCATGCCGACCTGCTGATAGTAGGGAAACTCGCCAACTCCGCCCTGTGTGAGATCGATCTGAATCTGAGCGCCATTGGCTCCGGTAGTACCGCTCAGCATAACATAACACTTCCCGTAAAGCATAATGTAACCTTCCTCCGGAATTTCTACTGACACCCCCACTAAGTCTGACATATCTCCTGTGCCCAGGCTGATAAGACTAAGCTCAAAGTTCCAGGTTGCTCCCGGTTCATTCCCCATCTCCAGCGATGAAATGGAGCCCTCGGGGAGCAGTACGGAACTGTCACCAACAATGTCCGGCCTCAGAACTACGGTTGTGTCTCGGCTGGTAGGATTGATCAAGCTGAGCGAGCCGCGGTTGGGATCGGTGAAGATAGTGACGCTATCGGAAGAGTCCCGTACCAACAGATTTGCGGCCGACAGAGAATACGGGGAAGCTGCCAATCGAGTTTTTGGTCCCAGAGATTCACCGCCAATCTGTATCTCAAGGAAAAGCTGTGCTGATTCAGTGGTAAGGTTGACCGGCAGAGAGACGACCGAGCCGAGCATGTGACTGAACAAACCATTGGCGGTGACAATGTTGGCAGTTTCGGACCAGACCGGTGCCGCTAAGATTGAATCCGGGTAAAGGCGGAATTCGGCACTGTAGGTTGAATCGGGGAGGATAGCGCCACCGGCGGAAGTGAGACGGCCCTGGTACGAAATCATTGAAGCGGATAACAGGCTCGGTGAGAGGATAGTCATTAACGCAACCATGACAAGAAAGTTGCGGAAGGTCATTTTTCTGTCTGAGCATCTCATAAGCTAAAAACGTTCAATTGCATTCCCTTTGCGTGAATTACTGTATGTTACCAATATCGGCAATTTCACCAGAATTTGCAAACAATTCGGCAGTTTTGCTTCCCTCCTCAGGGATTCCGTTTGATTCCCCATAGGCTCCTTTGTAATTTGTTCCCAGAACAAAGATCATGTGAGGTGAAGAGAATGTCTATTGGTTTTATTGGAATCGGTAATCTGGGAAGAGCTATGGTTGGCAGGCTTCTGTCTGTAAATGAGGAACTGCTCGTTTGGAATCGGACTCTTTCCAAAGCGGAAGGACTTGGGTGCGAAGTTGTGAACCGGCCGCAAGAGTTGGTGGAACGATGCGACCAGATTGTCCTGAACCTCTTTGACAGTGAGGCAGTGCATTCCGTTTTGACTATGTCAGGCGGGCTCCTGGCGGCTGATTGCACCGGGAAATTTCTGATTGATACTTCTACAAATCACTTCTCCACAATTCACGAATTGACCGGACTGGCCACAGAACATGGCGCCCACTACATTGAAGCGCCCGTGATCGGCTCAGTTGTGCCCGCAACCGGCGGAAAATTGACTATGTTGGTGAGTGGGGAAAAGGAGCCTTTTGAGAACTGCCGACCGCTTTTGGATAAGATTGCCTCTACAATTTATTTTCTGTCGACACCGGGACTGGCTACCAGGATGAAACTGATCAACAACATGGTACTGGGAACACTGATGGCATCGTTGGCCGAAGCAGTCCGGTTTGGCGAGGCAGTTGGGTTGAGCCGCTCCGATGTACTGGACATTCTTACATCCGGGGCAGGAAACTCTGCCGTACTGAACGCCAAGAAGCAAAAGCTGATGGAAGAAGACTTTACTCCGCACTTCGCGTGTGACGCTATCCATAAAGACCTTCTCTACTATCTTGAAATGGCGAAGGAGATGAATCGTCCGTCTGGTCAGGCCGAAACGGTAAGTAAACTGTATGCCGAGACAATTAAGTCCGGTATGGGGAGTCAGGATTTCTGCGCCGTGTTAAGAACTCTCGCATGATTTTGGTTCTCAGACGTTCCTTATCGCACAACAGATAACTTTATCTTTCACTTGTCAGAAGAGATTAAAGGCTCTATATTGTAATGGTACTCTTGGTAGTGTACCGCTACAGGAAATCAATACAATGAGAGGGATAAAATGTTTGTAAGGACACTATTGGAGAGTAAGGAGAGGAATCTGATCACCACCACGCCCGAGGCAACTCTGGAAGAGGCGATGGACCTGCTGATCGGCAACGGGATTGGATGTCTGCCTGTCCTCAGCGGCTCAGGAGAACTGGTTGGGATCATCAGCGACAAAGACATTTTCAAGAAAATCCATGAAACCAAAGGGAACTACCGGCAGTGCTGTGTCAAGGAAGTGATGACCTATGAACTGATTGTTGGCCTTCCCGAAGATGACATCAGCTATATCGCCGGTGTCATGGATAAAAACTGGATTCGGCACGTTCCGATTCTGGATGGCGAGAAAGTTGTCGGTATCGTATCTCTTCGTGATATCATCAAAACAACAGCGGAAAATGTAGGTATAGAGAACCGGTACCTGAATCTCTACATGGAGATGATGGGGCGGCGGGACAAGTCCGGCGATCTTTAATCAGTCGAGCCACTCTGACAGTCATAATCTCGTTTGATCATGGCGGAGCAGGAGTTGAATCCGGCTTTCTCATAGAACGGTTGTATTTCCCGGTCGCAGACAAGATCAATCATGTAGATCGGTCCGAGCTGTTTTAGCAATTGGCGCACTAATTCTTTGCCGATTCCGTTCGCCTGATATTCCGGCAGGACCTCCAACAGGGGGATGTAGGCACTAAGGATGCCATCGGTCAGGCAATTGATAAACCCAATAATTCTATTTTCATTGTCCCTGTCAATTGCCAGGACATAGCTGCCAGACCGTTTGAGAATCTTAACGAGTGTGCCGGGGCCAGGTGGATTCTTCCAGCCAACAAAAAAACCTCTTATGTCTGTCGGTTCCGGAGAGCCCGGATTTATCTGATCGAGACTATTGATGTATTCAACATTCATGTAGGAATGAAACTACTCGCCTGAGGCGTCGTCAACATTTAATGCGGGTTCGGACGGGAAGTCTATCCGGTCCGCGGTCGGCCGTCTGACAGGATGTCCCCGGTGGAGAGCCGCGGGTGTGCCGGTCAGTTCATGTGAGAGGATTGCGATGGCGGCGGAGTCCATGGCGATCTTGAGTTCATTGGCCAGAAAAGTCTGAATCCAGATTACGTGGGTGGAGCGGAGGATATCATTGAATCTACCTTTGTAGCCGCACTCAACCATTTGCTGCATGCTTCGTTCGCAATCTTTCCAGTTGACATGCACCGCAAGAATGTAGATTCCGCGGCTGTCCGGTTCCATAGATTCCAGAAAGGAGATGAGATACTTGTTGCCCGACGTATTCAATTGCAGACTGATCCGGAGTCGTAGGCCGGTCTCGGCCGAACCTGAGTCAGATGGGGAAGGGAATGTTTTTACGCACTCCTCCCACGAAGAGGCCGGTGAATCTTTAGGCAGTTCCATTTGAGCAAGCCAGTTGAACAACTCTGACTTTAGAAAATCAATATCCATGTGCCTGTTATCGGACTCACGGATATCCGGTCGTTCGCTTTGAGAGTGATCTTTCGGGGACATAATTAACCTCTTCCGATTACTACAGTAAGACTGCAATTATAATTATCGGAAGAGGTTTTCTTATTCTTGATATCTGTCGGATTGGGGCGGTTATGGCAATTTCAGGCCGTTCTACGGACAGGGAGGAGGTTCGCTTCCACCGTTGAAAATGAAATCCACCATTACTGTTAGATCGGTGATGTCAATCGTGCCGCTGCCATCGACATCTCCTTCCTCCGGGCAGATGGGAGGGGCAGCTCCGGCAAAAATGTATTCTACGAAAGCAGTGATATCGGATATGTCAACCGGGGTGGTCCCGCCGCTATGGTCTATGTCGCCGCGATGGACACAGCAGCCGGTGCATGCAACCTCATAGGCGCCCATCAAAACCGAGCAGCTGTTATTGGCCGGAGCACAGGGTGACTGGTCAGAAATGTGGTAATCCGCCAGTGTAGTATCACAGAAGAACGGTTGTTGAGAGACATTGCCATTTTCGCCGGTGAGGTAGTCGTAGGTGCAGTACTGGTCGTATCCCAGGTTTCCGTATGAGTTGTTGCACGACAATGATAGTGGGCGCGACCAGAATATCTGTCCAAAGCCGCATCCGCCGTTGTAGGCGGCAACACAGTTGTAGACAAAACTTGAGTCTTCTGCCTGCGCCGCAGACTTAGGCGCTATCGGTGGTTCGCCTTCAATCACGAACCCATCGTACTTGTTTGCCACAAATGTACAGTTAGATATATCGACCAGATTCCATCCCTGGGTTATCAGTCCGTAGGCACCGTTGTGATCAAAGATGCTATGTGTTACGATTGCAGGTGCGTATAAATATACGCCAGACAGCCCATTATTGTTGAAGTGACAATTCTCAATTCGCGATGTACGTTCCCATCCGGACGTGTACATACCGAAATCAGAGCACTCTGTCACCAGGCAGTTTTTGAGCGTGATTGCGCCGCCAGAATATCCAGTGAAAATAGCGGCCTGGTCAACATATCCGTAACCAATTGTGAATCCATCCACAACCGAACTTGAGTCTTCTCCGCTCTCAAGGCTAATCGCACGGTGACGATCTGATTCGGATCCACCAACAACGATTCCGGTCGCACTATGTCCATTCTCTGATTTCAGAATTATGTTGACGCCGTTAAAAGTGAGATCGCGGTTGCCATCGCCGGAGTATATCCCATCCGCCACCAGGACCGTATCCCCCTGCTGAGCGGCATTAATCCCCGCCTGAATAGTTTCATAAGTACCGGGAACGTGCAGGACAATACCGGGTCTGACGATGAACGAAGCAGGGCTTGACCAGTTTGAGTATTCCCACTTATCAGAAGCACGGCAGCGCCAGTAATAAGTCAGGCCGGGGGTAAGGGAGGAGAGATAACCTGATCCGGTTGAGTCCCTTTGCTCCGGGACACTGGTAACAGATGTCACCAAATTTGTTAGTCCCGGGTCGAAGTATACTTCATAATCAAGAAAGAGCGAGTCTCCTTCCGGTTCGTTCGGGTTCATGACCCATAATTGCACTCCCTTAACAGAGACGGTTGTTCCCGAAGTCGGCCAGTATGGTACGGGAACGGCGGGCGGACCATTCAAGCGAAAAACAGACTGGACCCAGTGTCCAATACTGGCAGAATCGGAGACGCGAATTCGGTAGTAGTAGGTCATACCGTTCTGAAGAGGAACTCCGGCATAGGCGATCAAAGTGTCCGTTGTCAGACCGGAGTTGTACGTCCAATTCTCGGCTGTGGACCAGTCGTTGTCAGTGCCGACTTCAATCCGGAATCCTTCCTGTTCTATTCCATAAAAGGACCAATGGAAAATCGGATCGGGATTCATCACATGACCGATCTCTTCGCCGATAATACCGAGATTATATGCGGCCGGGACGAGCTGATCAAAATAGAAAGCGCCTATATCACCGATAGTACCATCCGGGTCGTTGAAGGCAGAACTGGGATTCCCGGCATCAATACAGGGGGAGCCGGGCATGAGCAAGCAATTGCCGTTGGACGTATCTATGAATAACGGGTCAACCGAGAGAGAGGTGACATCCGGCGGGTCTCCGGAATAGTCGACTGTATTTCCCCAGGCATTGTTGTGATCTTCGGTGATGATTGAGCTATTGACGATTCCAATCTCAGTGTTGACCGCAATGTTGTTTCTTATCACGGCCGGTGTTGCAGAGATGTAGATACCTCGCCCACCTCCATAGAGAGTGTTGTTGTAGATGTAAACGGGGTCGGTTCCCCAGGCCCAGATTGCCATCCGAAGGCTGTCGTCATTCAGGAAGAAGTTATCCCTGATAGTAGGGGAACCGGAGTAGCGGACATAGAGCTGGGGCTGCCCCCCGGCATAGCTATGGTGGTATTTCAGATAGTTGCCTTCGATAGTCGGAGACGCATTGGCGATTCTTACCGCACAGCCACCGGCAGTTCCACCCAAGAGAGTGAAACCGCGGAGGATAGCGTTCGGTCCTTCTCCATTGGTGAAACTGACAATATCATCATTTATCTCCTGTTGCAGGATGGTGACCTCCGGTCCGGCTTCGCTGCAAAGCAGAATATCCTTGCCGAGAAAATCGAGATTGACCCGGTAAGTTTTTGGGGCGACCAGAATGGTGTCGCCGGAAGAGGCGGCATCAATGGCCGATTGAATCTCAACAAAGTCCAGTGGAACTCGGTAAGTGGATGCCGCTGTCATCACCGGCAATGCGAGAAAAAAGGTAAGAAATCAGAGTGTCTTCATTTGTTTCCCTGACTAACAAATGGGTTAGTACCCTAATCGGAATATAATCCTCAACCTGAAATGGGTCAATGAATTAGTGGGTCGCTGTCAGCCGCCGGAAGCAAAACAAAACCCGACAATTCTTGTTCAGAACTGTCGGGCCGGTTTAACTGTTGGGATTTACTTAGCGCTACCCAACTATTGGATGGGCAGGCTCCTAAGTAGCAGCCACCTCACGTTTGTCATGTTTTAAAATCTGACCACCTCCTTTCTTGTGTACTTGAAAATTACTACATTTTAATATTCTTGCAAGACAAAAATGAGAGCCTGGTTGGATCGTACCGAGGGCAGTAATTCGGATATCTGAACAATTCCGAAATTGAGATGAAGTAACTTGTTGACGAATAGTCAGTAAATCATAGATTGGTTGGAAGATATTACTCAGAAGGTTTGGCAGAAAAATGAACAAAATAACATCTGTAGAAGATGTCATAAATAAGAAGACAATTCCTCCGGGAAGTATCGTCTATGTGTCCGGGAATGCGGCGACTCCCCAGCTTCTTTTGAAGCAATTGGCCGCCGATGAGTCGATCAAAGAGATTGATATCTATAGCGTCCTGCCGCTGGGTTCCGGACTGGAGCAACTTTACTCAGAAGAGCGGTGTCGTGACATAACTCACCGGGTCATATTCAATAGTGCGTTAACCAGAGAAGCGGTGAACAAAGGATGGGCATATTACTGTCCCATTCACCTTTCGGAGATTCCGAGATATCTGAAAGAGAAGATACATCCGAGTGTGGTTCTGCTTTCGGTCAGTGGACCGGACCAGGGGGGGAACTACAGTCTGGGCACAACCGTTGAGGCGGTCCTGATGGCTATTCGTCAGGCAAAAGATCGGGGCGGGCTGGTCATTGCCGAGCGCAACGCCCGCATGCCGTTTGTACAGGGAACAACAATCCACAAGAGCAAGATTGACTACTTGATTGACAGCGACTACAATCTTCCGATAAGCCCGGTGCATCAAGCGGATGAAAACGCCCGAAGGATCGGCGAAATTATTGCTGCCCTCTATATTCAGGATGGCTCCAAAGACAGTCCCGGCTCCACCCTCCAGTATGGGATTGGTGAAGTGCCGGAGGCGGTAACAACCGCAATACTCCGCCGTGGTATTAAAGACCTCTCGATCCATACGGAGCTGTTCGCCGGGGCGATGGCCCGACTGGTCAAGGTTGGGGCGGTGACCAATCGATGGAAGAAGCATCTCAATTTTTCGGTGGCATCGATTTTCCTCGCCGAGGATCAAGCCGGGTATGACTGGATGCACAACAACAGCGCTATTCAGAGTCGTCCCAGCAACTACACTAACAGCGTGTTCAAAATTGCCGAACATCCAAGAATGGTGTCGATAAACTCCGCCATCGGAGTTGATCTCCACGGCAATATCTGGGCGGACTCACTGGATGCTCGGAAAATCTACAGTGGTATCGGCGGTCAGGCGGACTTTATCAGGGGCGCTCGGTGGTCTGAAGGGGGCGTGGCGATTATTGCCCTTAAGGCAAGAACCTCGGCCGGATTGTCCAAAGTAGTGGATATGTGTCCGGCGGGCATTACAACCACCGCTATTCCGGCTGATCAGGTGATCCTGGTGACTGAAAACGGAGCGATGGACCCGAGAGGTCTCAGTCTTGGTGAAAGGGCGGTGGCTATTGCTCATCTTGCGCACGAAGAAGAGAAAGAGAAACTGCTCCGCATAATCTATGAAAACCCGGCCTTCCATAAGCCAGATTCTTCAATTGCGGGAAAAGTCCCGGGATTTGTGCCGTATGAAGAGGCTATGAGTCGCTGAAAAACAGTTCGATCAGAATCTTCTGATCGAAAGTCAGGCGATACGGACTTTCTCCCAGCCGTCGCCAAAAATTATCGATCCCTCGCTGTCGGCCTCTTCCAGATGCTCCCGGGAGACAGCGATTGTGTACCCACCGCCAATGGCCAGCGAAGCCGAAGGTCCCATTGCTCCCACTTGCCCGAAGTAACCGGTTCCGGAAAGCTCTATAGCGTCAATCCCTTTTGACCGGAGAGCCTCAAGGAACATTTGAGAGTATTGCTGCGAAGTCAACTGAGCCAGTGGCACCCAATCACGCTCTTTCTCTTCCTCTTGCGCATTTTCCGGCGGGAGAGTTGAAACCAAAAATTCATCACAGTCCGGGCACTTTGAGATATTGGGTTCATACTCATAACGGCAGGTAGGGCAGAACGGCATATCATCTCCTTTCCGTAAGGCACGGCATTGAACTTCTCAAAAGATACCTAATACAAACTCACATATTCAAGTGAATATTTACTTGCCTGTCTTGATGAGAGGTTCATACGGGAATCTCCGGGAGGTTTCTTGTTGCCTATGGAAGGGGCTGTTACTTCTTTACGTTTAGTGCCACGGTCACCAATAAGAACAAGGTCTGAATATCAATGAAGAATACCATAGTACTCCTACTCACGTTAATGCTCGTTTTGTCCTGCTCCGAATCTGAGAAGCAATCTGAACAGGCCGCACCGGAGGGGTCAGGCGAGAAAACATACTACGTTGGACTGATCCGGCCGGGGGCAACCTGGACGGCCGAAGTTACCCCGGAGCTTGAGAAACTGCAGGAAGCACACCTGGACAATATACAACGTCTGGCCGACTCCGGCTGGCTCGCTCTGGCCGGACCGACCTGGGCAGACAGTGGCTATAGCTATATTCTCGGACTCTTCTTTTTTGAAACTGAGGACATCCAGCAGGCCAAAAAACTGACGGCCACTGATCCATCGGTTCAGGCAAGACGGCTGAATGTCCAGATCCACCCCTGGGTTGGTTCTTCCGGCCTGAAATATGATGAGCCGGTGGAGATGACTGCTTATGAGATGGTGATTTATTACAAGGGGGTCAATTGGTCGTCGGTGACCGAGCCGGATTTTGACAGTCTAAGAATCTGGCAGGCGCAGGAGTTACAGAAATTTGACTTCGAATCCCGGCCGATAATTTCGGGGCCGTTTGAGCCGTCGATTAATGCCGAAGCGCCTTCTTCGATGTTCATCTACAAAACGGATTCTCTGGCCTGGCTGGAGGCAGTGGTTTCTTCGGCTTTGCCAGTTAGACGCGGCATTCTGGACCCGGTCGTACTGCACTTCTATGGCCCGGTGGGGCTACGGGAGGAGCCTTATGAATCGAATCAGGAGTTGCAATAGTGGATGGATCACGTCAGGGTACAAACCCACCAGCAGGTGGGCTACAAGTGATGTTGAGAGATGAATAAACTTTCGATGTAGGGGCAGACCCTTCGTCAAGCTCAGGACAGACGGGGGCGCCTGCCGACCACGGAAAGTAGGGGATCAGCGATGCGACGTACTACAAGTAGAAATTGAAGTACGGCGGGCTGGTCTGATTATGGGGGGGATCAGTCGAATTGCTGGGCGAATTTGCGCCCGTAGTAGATTCCGAATCCTGAACCGACCATGCTCACAAAGAGGGCTGTAAACAGTCCGATCTGATTACCCAGCCACCAGCCGAGCCAGCCGCCGATCACAGATAGTATGGTAGTGATGATTGCTTTCATATTCGTATTGTCGGACGGGGGCGGGGGAGAAGTTGAGAAGAAAATCAGGTAATAGTACTTGAAAATACCCCGGACAGGATTCGAACCTGTGACCCTCTGCTTAGAAGGCAGATGCTCTATCCAACTGAGCTACCGGGGCATTGTGAATCTCTAAGATAGGGGAAAGATTAGCATATTCAACCCCGATTTTCAATCAAAATATCGCCAAACTGGCATCAGGCATAGCCAAATGCTGTTGCCCTAACTGATGTCGATCTTATTTGCAGGCTCTCTTAAGGATCAATTATGGTGTCTTAGGTATTAGCGGCAGAAGTCTGTTGGCCTTCTTGTCAGTGTCAATCAACTCAACATTGAGCCCCTGCTGGGCATAGAAAAACGCGATGTCGTTATTCTCAAAAGCTTCGCCCGGCTGAGGATGGGCCAAAATACGCAGTCCTTTTTCTGATAACTCCCCCAGTTGAGCGTTCAAATCATCGCACTTAAAACAGAGATGATGCAGCCCGCCCCCTTTTTTGGAAAAAGCATAGATGGGCGAGGTCTCATCGGAAGGTTCGATCAATTTAATCATCTGGGAGTCTGGCTTGTGTAAGAAAACCACTCTGACTTTTTGGCGCGTGTTCAGGACGATTTCGGTCATCTGTTGGTAACCGAATATCTTTTCCCAATGGGCGATCCCTTTGTTGATATCCTTTACAACGATTCCGATGTGATCGATCACCATATAAAGCCTCTTCCTTGAGTTGTTTGGAGACTAATGCGCTCCATTCAAATAATCGCAAAAACAATTCTACATCAAGAATACGCTGTTCAATGGGGATGTCGAGTTTAACATTCTGTGTAGATTGGCAAAGAAGCTATGATCCGGGTCTTCTGGTACCGGATTGGCGGCGGAGAGGTTTGTGCGTTAGCATATCTTTTTGCTTTCTCGTGCGGATGATATCCTTCTCGACAAATATCGGTTTGCCTGTAAACGGGTCTTGTTCGGTGTAATACATCAGGGCTGAGTAAGTAGAGGGGAGAGGAGTGAAAATCTGAACCTGTTCCGGATTGATACGGAGGTTTTTCGACGTGTAAGATTTCAGGTTCATCATCTCTTTTTCACCGCAACCGGGATGAGCGGCTATCAGGTAATAGGTGAGGTACTGCTCTTTTTCGCTCCCGGAGGCGGCCTCGCTGAACATGGCGTTGAATTTGGTCAGGGACGCAGAGTGTGGCTTCCCCATAAGGTCAAGAACATTGTCATCCACATGTTCCGGCGCAACTTTCAACTGGCCCGAAGTATGCCGGTTGACCAACTGGCTGAGATATTTCCTGCCATGTTTCTTGTCGTTAATAATCAGATCATACCTGATACCACTGGCTACAAAGACTTTCTTGACTCCTTCAAGCGCGGCCAGTTTTGTCAACAGGCTCATTTGTTGGCTATGATCCGGTTTCATCACCGGACAAAGAGTTGGATAGAGACATCTCTTGTTGTCGCAACAGCCTTTGCTCAATTTCTTGTCGCATTCAAATCCATACATATTGGCGGTGGGGCCACCGGCGTCACTGATGATCCCGTTGAACTTGGGGTGTGACCTGAACCGCTCGGCTTCGCGCAGAACTGAATTCTCTGAGCGGTACCTGACTGTCTGTCCCTGGTGGACCGCGATAGCACAGAAGTTGCATTCACCATAGCAGCCTCGATGCGTGGCCAGTGAGAATCGGATTGTGTCCAGAGCTTTAACGCTTCCCTGCTTTTGGTAGTAAGGGTGCTGTTCCAGGGCAAAGCTGTTCTCATACACTTTGTCCATCTCTTGCCGGGAGAGATATTGGCCGGGCGGATTTTGAACCAGATACCGGGTGTCGCTTTTCTGATAGAGCCCCCGGGCGGTGATCGGGTCGTTGTTCTTGTAGAAAGTGTGAAACATCCGGGTGAATTTTGTTTTGGATTGCCGGACCTCGTCAAACGAAGGGAGCTCAAGATAGCCGGTGGGTGTCTCGTTTGAGATGTAGCAGACAGAGTTCGTGGGTCGCCAATCCTGGCCGTTTTTGAAGGCTCTGGCTAACTGCAGGATTGCATTTTCCGCCATACCGTAAACGAGGGCATCCGCTTTGGCATCAAACAGGATAGACTTGCGAATCTTATTGGACCAGTAATCGTAGTGCGCGATTCTCCGTAAGCTGGCTTCTATGCCTCCCAACACGATTGGCCGGGTCTCCTTGAAGTATTTGCGAATGAGATTACTATAGACAATAACCGCCCGATCCGGTCGGCGGTTGTTGATTCCACCCGGAGTGAAATCATCAGACTTACGTCTCTTCTTAGATGCGGTATAATTGGCCACCATGGAATCGACCGATCCGCCGCTGATCCCCCAGAACAGGCTTGGTTCGCCGAGACGTCTGATATCCTGTTCGGTTGAGCAGTCCGGTTGGGCGATTATCCCGACCCGAAAGCCGTTGTTCACCAGGTGTCGCCCAATGACGGCGATTCCGATATAGGGGGAGTCAATATAGCTGTCACCGGAGATTAGAATGATATCAAGCTGATCCCAGCCGAGCTTTTTGAGTTCTTCTTTGGTGGTTGGCAGAAATTTCATGGTTATGACAATGTAAGTCACAAGTTCGGTTTAGCAAAGGGATTAGGAAGGGAGAGCCGGCTCATAATTTCATCTTGGGCTAATGGGTGATTACAGAGAATTCAACACCTGGTATAAAAAAAGGCGCACCGAATGGCGCGCCTCTGTGAAAAATCAATTAACTGATCAATGACTGCAATTGGGACCGGCCCCACTGTTGAACATGTAGTCAACCAGGTGTGTCAGATCAGTAATCGTGATGCCCACCGCGCCATCCACGTCGGCCATTGGAATCTCCGGTGGCGCTGGTCCGCCTTCAAAAAGGTAGGACACGAAATAAACGATATCGGTGATGTCGATGCAAATCAGGTCGCCGTTGATGTCCCCGCAATTAATATCGCAGGCATCTCCATTTCCATCTCCATCAGTGTCAATCTGATTCGCGTTGCTATTGTTCACACAGTTGTCGCATAGATCGCCAACACCATCGGCATCGGTGTCCATCTGGTCAGAGTTGGAAATGTTCGGGCAGTTGTCGCAGGAGTCGGCATAGCTGTCACTATCGATGTCAGCATTGTCATCAAATCCGACACACGCGTCGCAGCCATCTGGCAGTCCGTCAGAATCAGCGTCGGCGAAATCATCAAAACCTTCGCAGAGATCGCAGGGGTCACCAACTCCGTCACCATCGCTGTCGGTCTGGTCCGGGTTGTTGTCGATGGGGCAGTTGTCGAGATCGGCACAGTAGCCGTCTCCATCATTGTCATTTTCTGGATCATTCGGGCAGGTGTCGCAGACGTCGCCAATCATGTCACCATCGGCGTCAAGTTGGTTGTCGTTGGCCACGGCGGAGCAGTTGTCGAAAATATCACAGACGCCGTCGGCATCGGTGTCGTTAAGGCCGCTTTGTTCACAACTCTGAGCGCCCTTTAGAGCTACTGTCGGATCACCAAACAGGGTCAGTTCATAAGTACACCATCTCATGCAGGACTCGTTGATGCGGTATATATTGTCCTCTTTGGAGTCTTGATTGGCCCTGGCCAGTTCAAATTTTCCTTCGCTGTAGATAGCATCAAAAAACTCACGATCGAATCTTTGCGAAGGACCGTCGGTGCTGCTTGTGCCCCATCCGTAACGGGCGTTCATGATTACGGCGAAAGCGCCGGAAGAGCTTTTTATGGTAGCATATTCCGCCCAGCAATCCGGGCCGTCAAAACAACCGGCATAGCAACCCTGGGAGTAGATGAAGCAGAGCTTGTCATTGACAAATGAAGAGGCGGCAGTACTACTGCTCATCTTGAGGGCCCAGCTGGTGTTACTGTGGCCATAATGGTTGATGATGTGGACGCCGTTGTTGACCCGGTCAATCAGTTCCGAAGTCGCCCAGGTGTAATACATGTCGTACAGCTTGTCGATCTCATACTTGTCGGACGGAAGACCGGTAGTGAGGTATCCCCCGGACGTAGTGACATCAATAATCTGGTCCTTCGAATAGCCGCCATATTCTCCGGTACCGCCAAATCCAAGATGTTCCCCGAGCCAAAGAGCTTTCTTGAGGTAAATATCATCGGCAGTCAGGTAAGTAATTGTCTTGCTGACAAACAGATCAGCTTCGGCGCTTCCTTCAACCGAGGCCCGGCCAAGGTAGACTTCGGCCACCAGGTCAACATCCATACCCTTAAATCCATCATCCGGCTCTCCCCAGTAGGAGTCGGCATCATAATTGTAAGTATTGTCCAGGCAAGCAAAGTAGATATCGCCCGGCATATTATAATCAATATACGGGCTCCCGCCTTCCCAGCTTTTCACATACAGGTCGAGGGACGGAATAAGGCCATCATCGCCGCCTATCAGAACATACTGGATGCCGTCGATCTCGTAGATGTTACGGATATAGTCACGGACAGCGGTCGGGTCGGTGCTGCCGATATCGGTTGTAGTGCGGATTTCGGTCGGGATACCGGTGGTGTCATGGTAGTCTTTCAGCAACTGGAACGATCCTACCAGTTCGGGGGTCGTAATAATGAGCAGATCAAAATTGCTTGCGGCATCTCGATTGGCGGCCGGGTAGGTAGATAACTGATCGGGATTGTCGATACGAGTTTGTACCTCAGCCTCATCGCTCGGCAAACCACGAAGGAGTAATGTCGATCTGTCACCATTATCAACATTGGCCACA
>JARGFS010000007.1 GCA_029211095.1 bacterium | reverse complement strand
AAAGAAAAAGCAGAAAGTACTCCGGTAACGATGGTAACACTGACTATAGATGATCAGTCGGTGACCGTGCCCAAAGGGACGACAGTTCTTGAAGCTGCCCGCTCGGTTGGGATTGATATCCCCACTTTCTGCTGGCATCCCAAGCTCAAAGCGGTCGGGGCCTGTCGAATCTGTTACGTGGAAATTGAGAAATTGCCCAAGCTCCAGGTCTCCTGCGCAACCGAAGCGATGGAAGGGATGGTTGTTTACACCAATTCCGAGCAGGTCAAGCAGGGTCGTAAAGCAATCATAGAATTTATCTTGCTCAACCATCCGCTCGACTGCCCCACCTGTGACAAGGGAGGGGAGTGTGACCTGCAGAATCTGACTTTTGAGCATGGCACCGATGATAGCCGAAACGATTTCCGAAAAGCCCGTTTCCGCGAAGATGAAATGACCACCACCTTTGATGACAAAAAGATTGGTCCGGAAATTGTCCTGAATCGGAACCGCTGCATTCTTTGTTACAAGTGTGTTCGTTCCAATAAAGAGGCGTTTGGCGAATACGACCTTGGCGTCTATGAACGGGGCAATATTGCACAAATAGACTCCGCCCCCGGTGAGCAGGTAGACAATCCGTTTTCGGGAAACCTGGTTGAAATCTGCCCGGTCGGTGCCCTGACCAACAGTGACTGGCGTTACAAGATTCGTGTCTGGCTGACCGAAACAGTTCCTTCGGTAGACAATTTCCTGAGTTCGGGATGCAACATCACCTTCTTTAAAGAGCGCCAGAAAAACAAGATTTATCGGACGACCTCCCGACCAAACGATGATGTGGATGATGGCTGGCTGCCTGATATCGTCCGCTATGGATACCAGATTGTCAACTCACCCGACCGGCTGAAAAAGCCACTCGTAAAAAAGAGCGGGACCCAGGTTGAAGTGAGTTGGGAAGAGGCGTTGGATACGATCGCCAACCGTCTGACCGAAATAAAAGATTCCAAAGGCTCCGTCTGTATCGGAGGTCTGGCGGCTCCTTCGCTTGACAATCGCTCGCTCTATAGTTTCTCAAAATTCTTCCGGAAGGTGCTGCAGTCCAATAATGTCGACTACCGCTCTGACTGCCGCATGCTGCCATCCAGCGCCGATGCCCTCTGTGCTCGATTGGCTATGCAGCCCTTTAGTATCAAAGAGATAGACGACTCCGATGTCATCGTAGTTTTTGGAAGTGATCTTATTAGAGAGCACCACAACGAATATCTTAGAATGCGAAAAGCTTATAATTTCAACGGCTCTCGCATTTTTTCGCTCAATCCGTTCGCGGTCAAATCTGCTGACATTGCCGAACTTGAGCTAATCTACAAAGCGGGCAAAGAAGAGATTGCCCTGCAGGCCGTTTGTCAGGCCGCTATAGAAGAACGCCTCGTGGATGAGCAGGCCGCAGCCAAATTCAAAAACGAACTGGGCAATGCTGGCCTTCCCGAACTATGTGCGGATGCCGGGATCCCGGTTGAGAGTGTCAGGCAGTTAGCACAGGCGTTAGCTTCCGGAAAGAAAATTAGTTTTGTGGCAGGCGAAATTGTTACTCGATCACGGGAGCGGGAAACAATAGCCGCGGCAATTTGCAATCTCAACAAACTGTTTGGACTTCAAAACAAAGGACAAGTTGCAATTCTGGCCCGGTATGCCAACTCCAAAGGAGCCCAAAAGCTGGGTGTCATGCCCACTCCCCCCAAAGCACTGGCTGAGAAGCTTGGTTCCCTCTGGTCGGAAATGCCTGCCGGAGAAGCTCACAATACGGATGCCATGCTGGCCCTGCTGAAAAAGGAAGAGATTGACGGGCTGTTTGTTATGGGCGCTAACCCGATGATGATCTATCCGGATTTGCAGTTTGCCCGCGAAGGTCTGGATAGAGCTGATTTCCTGGTGGCCTGTGATCTGTTTGAAACCGAGACGACTCAAATGGCCGATGTGGTGCTTCCGCTCTGCAGTTGGGCTGAGTACGATGGTGGCTATGTCAATCTTGAAGGACGGAATCAGACCGCAAGAGCGGCTATCAAACCGATTGGAGCATCGCGAACCGGCTTTGATATAATAGCTGACTTGGCCTCAAGATTTGATGCCGCCAAATTGTTTGATAGAGAGACCATTGAGTCCGAGATTTCCCAGCTGCTGAGCCTGACCGAATTCCCCGCTCTGCCGACTGAATTCTGTTCCATAAAAGCTACCGAGGATAAGGTCGAGGAAAATTTTGACCTGCCGCTTTACCTGTGCGACGATCCGCACCACAGCGGGCACCTCACCGAAAAGTCCCCCTCGCTGACGGAATTCTCCGGCGAAGCTTACGCCGAAATTTCTGCAGCGCTGGCCGCTAAGATGAATCTCAAGCCGGGCGAGTCGGTGCGGGTTGAGTCTCCGGTGGGTAAGATAATTGTACCGGTGAAAATTTCTGAGATTCTCAACACAGAGGTCGTGCTGTTGCCCCGCAATTTCTCGTCAACACCGACCAACGGGCTGATGATGCGCAAGAAGAGAGTGGATATGGTCAAGCTGTCAAAGGTGGATGGCTGATATGCTTGAGATGATGATTATCTCATCAATGAAGGTAGTTGTGGTCGTAGTGGCTGTCCTGACCTGTTGTGCCTATTCAACCTGGTTGGAGCGGAAAGTGGTCGCCTATATGCAGCATCGCATGGGACCAACTATGGCCGGTCCGTTTGGACTTCTGCAGCCGCTGGCCGATGGCTTCAAGCTGATTTTCAAAGAGGACCTGGTGCCGAACTCCGTTGAGAAAGTCACCTTTGCACTGGCTCCCATCATCTCCTTTGTTCCGGCCCTGCTGACTTTTGCGGTGGTTCCGTTCGCCGCTGATTTTGAATTATTCGGATACGCCGTCACCGGGGTTATTTCTGATCTGAATGTAGGAGTTCTCTTTGTTTTTGCGGTCAGTTCGTTGGGGATTTATGGCATTGTTCTGGCCGGCTGGTCTTCCGGCTCCAAATATTCCATTATGGGAAGCTTGCGCGCTTCGGCTCAGATGATCTCCTACGAGATCGGCTATGGCCTGTCAATTATCGGAGTCATCCTGCTGGCCAACACTCTCTCCATGAAAGAGCTGGTAGCCATGCAGGGTTCGGACAGCATCTGGTTCTTCCAAAACTGGTTCGTATTCAAACAGCCGCTCGGTTTCCTCCTGTTTTTGACCTGTGCGATAGCCGAAACAAATCGAGCCCCGTTTGATCTGGCCGAAGCTGAGTCTGAATTGGTTGCCGGTTACCACACCGAGTATTCCTCAATGCGTTTTTCGATGTTTTTTATCGGTGAATACGCCAACATGCTGGCCGTCTCTGCGGTTGGTGCCACCCTCTTCTTTGGCGGCTGGCAGGGACCGCTGTTGCCATCGGTTCTCTGGTTTCTCATAAAAGTATTCCTGTTTATGTTTTTCTATATCTGGCTAAGAGCAACCTTCCCCAGAATGCGATATGACCAGCTTATGAATTTTGGATGGAAAGTTCTTTTTCCGGTCGCCCTGCTTAATACAATGATAACGGCCGCAATTGTGATGATAGATTAGTGTTTGGTGAAGTTAAATGAATGAAGTACTAAAAGCTGTTGGAAATGTCTTCCTGAAAATGCCACTCGGGTTTGTGGTAACGCTCAAACATTTCTTCAAGAAACCGGTGACACTGGATTATCCCAACAAGAAAAAGCCAATGGCACCCCGCTATCGCGGCAAGCACTATCTGGAAAGATATGATGACGGAACCGAACGCTGCGTTTGCTGTGGCCTGTGTGCGGCCGCCTGTCCTGCGGATGCCATCTACATGGAGCCGGAAGAAAACGAAAAAGGAGAGAGAAGAGCAAAGATTTACGAGATCAATCTGATCCGATGCATCTTCTGTGGTTTCTGTGAAGAAGCCTGCCCCGAAGAGGCTATCTTTCTGGGACAGGATTATGAATTCTCAGACGTTAGCCGGAATGCTTTCATTTTCAAGAAGGAAGAGATGCTGGTGAAGCATCCTCGGAAAGAAAATCCATTGAAGCGTCTTTACCGAAGAGTTCGCAAAGTTTATGGAGTCACGGATAAGGTATCATGAGTCTTGACCTGGCCATATTTGTTGTTTCATCCGTGATCGCTGTTTTTGGCGCCGCGATGATGATTTTCCAGCGCAATCCGGTAGCTTCGGTACTCTATCTCATTCTGTCGCTGGTTGCTCAGGCTGTCCTATATGTACAACTGGGTGCCGCCTTTGTTGGCGCTGTTCTGATAATAGTCTACTCCGGGGCGATCCTGGTTCTGTTCCTCTTTGTCATTATGATGCTCAATCTGAGGAGTTCTGAAGATCTCGGGGAGAATTCGCCGCCTATTCACCGTTTCGTAAAATACTTTATTTCCATCCTCTTTTTCTTGGAACTCGCATTTGTAATTCGAGTCAGCGTGGGAGCGGGAAGTACCACGACCGCCGGAATTGAGACTAGTACTGATGGTCTCTTTGGGTCGGTTGAATCCGTGGCCACGCTTCTGTTTACCAGGTACCTGTATCCGTTTGAACTGACTTCCATCCTGTTGCTTTCGGCGATTGTCGGAGCCGTGATTATCGCGCGCCGCGCTACGGCCGATGAACTCCCCATGAAGCCGGACACGCCCGCCGAGCCAATCTCACAAAACCTGAACGAAGGGCATGAATAGTATGGTACCTATTTCAGCATACCTGATAGTGGGAGTCGCCCTTTTTGCCATTGGGACGGTCGGGGTACTGGTCTCCAGAAATATGATTGTGCTGTTGATGTCAGTTGAGCTCATGCTTAACGCGGCCAACCTCTGCCTGATTACGTTTTCGCGCAGTCAGAATATCATGGATGGCCACGCTTTTGTCTTTCTGGTCCTGACGATTGCGGCTGCCGAGGCCGCTGTTGGCCTTGCTATGGTGATTACGCTTTATAGAAATAGAGAAACGATAAACATTGACCGCTTTAACTTGCTCAAATGGTAGGCTGGTGATCTGAAATGGCAGAATACCTCTATCTGATACCAATATTGCCGCTGGCCGGTTTTATCATCAATGGCCTTCTACTCGGACGGCTTCCCAAACCGGTCGTTACGCTGGTTGGTTGTGGTTCGGTGGCGTTGTCGCTGGCTCTGTCATTGACGCTCTTTTTTGAGCTAAAGGCACTCCCGGCCGATGCCCGCATGATTGAGCAGGTTCTCTTCACCTGGATAGCTTCGGGTAATTTCCATGTCAGCATGGGGCTGCTGCTTGATCCTCTGTCTGCCGTAATGATTCTGGTTGTCAGCGGAGTCGGCTTCCTGATTCATGTTTATTCAGTCGGCTATATGCATAAAGACCCGGGCTACGGTCGGTTTTTCACTTACCTGAATCTATTCACATTTTCCATGCTCACCCTGGTGCTGGCTGACAACTTCCTCCTCATGTTTGTTGGATGGGAAGGGGTAGGACTCTGCTCTTACCTGCTGATCGGCTTCTGGTACCACAAGAAGTCCGCGGCCGATGCTGGCAAGAAGGCGTTCATCGTCAACAGAATTGGTGATTTCGGCTTTCTGCTCGGCATGTTCCTGATCTTCTGGCAGGTGGGTAGTCTGAATTTTGTCGATATCAACGCCATAGCCCCTTCGGTATTCATAGCCGGGGGAGGGCTCATTACATTAACCTGTCTCTTGCTCTTTGTCGGAGCTACTGGTAAATCGGCTCAGATTCCGCTCTTTGTCTGGCTCCCCGATGCTATGGAAGGCCCGACACCGGTATCTGCCCTGATCCACGCTGCCACTATGGTAACCGCTGGCGTCTACATGATTGCGCGGTCCAATGTTCTCTATATGATGTCACCGGACGCACTTTTTGTTGTCGCCGTGATCGGTGCTATGACCGCGCTCTTCGCTGCTACTATCGGGCTGGCCCAGAATGATATTAAGAGAGTGCTGGCTTATTCAACCGTAAGCCAGTTGGGCTATATGTTCCTTGCCTGCGGTGTGGCCGCATTTACAGCCGGTATTTTCCACTTGATGACTCACGCCTTTTTCAAAGCCCTGCTCTTCCTGGGATCAGGCTCTGTTATTCATGCTATGTCCGACGAGCAGGATATGCGCAAGATGGGCGGATTGAAAAAATATATCCCGGTAACCTATTGGACTTTCCTGATCGGAACCCTGGCAATCGCCGGTATCCCCGGACTGAGCGGGTTCTTCTCAAAAGATGAGATTCTTTGGAAATCTTACTCTTCCGGTTTCGGCCATCCGGTTTTCTGGGTGATCGGCTTTGCCACCGCCGGGCTGACAGCGTTCTATATGTTCCGCCTGGTTTACCTGACTTTCCACGGCCGGGAGCGGATGGATGACCAGACCAAGTCCCATCTGCATGAGTCACCCAAATCGATGACCGTTCCGCTGATGGTTTTGGCCCTGCTCTCGATTGTTGGAGGTTGGATTGGGATGCCGCATATCCTTGGCGCTACCAATCACTTTGAGCATTGGCTGGAGCCGGTAATGGCTCAGGGGAAGGGAATGATTGACACCCACGCCCTGATGTCGGCTGGCGGGAACGCCGGATTGGAGTGGGGGCTGATGATTGCTTCGGTCGGCCTGGTCCTGATTGCGATCTTTATAGCCCGCATGTTCTACAACCGGAAGCCGGAACTGGCCACGGCCTGGCAGACCAGGCTGTCCGGTCTGCATAATCTGCTTCTGAACAAATATTACGTTGATGAAATTTACGGTGCCGTGATTGTGCGACCGACTGTTTACTTTTCACTCTTTTTGTGGAAAGTGGTCGATGTTGTTCTGATCGATGGCCTGATTAACGGCCTGGCCGTTATCTATAGTGATCTGTCCGAGTTCGTTCGTCGCGGTCAATCCGGCCGGGTTAGAACCTATGCTACCCTGTTTGCAGTTGGCGTTGTAGTGCTGATTGCGGTGTTCATGAGAGGATAAGAATGGAGTCTCAGATTCTGACATTGGTGACATTCTTCCCGCTTCTGGGAGCGGCTCTTCTGCTGTTGGTTCCAAAAGAGCGTCATGACTCTATTAAGTCAATCAGCCTCATTATTTCGTTCATCACCTTGCTGCTCTCATTCTGGCTCTATGCCATGTTTGAGCCGCTGGCCAATGGCATGCAATTTGAAGTCAACATCCCCTGGATAGCCTCGCTGGGGATCAGCTATCATCTTGGTATCGATGGCATTTCGTTGCTTCTGATTGTCCTGACAACGGTCCTGAATCTGCTGGCCATCCTGGCGTCATTCAATTCGATCACCGAGGGAGTCAAAGGTTACTATATTTCCATGCTCCTTTTGGCCACCGGAATGCTGGGCGTTTTCTGTTCCCTTGACCTGTTTATGTTCTATGTTTTCTGGGAAGTAATGCTGATTCCGATGTATTTCATAATCGGTCTCTGGGGCGGAGTGCGGAGAATCTACGCGGCCATCAAGTTTGTGCTGTTCACCATGTTTGGATCGCTTTTGATGCTGGTGGCCATTCTGTACATACTCTTTGAGTACCATAGTTTCGCCGGGGAATATACCTTTGATATGATCAGACTGGCCCAGATGCCGCTGGGGCATCAGGCGCAGCTCTGGCTGTTTGGTGCTTTTGCTCTGGCCTTTGCGATCAAAGTTCCCTTGTGGCCGTTCCATACCTGGTTGCCCGATGCTCACGTTGAGGCTCCTACGGCTGGTTCGGTGATCCTGGCTGGCGTTCTGCTGAAAATGGGAACCTATGGTTTCATCCGAATCTGCATGCCGATGTTCCCCGAAGCTACCGTGACGTTCGTCCCCTATATCTCTGTGCTCTCGCTCATTGCCATTGTCTATGGGGCTCTGGTGGCGATGGTCCAGAAAGATGTCAAGTCACTGGTCGCGTTCTCTTCGGTCTCGCATATGGGCTTTGTTATGCTCGGCCTGTTCGCCCTGAACCTTCAAGGGATGGAAGGGGCCGTGCTCCAGATGATCAATCATGGTGTCTCAACCGGCGCCCTGTTCCTGATCGTGGGAATGATTTATGAACGAAGACATACTCGTTTGATCGAGCAGTTTGGCGGATTGGCCAAAGTTATGCCGGTTTTCTCGGTAGTCTTTCTGATCGTTACCCTCTCATCAATCGGACTGCCGCTCACCAATGGATTTGTAGGTGAGTTCCTGATTCTGTTGGGAACGTTCAAGGCCAACGTCTGGTACGCGGTGATTGCGGCCAGCGGTGTAATTCTTTCCGCCTGTTATATGCTTTGGATGTACCAGCGAATATTCTACGGCAAAGTGACCAACAAGGAGAACGAAGGACTACTCGACCTGAGTATCAGAGAGAAAATTGTGGTACTGCCACTGCTGCTGCTGGTTTTCTGGATTGGTATCTACCCCAAGCCGCTGCTTGACCGAATTGAACCGGCGGTAAAACAAGTCATCAACCAGATGGGCAGATCAGGAACGGTGAAATTTGATGAAGATTTTTCGATAGAACCAGTTCTGGCAGACCGGGCCGCCGAACATGAACTAATTGTAAATGTTGAGTCGGAAGGGAAATGATGCCACAAGTAACTATTTACACCAAAGATGGCTGTCCATACTGTGCCGCCGCAAAAAAACACTACACCGATGAAGGAGTTGATTTTAAGGAAGTCAACATTCACAAGGTGGATGGCGCCCAGGAAGAACTATTAAAGGTCAGTGACGGCCAGAGAATTGTTCCGGTTATTGTTGAGAATGGCGAAGTTAAACTCGGTTTTGGTGGTGGTTGAGGATTCTAATTGAGAATGACAGGTTGTCATTCCAAGAGTAGGAAGAAATGATAGATTATACATCCGCATCAATCGACTTTTCTCTGCTGGGTCCGGAGATTGCAGTTCTGGCTGCTGCTTTCCTGATCCTTATTACTGGTTATGTTAAGTCGTTAGGGAAGCTATCACCGGCTGTCGCGCTCATCGGATTGGTCACAGCGCTCTTTTTATCACTGAATCAGTGGGGAGACCAGTCATCCGGATTTTTTGGCATGGTCACCTGCGATAACTTTGGATCCTCGTTCAAAATAATATTTATCATAATAGCCATTCTCACGTTGTTAATGGCCCACCGCTATCTGTCTCAAAAATCACTCAATCGGCCCGAGTTCTACGCCCTGCTCAATATCTCCGTTATGGGGATGATGGTCATGGCCAACTCCACCGACCTGGTTGTGATGTTCCTCGGGTTGGAGATCATGTCGTTGCCGTTGTATGTTATGGCCGGTATGGCCAGACGCTCACCGGAATCCAACGAAGCCGGGATCAAATATTTCGTTATGGGTGCTTTTGCCAGTGCCTTCTTGTTGATGGGAATCGCCTTTGTCTATGGAGCTTCCGGCACCACCGATCTCAGGAGACTGGTGACCGACTATCATTATATTGCCGGGAACTTCAAGCTTTATCTCTACTCCGGTGTAGCCATGATTCTGATCGGGTTTGGTTTCAAAGTGGGAGCGGTCCCTTTCCATAGCTGGATTCCCGATGTCTACCAGGGAGCGCCAACACCGGTTACGGCCTTCTTTTCCGTGGGGCCCAAAGCGGCCGGATTTGCCGTCATGCTGAGACTGTTCGCTTTCGGTTTCTCCTATATCGGATTGCTTTCCGATGTCTTCTGGGTGCTGGCTGTCCTGACCATGACCATTGGAAATATCGTGGCTCTCAAGCAGGACAATATAAAACGGATGCTCGCCTATTCATCAATTGCCCATGCCGGGTATATTCTCGTTGCTCTCGCGGTCGGGGGAAATAGCGCTGTTTCAACGGCCATGTTCTACCTGGTGGCTTACTCCCTTTTCAATACCGGCGCTTTTGCGGTTCTGATTCTTCTGGAGACCCGGACCGGTTGTAAGTCAAACTTCTCGGAACTTCCCGGATTCGGTAAGGCCCACCCGTATCTTTCCTCGATACTGGCGCTGTTTATGTTCGCGCTTAGCGGCTTTCCACCCACGGTCGGCTTCTTTGGTAAATTTTATCTATTCTCGGCGGCGGTGAAGTCCGGATTCATCTGGTTGGCTGTAATTGGCGTGATGAATTCATTTGTATCGGTTTACTACTACCTTCGCGTTGTCAAAGTAAGCTTTTTCGACAAACCGGAAGTCTCTTTTGTCCCGGTCAGTTTCAGCCCGGCTATTATTCTGGTCCTGTTAATAACTGTGGTAGGCACTCTCTGGCTGGGACTTTTCCCACAGCAACTGCTTGAGATTTCACAGGCTGCAATCTTTGCCTTCTTGTAGCAGTCTCAAAATTCCGAATATAAAGAAAAGCCCGAGGAGACTCGGGCCTTTTTCATTTGTGGTCTGTTAAGCCTACAGATTCATCCAGTAAGAACAGGGGGCGGGGCCGCCATTAAACTGGTAGTCGACAATGTAAGTCAGGTCCGTTATGTCAAGCCCGCCGCTACAGTCAACATCAGACGACTCCACCGTTACCGGAGGAGTTCCTCCGCCAAAGAGGTAATCCACCAGGTACGTGATATCGGCAATATCAAATCCACCCGATCCGTCCACATCCCCAGCCTGCACCCAGATTCCAATATTAGGATCAAACCGAACCGCTTCGCTATTACTAATCGCGTGGGCCGGAATGTCGGCGGCATCAAGATAACTGACCGTCTTACACTCCAGCTCGGACAGGCCTACCAGCACTTGATTTTCGAGCCCGCTGGTCCCAACGCTGTTGTACTGGAATATGATATTGTGGTCACTGGTCAGGATGATCTCGAAGTTGGTCAGGGTATCGCCAAACTGATTGAAATTAGCCGGTCGGTACCATTCGATAATAGTCGTGTCTGATCTCTTGTCGATATAAATACCCGCCTCCGGAACCAACGCGTCATCAATGATTAGATCACTCCAGAAGGGAGCGACAAAGGTGCTAAACGGAGCGCCCGGAATGTCCAGCGAAGAAAAGTAGCCGTTGACATTCACATCAGACTCGGTAAACGAGAGCGCGCCATTCACCCCGACCCAGAATGTGGTATAGGTAGTGCCGTAGAAATTGAAGTTAAACCCGATTGTAAACGGACCGGCGCTGCCATCATCCAGCGGTGCGCCCGCCTGTGAATTGTAGAAAGTGCCATTGTCGATTTTGAAACCGCCATCTTTGGCTGACTTCCAGTCAAAGACCGGGCCACCCATATCATCGGAGGAAGCGATCTCAAAAGTACTGTCAAAACAGGTGACAGTTGCGAAAGCGGGGATGAGTACGGTCGAATACAGAGGACCGGCTGTGGCCCCAAAGGAGACTTCCAGAACTCCCTTGTAGGGATCAATTCGAGCCGGAATCACGGTGGCATCGATAGTCATCGTAACCAGGGCGGAGTCCAGAGCCGGAATAGTCCCGGCCGAAGGGGAGGCCAGGAGCCAATTGTCGGCAACTTTCAGTCCCAGGGAGTCATTGTCGACAATGCTGTAGTCCAGTGTGGTGGATCCAGACCGATTGATGAGCCAGACATCAAAGTCGGCCGTTTCACCTTCATTGAGAGAAGTACTGACCATAAGAGGATTGGCGTACAGCGAAGCCGGTGCAACCAGAAGCGGGATAGCCGCGGCCAGATTCGGGCGCGGACCGATATGCAAAGAGGTGTCACCAAGTTGCGGCGTTCCGGCGGCGACCAGGATATCGCGAGCGTAATCCGAAGTCAACGGTGCGCCAAAGGTAGCTTTGTAGTACCCCTGAAGGCAGGCTACGGTCCCGGTGATGATGGGCGAAGCCGACGAAGTACCGCTGAACGAGGAAGTATAATACTGATTCTCATCACCGCCGCCATCAAACAGTCCACCGTAACCGGTGCTGTATACACCCGAGCCGTATCCCTGAAGATTAACGCGCTCGCCGTAATTGGAGAAACCATGTTTCTGCAGATTGCTTGAGGAAGACCACGGGTAACCGGCTCCAATCAGAATAGCGTGAGAGTTGCGATATGTTGTGTCAAACAGTTGGCCGTACAAGCCAAAGTCATCGAAATCTTCGGAGCCATTACCGGCCGCTTCGCAGACGATAACTCCTTTGGCCCAGGCATACTGGATAGCATCGAAATTTGCCTGCCAGTATTCCATGCAGACATAGCCCAATTGATCGGGACGGGACTCAAAGTTGTAGTGAGGGCCGGGTGCGTGCAGTTCAATGAGGATTACGTCCCCTTCCTGAAGATGGTTAGCGGCGGCGTAGAGAGCTTCGGCGGTTGAGGCCGATCCTATGGAAGCCATACCGATGTCGGCCCCCGGAGAAATACCGGTTACACCATAGCCATTGTCACCGGCGATCATTTCCCCAATCACGGCTGTCCCATGGTTGCGCCAGCCGGGATCATCTATCATAGTTCCAAAGATCAGACCGCCCAGCGCTTTTTCCAAATCCTCGTGCGTGTCCTGCCAGCCCCCTTCAATATCAACTATCTTTACGCCCGCGCCATCTCCACCTGCCAAACTGTTGGCGTAGTCGGCATCTACTCCGGCCGGGGCGGCTTCGCGATAGTCCTGGTTGGCCACATAGTCCGGGGTGGGGGGAGCAATATCGACAGAGATTTCCGGGCTCGGCTGAAAATAAGCAATCTCCACGATATCTAACCGGTTGAGTTCGTTGATCAAACTGGCCGCTTCGTTGGGATCGGTGACATCGATTCTATAGTACCCATTCAGGTCAGCCAACTGCTTCCCGGATTTTGACTCAAGCGTTGATCTCTGTTGGTCCAGGAAAGCCTCATCCTGGCTGTCAAATAACCTTCTGATTTTGGTGGAACCAAAGGAAGTCAGGAGGCGGTCGGCTTCGTCAATTGATCGACCGGAAAGAGATTTGAATTGGCCGCTCCGTTGGCGCACTTGAGCTTCATCATTGAATTTGACTACTACATGAGAGATATCGGTACCGCTCGGAACAGCAGTTGAGAGCGGCTTTACTGCGGTCTGTTTTGGAGCAAGCGTTGGATTAGCCTGCTCAGCAGCCGAGTTCATTCTTGAATAAGCTGAAACCGAGATCAGCACGAAAATCAAAAAACAGGTAGCTGACGTAAGAATCTGTCTGTCAAGGCGCGTCATTTTTCCTCCGGGTTGGACCGAGAATGGTGTAATTCTGAGGAAACCGGTAGGGGCCGGTTACCACTCAGAATATAGCCGTAATCCACATTTTGTCAACAACTTACCCTTTTAGGGTATCGGCAGGCGAGGTCGGTTGGATAATAGTCGCGGATTAAATCTTGTCCAGACGAGACTTTCCATTGATTTTTGGGATTCTCAACGGATATTTCCCGGAAAAACAGCTTGAGCAGAACGAAGTATCCGGCAGGGATGACATTGACAACATGGCGTCATGAGAGAGATAGCGAAGCGAGTCCACGCCCAGTTTTTTCTCTATCTGTTTAATTGACTGACTGGACGCAATTAGTTCCTGTTTGGTCGGCATATCAATTCCAAAAAAGCAGGGGGAAATGATTGGCGGGGAAGAGATGCGGAAATGGACCTCTTTGGCCCCGGCCTGGCGGATCATCTTGACCAGTTTTTGCGCGGTCGTACCTCGCACGATGGAGTCATCAACTACCACTACGCGTCGGTTCTCAAGAACCCCTTTGACTGGATTGAACTTTACTTTCACATCCAGATCACGGATTTCCTGATTGGGATCAATAAACGTACGACCCACATAATGGTTTCTAATCAGTCCAATTTCAAATCTTAAGCCTGATTCTTCGGCATAACCGAGAGTAGCGGTATTGGCAGAATCCGGAATCCCGATAACAATATCCGCCTCAACCGGATGTTCACGGGCCAGCATCCGGCCCAGCCGACGTCGAATCTTGTCTACATTCTCCCCAAAGACTTTGGAGTCCGGACGGGCGAAATAGATATATTCAAAAATACAGCTGGCCGACTTCACTTTCTGTTTCAGGAAAGTAGACTTAATACCCTCCGGTGTGATTTCAATAATCTCTCCCGGGGCTATATCACGAACGTACTTAGCGCCAATAATGTCAAAGGCACAGGTCTCCGAAGCTACCACCCAGGCCCGTCCCATCTTTCCCAGGGCCAGGGGCCGGAAACCATGTGGGTCTCGTGCCGCAAGAACGGAGTCTTCGGTCAGGAAGATAAGTGAAAAAGCGCCGCGAGCATGATTGAGAGCATCCGCTATCTGATCAATACGTTCTGACTTTTTAGAGGAAGCCACCAGGTGCAGGATGATCTCAGTATCAGAAGTAGTCTGGAAAATAGCCCCTTTTGATTCCAGCTGATTGCGCAAGTCGAGCGAGTTGGTCAGATTCCCATTGTGGGCAATGGCCAGCGGTCGGGATTTATTGGTAATGATGAAAGGCTGGATATTTATGAGCGAAGAAGCTCCGGTGGTACTGTACCGGGTATGTCCAATCGCTATTCTTCCGCGTAGACGCGCTATATTCTCGGAATCGGAAAAGACTTGTGAGACTTCCCCCATCCCTTTATGCAGATATATTCTCCCTTTGTCTGAGGAGACAATCCCCGCCGACTCATGCCCGCGGTGTTGCAGAGAGTAGAGGCCAAAATAAGTCAATTCGGCCGCTCGTTTGTGCCCTACTATCCCAAATACGCCACACTTGTCGTTGATCACAGCTTCCAGCAATCGGCATCTCCCATCTTGAAAAACCTCCAATCTAAGAAGGCTGACAGCTCAAGTCAATCGGTTTGTATCATTCGACTCCGTTGTCTGCTTCCAATTGTGAATTCAATTGCGGAACAAAACCGGTGCTCCTTTTGCTGTTCAGAAAGTGCACAGAGAAATGTCTGGAATATCCGCTCATATCAGCGTATTATGGAATCGGCAGGCAAACCGACCAAACGTTCGGTATTACTTCAGGAAGGCACTCGGTTTGCTCATTACGGCTCTGAATAAGAAACAATCGTATGAATAGTAGCAATGTGGACAAATTTGAGATATTGAGCCGCCTGGCCAAAGCTGGCAGCAGTGGCCGGGATCTCCGCGAAGTGGCAGATTCCGCCCTCAGCCTGGCCGCCGAATATGTTGGCCTGGCTGCCGCCGCCCTGCATCTGTGGAATGAGAAGAATGAGATAATCCTCTCGGTCAATCATTCCCGGGCCGATTCCGCCCACAAGCGACTGGATAATCTGGAGAGTGATCTCTTCAGGTCCCTTCGCAATAACAGCGGTCTCAGCTCAGCCTATATGTCTTTCGACGGCCAGCCTCCCACCCATGCTTTCACTCTTCCGCTTAAATATCGTGGGCGCACGTTCGGGGCGCTGATCGGACTGCAGGAAGGGGAGAAGACTGTCGTTGCCGAAGATAGCCTGCTTGAGGCGCTTACTTCGTTGTTGGCTCTAAATTTCGCGGTCGACAATTATGGACAGGACTCAGCGGCCACCGAAGAACTGGTCAGCAAGGAGCGTCGCGAAGCTATCGTTGAAACTGCCGTTACAGTCAATCATGAAATCAACAATCCGCTGACCGCCATCCTCGGTAACATACAGTTGCTGTTGCTAAAAGGGGATGAGCTTGATCCTTCGCTGGTAAACAAACTGAAGGTGGTGGAACAATCTGCCTTAAAGATCAGAGATGTTACCCAGCGACTGCTAAAATTGACGACGCCAAAATCGGTTTCCTATACAGATGGAACTAATATGATTGATCTTTCAGATAGCACTGATAAGGGAACCGAAGAGGGAACGGAGTAGAACAAAAGCAACTGCCAACCGGCAGCTGTTATCTCATCAACCATTCAATGAGCTTGGTCATCGCCGCCGGATCATTGTTGATGATATTGGTGCCATGATCGTGCCCCGCAAACAGCTCCAGCTTACATCGCTCCGCTTTGGCCAGTGAGATATTATTTGATGATTGCGCCGCATACCGATCATCGACCGAAGCAAAGATCAGCGTCTTGCCATTAAACGCCTCAATCGCCGGAGTCGGTTTAAGGCCGCGATAATCATCACCGGGGGAGAGCAGGACCAGTTTGGCGGCATAGTTTATCTGCTCGGTCGCCAGGGCCGCGCTGTTGGCTCCAATGGAAGCCCCAATCAGGTAGATTTCGGTGCTGTCCACTTTGATCTCATCGTCAGCCATCAAGTTTTCTATCATCAGGGCGACATCACCCGGCACTTTGGCAAAGTCATCTACTTTCATCTGGTCATACTTTACAAGACCGGTATCGCTTCTCTGAGAGAGGCCGTGACCTCTCAAATCAAGAGCCAGGTAGTGGGGAGGGTTCATGCCGGTGTAAGGGTCATCTTTGAGGTATTTCTCAAGAGCGGCAATAAACGGATCGTAACTATCATGCGTCTTAGCCATCATCGGAAGCAGGACTATCAGGGGCGCTTCCCGCTCAAACGCACTTTGGTGCAGCCAGCCATGTAGCTGTAAACTGTCCGGTGCCGTTACAACGATCTGTTTAACGTTGTCAACCATTCCATGATCGGAGGCAGAACTGCTGGCTGAGTTGAAAATCAGGGCAGCTATCAGAATCAAAAAGAACATAAAGACTGCGATAATATGTTTCATTGGCACCTCATACCGGTTTATACAATCAACCTCTACCAGGGGTCGAATTGTCAGCCATAATACTCAGGAAGAAAAAAGGGTTCAACAAAAAAGCGGTGGGAATAGGTTGTAAGCCGGATTATCAGGCAAAAAAAAGACGGCCCGAAGCCGTCTTTTTGCGGAAGCTGTTTGGTCTAGATATAGTCCGTGGCGAACTTGAGCAGCAGCCGATTCAGTTCATCGGCATAAGCGCTCATTTTGACAAGGTCTTCTTTGTCGCAGCACTCTTTCAATTTGGCTACGGTCGCTTTCACCATCTCAATATCCTTCAGAACGCCTTCCTTTACATCGGTCAGTTCTTCCGGGATGGTCTCTTCATTCAGTCTTTCCATTCTTGCCACGAGCGTTTTGGTGCTGCCCAGGATTCCATCCATGTTTTTGGTCGGAAGGTGTGATTCCCGGATCAGGTTTAACGTAATCACCACCCCTTCAAATTCCGGATAGTGAACCGGGAGGAGCGTGGCAGCGGTCATTTCAAACCCGTCATGAAGTTCGGGCATGATTGCGTAAACGGCCTCTTTATCTTTTTGACGAGCCGCCTCGGCAAACTTCTCCACCAACGCCCCAAACTCTTCTCTCAACTGGTTGAATTTGGCCAGGCGGGTTTCACTTTTGAATTGAGGCTTCATGGCGGCAATCTTCTCAAACAGTTCTGCGAATCGTGGCCCGGCAGCGAACAGTGCATCGTACTCTTTTTCCGGCCAGGCCTCGTGCCAGACAGGAGCCAAAACATGGTGGAACTCGCCGAATGGGTCATACCCGTGCTGAGCGGCCCGGTCAGCCGGACAGGAACTCTGCGATACAACCGCTCCGGCTGATATCAGCAAAACGGCTAAAGATAGCAGCAAACTCTTTCTCATCACTTTCCCCTTAATTAAATTCTGCATTAGATGACATTGGTTTCTTCGACCAGCCGACCGACTCCAAAACGGGAGGGGGCCAGGGCGCTTATATCGATTAAAGTCTCTTCATTCTTTATCATTTGGGCTGTGATCAAGCCCGCCGCCGGAGCCTGCATAAATCCATGACCGGAGAACCCGGCCACATGGAACAGCCCTTTCACCGTTGGTTCCCAGCCGATGATGGCATGGTGGTCCGGTGTAGTTTCGTACAAGCCGGCCCACTGGTTGGCGATCTCGGCTGTTTCCAGTTGCGGAACCAGTTCAAGGGCACGCTCCAGAATGGCATCGGTGTAGTCCGGGTCAATTGAAATGTCAAACGAAGGTTCCACGGCTTTGTCCGCCCAGCCCATCAAAAGTCCCTGTGATTCTTTGTGACAATAGAGCCCCGACGAAACATCGACCACCATCGGGAGATCGGGCGTAATGAAATCAAGTTCGCCGGTAGTTACAATCTGCCTCCGCACCGGTTCTACTTTGAGTTTCGCTCCTACCATTTTGGCGATCAATTTAGCCTGGGGACCGGCACAGTTTATGACCAATGGGGAACTGATTTCCCCTTTCGAACAGACCACCGAACTGATCTTTCCACCGCTGGTTTTGATCTCGGTAACTTCGGCATCGTATTCAATGGTCACGCCCATCTTTCGCGCCGCCTGATCATATCCACTCAGAAATTCATGCGGATCACCAAGCCCGTCATCACGACTGAACGTAGCCGCTTTCACCGAATCCAGACTTACATGCGGGGCTACTTTTCCGATCTCGGCCGGACTCAGCATCTCCACATTCAGGCCGAGTGATTTCTGCAATTCATAGGCAAGCGTAAAAGCGGCTACTTCCTCGTCCGTTTTCAGCATGAACATATATCCGACTCGGTCAAAGAGGGCATCGTAGCCGGTATCCTCCTTGAAACGGCAAAACAGCTTTTCAGAAAGCATTGACATTTCAACATTTACTTTCGTCATAAACTGGGCCCTGATACCGCCAGCAGCTTTCGAAGTTGCCCCGGAGCCGGGGACCGGCTCTTTCTCCAGGAGTACAATCTGTCCGATATTCGCTTTGGCCAGGTAGAAGGCGACCGACATTCCAATAATGCCGCCGCCAATGATCACTGCGTCCGCTCGGTTGTGCATTCAAGTCCTCTCTATCTCGAACCAAGTGAATGATTTCACGATTATGGTAACCAATATTACCCGAAAAATCAAGACGGACCGAAGGGAGTAAGGAGCGTAAAACTGGCCATTTTTGTCCAAAGATAAAAGTTTTCAATTGCGCTCAGCCCAATATGTCATAGCTTTTCGATTATTATGCGAGTACGATGGGCCATCCTCCTCCAGCAGAAATTTCGCTTTAGCAATACCAATTTTCTGCTTCTGTTAGCCGGATTTGTCGGTATGGCTACGGCCTTTGGGGCGCTCGGTTTTGCTGCCCTTATAGAGTACTTCAATGGCCTCTTTTTCGGCCTGACCGACCAGATATTATCCGAGCCAACCAGCAGACTGGATTTCAAATACTGGCTGCCTATAATTCCGATGCTGGGCGGATTGTTGGTCGGCCCCATAGTTTTCAAGTTTGCCAGCGAAGCAAGGGGGCATGGTGTCCCGGAAGTAATGAATTCAGTGGCCAGACTGGGTGGCATCATCAGGCCAAGAGTGGCTGCCGCCAAGACAATTGCCTCGGCCATCTGTATCGGCTCCGGTGGCTCAGCCGGACGTGAGGGACCAATCGTACAAATAGGCTCAGCTATCGGTTCCACTATCGGTCAGGTTTTCCGTATGTCCGGTGACAGGGTCAAGGTACTGGTCGGGTGCGGTGCCGCAGCCGGTATTTCGGCGGTCTTTAACGCTCCCATTGCGGGAGTGATCTTCTCCCTGGAGATCATTCTGGGGGATTTTGCGATGAAGACCTTTTCCCCGGTGATTATTTCGTCAGTGGTAGCTTCGGTAGTTACCAGAACTTTCCTGGGGAATCATCCCGCTTTTGATGTACCGGAATACTCTTTGGTTTCGGCCTGGGAAGTTCCCCTGTACCTGGTGATGGGAAGTCTTCTTGGCGGTCTGGGAGTTGGCTTCACCCGAACCCTGACTTTTGTCGAAGACTTTTTTGATGGTCTCAAAATGACCCCGATGCTGAAACCGGCTCTGGGTGGACTGCTTCTGGGGGGACTGGCCATTCTCTACCCGCAGGTTCTGGCCGATGGGTATGAAACGATTAAGCTGACCCTGTATGGCGAGATTGCGGTCGGGCTTCTTCTGGTGCTGGTAATTATGAAAGCAATTGCGACCTGTCTCACCCTTGGCTCCGGAAGTTCCGGCGGCATCTTTGCCCCTTCGCTTTTCATGGGAGCGGTAGGCGGGGGAGCCTTTGGCGTTCTGGTAAATCATCTGTTCCCCGGGGTTACGGCGACACCGGGAGCTTACGCCCTGGTGGGAATGGCGGGTATGGTGGCGGCAACCACTCATGCACCCATTACAGCATTACTGATTATTTTTGAAATGACTTCTGACTACAGAATTATCCTGCCCTTGATGGTGACCGTGGTCTTCTCCGCCCTGGTTGCCGGCCGACTTTTCAAACACTCCATCTACACCGTTAAGCTGGCCAGACGCGGCATTGAAATCAAGGGGGGTAAGGATATTAACGTGCTTCGGTCGCACAGGGTCTCGGAAATAATGGAACGGGATTTTGAAACAATTCCGGAATCTACTCCGTTGATCAAGATTTTCACCCGGCTGGAGCAAACCAGAGAGTCGTACTTTATCGTAGTCGACAAGAAGGAACGCATAAAAGGGGTCATCTCTTTTCAGGACATCCGTTCCTACCTGAGTCAGCATGAACTTGACTATCTTGTGATCGCTCGGGACATTGTTAAACCGGAAACGGTTACTGTCAAAGGGACCGATACACTGGAGCATGCCTACCAATTATTTGGAGTAGGGGACCTGAGCCTCTTACCGGTCGTGGAGGCCGAGGATTCCTCCAGGATTGTCGGCATCCTGAGGCGCGAGGCATTGCTGGGTTACTACAACCGCCAACTGATTGAGACGCTCAGGAAATAATCCGCCTGCTGAAGTTAGTCACTTTTCTTTTTCTTATTCTCAACAGCACGAGGTTGAAAGCGGGGCAGGATGACAGTGAATATCGTCCCTTGGTCTTCGTTATCGCCGACAACGATTTTCCCATGATGCTGTCTCACCGTTCGCTGACAGTTGTAAAGGCCAAGACCATGCGCATTGGTTTTGGTGGTGTAGTGTAGCTGGAATATCCGCTCTACCTCCGAGCGTTCCAGGCCGGGGCCGTTGTCACTAATCTCCAGGATCACCTTTTCGTCCGTTTCCAGATACTGAACCTGAATCCCAATTTTGCGCCTGAATTCCTTTCCGGCGCTTTCGGCCTCTATCGCGGCCTGTTCGGTGGCGTGAGCAGCGTTTTCCAGAAGATCCCGAAGAAGCCGTTGCATCTGATAGACATCAATCTCCAGCATCGGAAGGTCCTGATCCATTTCAATACTAAAATGAATCTGCTTGAACTGTATTTGATGTCTTAACGAGAACAGTTCGTCTTCAATCAATGCCTTCAGATCATAAGTCATGAATTCTGTTGCCGGTCTGGACAGGTCGGTGAGAGACGCGGTATAAAACTGCATTTTCAGGACAGCGCGGCTCAGGAGATTACCGCTAAATTTCACCTTTTCCCATTCCGCTTTGTCGATCGAGTCATTCAACTGCGACAGCGTCGTCGATAGTGAGGACAGCTGCTGGTCAAATTCGCGAGCTACTTCATCGGCAAATTCACCGCGCGCGGCCAATTTTTCTGACAGGATGATGTAGTCGTCAAGGATGGACTGTTCCGAGTTGTCCGACAAAGTGATGATTGCCCCGGTCGACAACGCCTGACTGCCACTTCTGCAGGAGGAGATACGAATGGAGAGAGTTTTTTCCATGTAGCCGGTATCCATTTGGAAACGCGGGTCATGGACCGGTTCATTGGTCGTGAGGGCGGTTGTAATCAAATACTGCCAACGGGCGGTCTGATTGTTCGGCAGAAGTTCCCAGATCGAAGTCGGGGAGTTTGATCCGGCTGTCTCTTTTATCTCCTTCAGATTCAAATCAAGAATCTCACCGGCCATCTGGTTTATCAAGCGGATATTACCGGCAGAATCTGTTATGATCAGACCCAGCGGAATGGAAGCAGTTACGCCGTCCAATTCCAGAGGTTTTGAATCGCCATCCGGATTGGCTGGCTGCTTGTACCTTAAGGCCAGCAGCCATTGAGTCACAATTTCAAGCTGAAGTTTGATCTCTTTACCAAATCCTCCGGAAACTCCATCTCGCTCCAAATAGAGCAGAGCCGGAACAAATCGACCGGACCCCACGGGAGCACACAAGACCGAAGGAGTTCGGCTCAGGGCTCTTTCGTTCGGTCGCTCAACCTTCTGATCCACAGCGATGGTATGTCTATCTTCAAGGACGCGGGCGGAGATAGAGTTGGCCAGATGCAGCTCTTTCAGTTTCCGGTTCTGATCAAATCCAATTCCGGCAACTATCCGGGCTCGGCCGAGACGGTCCGTCTCCAGGTATAGACCTCTGTCGGCCCCAAAATAGCTGACTATTTTGCTGATCAAATTGGTGGACAATTCGGAGCCGCTATCAAGCAACTGACCAGACGAACTCAGCTCGGCCAGCAGCTGCCAGAGTTTTTGGGACTGCTTGCCCGGTCCGTCCTTCTTGTCTAATTGATCAATTGCCTTAATTACCTGAGTGATCAGGTCTGTCGGCCCAAGATTTTCGGTATTAGACTCGGGTACTATCGGTGTTGAGTTTGAAACAGCTTTCTGCGACATCTATCCTGAACTACCTTTCTCGTTGCCGGGCGCACTTTATCCCTACTTTCTGTTATTTTAGATTGTCGGAACATAGCGTCCTGCTGCTTAACTGAACTTTGCTCTTACAGAAGTTTTCTATCGTTCTGAGAGATCAGAGAGATGGAACGGGGTAGAGCGAATCTCATAGCTTTCGCGGCCCAGACCGGAGATATCCAGGAATTTATCAAATAGATATCTGATTGGAGAATCAGTACCGGAATCGCCTTCTTCGGCCAGAGAGGCCAGTGAGCCGGAAATGGTCTCTACTCGTATACTAAGAAGATGTTTGCGATCTGTCTGCAAGGAGTCTGTTACCCCCAGACCGGCTGAAACGGAATCGGCCAGCCACTTGTGAAGCTCCGCTTGGGAAGAGAGTCTATGTTCGACCGGCCTGTCAGGATCAAAGCGTCTGATCCGAAACTCTCCGGAGAGTCTTGAATAGGATATTTGGAACGAGGTTATGGCAGAACCAACCTGGGCATTCCCCCAGAGTCGGCGTGGTCTGAGAAGTTCAAATTTGCAGCTGACGGTATAGTCGAGTCCATCGGCGAGTTGCTCAATCCAGACCGAATTGAGCAAGGGGGCCAGATCTACCCAGGCGGTCACAGAGTCATCTTTGAGGTACAGCCCGAACTCCAGGTCAGGCTCACCAGCCCGGACAACCGGGCTCAGGAGCGACATAGTCAGGAGCAGGCCTATTGTCAGAGCCCATGTTCGCAAATCAGGTCCAGTCAGAGTTTAGAATATGTTGTCAAACCTAACATAAATCTTGGGGTTATCATTCTCAGCGCTATCCATCCGCTTTGCCAGAGTTACTATAAAGTCATCATCAATGTATATCCCAAAACCCACATCCTGTTTTACGTCAATGTCACCGCTTAGTTTGGTGTCGTTGGCAATCTGCCCGCCATCCCAAAAGACGGAGATTCCCAGATCAGAACCGGGAAAATCCACTTTGTATTCGGCGTTGGCCATCCAGAAGCGGCTCCCCATCTGCTCTTTGTGATAGTAACCACGAAGAGTCCCCAGGCCGCCGAGGTAATATCGCTTATACATCGGCAAGTATCCATCGCTGAACCCGGCCCGCCCGGACAGCATAAACGTAGCCCGCCGATTTACCTTTTGATATCGGGCCGCATGAATCTGGTAGCGCCGATAGTCAAAGTCAGATTGTAGGTCATCGTTAGACCACTCAAAGGAAGCCGAAGCGGCCCAGGAAGAGTTGCTATATCCTTCATCTGCTTTTCGGCTATTATAACTGAGAGAGGCAGTGAGAAAAGCATTGGTAGTTGAGTCTATTTCCAGAATGGAAGCTTCCCGATACGTTTGTGGAACGCGCCCAAAATTATCCCCAAAAAGCTTGTCGCCGCCAAACAAAGACCAGAGATGATTGTGAGCTTCCAGCCACATGGTCTCTTCCTGGGTATAGGCAGCTTCAAATTTCAGCGGCTGCCAGGGGCTGAAATTCAGATAGACCGAGCCCCCCTCGGCTTCGTAGTAGTCCTTGAAATCCTCTGTTACCAGCAGCGTAAAGACCATATTTTCATTATCGCTGAGAAGCCAGTCATCGCCGGACGCAAGCTGACGGTAGAACCGGGCACCAATCCCCAATCTTCCCGCTCTCAAGAGGGTCTGTTCAATTCCAAATTCATAGCGCCATCTCTCCGAAGCAAACCCGTATCCGGCCGAAGCCCACAAAGAGGGGAGAAGTGAGTCAATGTCTTTGTAGCTGCCGGTGAATGTGAGTGAAGCGCCATCGACTCGATTGTAGTTGCAATCGCCATCAAGGGAAAAAGCGTTTTTATCCCGTGCAAACTTACGGCGACCGAATTTCTTTTTCTTATCAGAATATACTTCTCCGTAAATCGAAGCATCTCGGGCCAGTTCAACACCTTTGGCCAGACTGGTGATATCCCCCCGGATGACCGCACTGGTGCCCACATAAACCTCGCCAAAGAGGGTGACAACATCCTGGTTGATTTCGCCGTAGATTTCAATGTCCCCCGTGATACTCAGAACCAGGCCGCGAATGAACTCCCCCTCCTGAACAACAATTTTGTCCGCAAACGAGATCAGGTTTCCCCGGCGGCTTCTACTTGCCTTGCTGTCGGAAGTCTTCCGGGTGAACAGAATCTCTCTCTTGCCCTCCTCGGTGCCGAACAGTTTGCTTCCGTAAATCCGGTCATACGGGTAGCGAACACCATCCATCAGAAGAGCATCCTCTTCCAGGACAGCATCGTCAGAGAGTTCCACACGGTCAGTTCCAACAACTATATCTGCTCGATCCACCACGGCCGTGATGGTTCTTTTCTCTTCAAAGACCGAGAGGGTGAACCGGTTGTTATCGACCGCTATGGAAAAATAGTCAACCTGGGTTTTGCTCGATTTATAATCTTTGTATTCAACCGCGCTGGCATCGCAGGTTGTAAAAAACAGCGAAAGCAATGAAGACACCAGCAGTGAAAGCAGCCAGGCCTGTATATTATCTCTACCAAACATCCAAAACACCTCCGTTTTCTAAAGGCATCTAACAATTTCCGTGCCAACAAGTCAAGTTGTGTTATTGCTTGATCTTAGCTATGGCGTGCCGGTGCGGAGTGTGTTTCTTTCACACACGTTCGCACAGTTATTGGTCCCGGTCTCTGAGGCCGAGTTCCTTGATTTTGCGCGAGAGGTTGGCCCGATCAACCTTGAGGGCGCGAGCGGCCCGGGAAATATTGTTATCACACTGCTTGAGGGTGAAGGCGATTAGTTGTCGTTCGTATTGATTGACCGACTCCGCCAGAGATTTCGTTTCCCCAGCCTTCTCGTTGACGGACCGGTTAGTATTTTCGGTTTGACTGGCTACGTCCAGTTGCGATATCGAAATCCGGGCCCCGCGGTGAAATATGGTGAGACGTTCCATCAGGTTTCTAAGCTCCCTGACGTTCCCGGGAAATTGCTGACGGCTCAAAAAGGCGGCAGCATCCGGTGTCAGGGTTGTCGATCCGCTCGGATCAAAGCGATGCAGGAAAGACTCGGCCAGAAAGGGAATGTCCGAGGACCGATCACGCAGCGCGGGAACTTCAATCGACAAAACCGAGATGCGATAGTAAAGGTCTTCCCGGAACTCACCGCGCTTGACCGCATCATTCAGGTCCCGATTGGTGGCACAGATTACTCGTACATCAACAATGTCCAATTCAATCGCGCCGATTGTCTCAATCTCCCCCGTCTCAAGCGCCCGCAGTAGTTTGGCCTGACACTCTCTGGGGAGGTCACCGATCTCATCCAACAGAATCGTCCCTCCGTCAGCCAGGCGGAACTTCCCCGGATAGTCCTTTACGGCTCCGGTGAAAGAGCCCTTTTTGTGACCAAACAGTTCTGATTCAAAAAGAGCAGGCGGGATGCCCGGACAATTGACTTTTATAAACGGTTTATCTCTTCGGTTGGAATGAAGATGCAGCCGGGTAGCCACCAATTCTTTTCCGGTGCCATTCTCACCGGTGATAAGAACGGCGGCATCGTGGGGTGCGGCGCTGTCTATCAAACTGCGCAGGCGGTTCATACTCTGCGATTCACCGAGCAATTTTGACTGACCGTCAATCTCTTCGATCATTTGACGCTGTTGTTTCTTGGCGTTGTGCCATGCCACAACGTTCTTTACGGTGGCTGTCAGGCGCCTCGGATCAACCGGTTTTTCCAGATAGTCAGCCGCTCCCAGTTTCAAGGCCTCAATAGCTGTGCCGACTTCGGACTGACCGGAGATGACAATTACCGCCGGGCCGTTTGGCAGTCTGCCGATCTGCTGCAGCAGTTCAAGCCCCGAAGATTCCGGGAAATTTAGATCAAGCAGGACCAGGTCAAACCATTGCCCGGAGAGTAACCGTTCACCTTCGGCAATTGATCCCGCTCCGCTGATCCGAAAACCCTCGTCTTTCAGAAGATCGGAAAAGCTCGAGACAATGTTTGGTTCGTCATCAACAATCAAAATACGAGTGTTCATCAATCAGTTCCTCTGGGGATAGTAATGCGAACGGTAGTGCCTCTCTCCGGCCTGGACTCAATCGACAGAGTTCCACCTAACTCTCCAATCGTCTTATCAACCAGGGCCAGGCCGAGACCGGAGCCATCGCTCTTGGTAGTGAAATATGGTTGACGCGCGTTCTTTAGCGTAACTGCGTCCATCCCCCGGCCGCTGTCGGCAATCTCTATGACGAGTTCCTCGTTCTGGCCGGAGACGTTGATTGTTATCTGCCCGGTCGGGTCAATTGCTTCCAGACTGTTTTTGATAAGGTTGTGCAGGATTTCGCGAAGGTAGGTGGGGTCCGTCTGAGTTTTCAGATCACCGACAGGCAATTGCAGTTCAATCTTACCTGATTCTGGCCGTCCGCGATAAAGATCAACAACGCTCTCCAGTAATTCTGCAAGATCGACCGTCTGCAGTTTGGGAGGGGGAACCTTGGCCAGATCAGAAAATCGTTCGGCCAGAGTAGTAAGCTGTTTTAATTCTTCAGTGGCTGCGCGGATCGGCTCTCTTACTAATTCGAGCTGGCCGTTCTCCTGCATGATTTTCTCTATCCGGTAAAGCGAAACAATGATTGGCTGCAATGGATTCTTCAGGTCATGGGCTAAGCGACGAGCGATGTTCCGCCAGGCAGCCACGCGCTCAGACTGGGCCAACTTGTCAGTGGTCCGTCCCAGATGGGCGGCCATACTATTGAAGCTTGTGACCAGTTCTGAGATTTCTCCATCAGTCCGTACATTGACCCGCTCCTCAAAGTCACCGCCGGAGATTCTCCGGGCTGACTCCTTGAGGGCGGTTAATGGTTGAGACAACGAACCGGCCAGTCGGCGAGAAAAGAAGTAAGCGACCACAGCCGACACGAGACTCAGCAATAGAAAAAGCAGAGCCAAAAATAGAAAATAATTGTCTCGCTGGGATTTTACCGCCGCTTGTCGATTGATGCCTCTCTCAACTTCGGACAGCATCCTCTGGTAACTGGATGGGAAAATGAAGCCACCGACCAGAATCCGCCCGATACTATCAACAGCCATCCGATACTGAATGGAAATCGAATCAAGATGAAGCTGCCCGGAAACGTTTCTCTTGAGGTCCTGGCATATCGCCTGAGCCTGCTCCATTGAAACAGCTCCCAGCCTTTCTATTGGCTGGCAGCTATCCGGGTGAACAAACAGAAGTCGGAAATCAAGCCCCTGAAGCTCTCCCCGGGTGGACGCTCTCTCCAAGGCATGATCTATTCGTTCAACATTGAATTGGTTGAATAGCCGGGTTACTTCCTCAGCCGAAGAACCGTTCTCGGTTGCAAGAAACTCAGCCGACTCAGAGGAAAGGTAGTAGCCAACAATGGCCATGACGAGCAGGGGCAGGAGCGAGAAGGCGAGAAACAGACGGAATAAGCGCAGGCCAAATTTAGACTTCATGTTCAGGTCTCGTTTCGAAACCGTCCGGAGTAGTCAGCCAGTGCCTGCACGTGGGCAACAAAGGCGATGTTGTCAGGTAATTCACTGAATGGGAAGAAGCGGACATCCTGAGCATCATCCCCCGGTTCCATTTTTCCCCCAATAATTTCGGCCAGGTAGAGGATCAACACCGCGTTGGCTCTTGGATCATCATTCCCGGAGTAGACTTCAAACAGTTCTGTCAACCGCACCTCTAATCCGGTCTCTTCCTTGAGTTCTCGCACAGCCGTCCGAGAGGGATGCTCCTTCCATTCCATGAATCCGGCCGGAATACACCAATCACCAATTCGGGGCGGGTGCGAGCGCTTGACCAAGAGGATCGAGTCATTCTCAACTATTATCGCACCGGCGGCCGGTATCGGATTCTGATAAAATATAAAGCCGCATTCATCGGATGGGCAGACCATTCTGATATGATTGTCAATCTCTCGGGCCTCAAGAGAAGCGCCGCATCGGGGACAAATCTTGTACCCGCTATGCTTGTCTTTCAGAGCGGCCAGCTTCTGGGCATCAAAATCTCTGTGCTGCTCAGACATGGGGCTCCAAACCATTGTTCATTTTGAGGGCAATGATCGTGGTGTCATCCTGTGGTGGCGTACTCGGGTCATGTGTGCGGACATCTTCCACTATACTCCGGAGTATCGACTCCGGGTCATGATCCCGATGGCTCACGATAAACTCACAGATTCGCTCTTCTGTATATTCCTCTTCTCTTTCATTCATTGCTTCGGATAATCCGTCGGTGAACAAAAAGAGCAGATCGTCGGTTTCAAGTTTCACGGTTGATTCTTCGTATTGCATTCCCGGCAGAGCGCCAATGATTGGTCCTCCTTTTTGCAAAAACTCCACGTCACCGCAGGATCGTACCAGCAGCGGACAATTGTGGCCGGCATTTGCGTATGAGAACTCGTGCGTTCTGGTATTCAACTCACCATAAAAGAGGGTCACGTACTTTTCAGACGAAGTCGCCTGGACAATCTGCTGGTTCACATTGGCCAGCATGGTTGAAATACTATTGCCGTTATGTAACTCACTCCGGATCATCGCCTGTGTCTGTGCGATCATTAATGCGGCTGGCATCCCTTTACCGGATGCATCAGCAATGACAACTCCCACCCGGTCATCACCAAGGTCAATGAAGTCGTAGAAGTCTCCTCCGATAGTCCGTGAGGGCGTCGATTGGGCATGAATCTCGGTGCAGCTGAGTATCGGGGGGGCAGAGGGGAGAAGGTCCAGCTGAATCTGGCGAGCCATAGTAACTTCTTCCTGAAGGCGGATGCGCTCAAGAGATTCTACATACAGACGGGCATTGGTCAACGCGGAAACCATCTGGTTGGAAAGGACGCCCAATAAATTCAGGTCTTCTGATGAGTAGCGGTAGCCGGTAATTTTGTCAGTCAGGGCCAGAAATCCCAGGAGATGCTGCGAGTCTTTCATCGGAAGAACCAGACGTACTTTGTTTTTCTCCAGCAATGCGCCCAGTTTGGAATTCTCCATGTAGTCGGACAGCGTGGACATATCGGTGGGGCGGTCCAGAAGGTTAATGGCGCGCAACATCAGATCATCTCTTCCAATCACCTCTCGGTGCGGGACATCTTCGCCAGGAAGCAATGCGTATTCTTCAACTTCATCATCAAAGAGAACAAAATACACCTGCCCCACCAGCAGCGAAGTCTTCAATATCTCACTGATTATCTTCCTGAGCTGGCCCGGATCAAACTGCGAAATAAGTTGCCGCGAAAAACGACCCATCACATTTCGGGGATCGGTGCGAGTCCTCATGAACAGAGCCCGAATGATATTGTCGATCCAGTTGTTGATCGGCTGGAACAGCAAAAGGATGAACACGATAAAAACATAAGAGACTAACTCAGCCTGCTCCCCAAAGATCGGATCCAGAAATCTACGGGACTGCAAAACCATGACAATGTAGGTACCCACCAGTATGGCGCTGGTTATCGTGTAAACAAACGATTGCCGGAAAACCAGTCTTACATCCAAAAACTGGTGCCTGATTGTGGCAAAAATGAAGAACCCCGCTCCGGTCAGCATGGCCACCAGTATCAAGACACTGGTCAATCCGGCCGGTAATTCGTACGGAAGAACCGTGGCGCCCAGTTGTGCAATTACAAAAAGCCCCAGCCCAAAACGGGTCCCCCACAGAACTACTTCGGTCTGTTTCTTCAAGCGCGGGCTGGTTACAAGCGGTCGCCCGGTCTCCAGGAAAAAGATGGCCGAGAACACATAGATCAGGTTGAATGCGCCAAAGATTACTTCGTGATTGGTCCTGACATAGCTGGCCAGCAGGAGTATCCAGGAGAACAGCCTGGCAATCGGTTTCAGAACGATTGCCGCCACGCCTTCCTGGGTTGGATCAATTTCAATGATAGAGAGGAGCTTGGTAAACTCCGGGAAAAACAAAATGATTATGACGTGGGTGATTTGGGGAATGAAAACTAAATACGCCATTCGCGGATGTTTGAAACTTCGGAATCGATCAATCGGATAGATCCACGAAAAGACCAGCAAACAGGGGAAAAACAGTTCCCAGATATAGTGAATGTTGTAAAAGGAAATCTGATCCAATCGCATTCCCGGGGCCAGCCCCTGCTCCGCGATTGCCCCCAGCGCCATGAACAATGGTCCCAAACCGGCACAGGCAAGCATTGCGCCTGTCATTCTGTTCAGACGGTACCCAAAATTATCCCTGGTAATCGTAATGGCGAGAAATACCAGGAATCCACCTGATAAAAAGTATAGAATTATTTTGGCCAGTTCCAGGCTCATGTTCCAACGCTCTGGATAAGGTTACTGAAGGCTTTTGGTGATTACTACCGTTGTGCCTTTGTCTGACTTCTTGGTTTCCACGGTATCCATTAGTGAATTCACAATGAAAATCCCGCGCCCGACGTCTTTTAAAAGATTCTCATCTGCGACCGGATTAGCGATTTCACCGGGATTGAATCCGCCTCCTTCGTCAGTGACCGCAATTGAGACCGATCCATTCGTCTTCTCGATACTCACCGACACAATTTTATCCGACTCCCCCTGGTTGCCGTGACTAACGGCATTATTGACCAGTTCCGAGACCGATATCGCAATGTCGGCAATCAAAGACTCGTCGGTGCCATAGCCTCGAAGAATCCCTTCAATAAAGAGGTCCACATCGGCCAGGTGATCGAGTTTCGAGGGAACGGTTATTGTATTACCCTTGATGACCGGTTTGTCCATAGGTTGTGTACTCCAAAAAAACAGGCAGGACCTTTAGCCTACCTGCAATCAACGTGCTAAGTAAAATGTCTCTTTATCCCTGTCCGAATGCTCCGACCGCTTCATCAACTGAGTCATGCGCCTCAAAAACAGAGACCAGTTTTGTAATAACGAGCAGGGAATGAATCTTGTCCGTTACGTTGGCTAATTTCAGTTCGCCACCGTTGTTGCGAAGAGTAGTGTAACTGGAAATCAAGATTCCCAGGCCAGTGGAGTTCATCCATTCAACGCCGGCCAAATCGACCACGATTTTTTTCTGGTCGCTTTCAATGCATTGGTGCAGCTTGTCGTTTAGCAGGCTGGCATCGGGACCGCCCATAATCTTGCCGCTGGGGGAGAGGACGACAATGCCGTCCTGAGTCCTATCTGACAGTTTCATCGATATACTTGCCTCCGGTTGTTGTAATTATACTTACGAATATTGTACAAATCAGTTGCCTCTTGCGCTCGCACCGCGGGTCGGAACCTGCCTGACCAACGATGCTCTCGCAGTCTCCGTAGGTCGAAACCGATCTGGTTTCGACCGATAGACAGGCGGCAGATACCCTCGTCTACTCTTGGCGTAGCTGAAGAGTCCGCCCCATAGGCACACTCCAACGCTGTCAGAGCGGCCGCAAGTGGCCAAAATCGCTCTAAGTCCTTAATCAGCTTATTACTGGAGATCAAGTCAAGCTGTTTCTGATAGGGCCGACCGTGGACGGCAGGCACCCCCGCCCGCCCCTTCTTGTTCACATCCCTCGCATTTTCGTAATCCCCGCGTACCCTGGGACCGGGCCTAACCCCACCCCCATTGACAAACCGACGCTTCCTTAGTATATTTTCATAGACTCAAACATCTCACTTAAGGGGAGGTTCCATGATCCGCTCACTCTTAATTTTCTGCACTGCTTTTATAGCCCTATCTACCTGTGGACTGTCCGCAACAAACCTTTCTCCAGACGACAATACAACAATTGGTGTCAAGACAATTCTGCAATCATCTGGTCAACCTGTGGACAAAGGTGTTCCGGTGGAGCGATTCCTTGACAGGAATGGCCGGTTTGATCTGGATGCCATACGCAATTCTGGCTATCAGGGACCACTGGATTTAGGCGACACAGAATTTATCACTGATTCAATTACTGGTGAACCATTGGTATCAGGCACTCGGGCGACAGCCTCTGATCCTGATGACATCTACTGGGACAATGCAATTTCACCTTCACTCCCGGGCGTTGATAGCAGGATATATGCAACGGCAGTTTTTCAGGGAAAGCTTATCGCAGGGGGTTACTTTACAACGGCCGGCGGCGTCAGCGCCAGTAGTATAGCGGCCTGGGACGGATCTTCCTGGTCATCGCTCGGCTCCGGTATGAATAATGGTGTCTACGCACTCAGCGTCTATGACAACAAATTGATTGCCGGGGGTTACTTTACAACGGCCGGTGGAAAAGTCTCGGCATATCTGGCCGCATGGACAAAAGGGGCTGGTTGTTGCCTTGTCCCAGGAGATGCAAATCAGAGTGGTGAGGAAGACATCTCTGATTTAACGTACTTTGTTGACTTCATGTTTGCATCTGGCCCACCTCCGATCTGCATGGAGGAGTTCGATATCGCTCTCAATCTTCCGGGCAGCCAATACGATTGCACGCTCGATATAAGTGATTTGACCTGGTTTGTAGACTACATGTTCGGTGGTGGTCCGCCACCAGCCGCCTGCCATGACTGTCCATAGCAATTACTGGCCGACAGAGTGGCCGGGTCAAATTTATTTGGCCCGGATTGATTGTGGAATCACGCCCAAACGAGTTTGGCCTAAACGAGTTTGGCCCAAACGAGTTTGAGCGTGGCACCTTTAAGTAATAAGCAGCGAGTAGGGCGGAACTCTTCAGCAGTTCCGCCACAGGTTCGGCAGAACCACTAACGTAAAACCAACAAACTTGTCACAATCGTAAAAATAGGTTGAGTTTTTCAAGCGAAAATGTCATCTTATTGTCGATCATTGTGATAGAATGATAATCGATTTGTTGGGAACCCTTGATTGAATTACGACCCGAATAATAAAGATTTCGTCTCCACGATAGTCCCGGCTTTAAACGAGGAAGGGAATATCGATGAGCTCTGTGATAAATTCGCCAAAATGCGGGCCGAGTCCGGGCTCCAGTGTGAACTGGTCCTGATTGATGACGGCTCGACCGACAAGACTCTTGAGAAAATCAAGGCCAACGCGGCCAAATATGACTTTGTCAAATGCGCCGCCCACCATCGCAACAGGGGTCTGACCGAAGCCCTGATGACCGGTTTTGCGGTCGCTTCGGGTGACATATTTGTATTTTATCCGGCTGATCTTCAGTACCTGCCCGAAGACATCCCTGATCTGGTTCAACCAGTGCTGGAAGGGGCCGATCTCTCCACCGGCTGGAAACAGGGGAAATATGAAAAACGATTTGTTTCCGGTATCTACAATTGGGTTTCGCGTAAGATTTTCAACCTGAAAGTACATGATCTGAATTCGGTCAAGGCCTTCCGCCGCGAAGTTATCAAGCGGATTTTTCTGCGCCGGGATTGGCATCGATATCTGGTACCGCTGGCGGCTGCCGATGGATTCAGTGTCGAGGAGGTCAAAATCCCTCTCTATGACCGCAGATGGGGGACCACCAAATTCTCTATCTGGCGGGTCCCGGTGGGGGTTTTGGATATGCTGGCCGTAAAGTTCCAGATCACTTTCCTGAGGAAACCGCTCCTCTTTTTTGGGGTTCTTGGGTCGGCAATTATCTTCGTCGGTATTCTGGTTGGGGCCTGGGCTATGTACGTCAAGTATATCCTCGGGGAAACCCAGCTGCCGCTGTTGTATCTGGTAATTCTCCTGGTGGGAGTTGGTCTCGGCTTCTTTATAATGGGTTTCATTTCCGAAGGGCAGACGGCGGTAAAAGAGGAGGTCGGCGATCTCCGACGAACTATGAACAATTTGATGGAGAAAGTTGACTCGCTGGACCATAGGAAGAACAGCGATTGATTGATCACCTTGTTCTTCGAACAGATCATGGTTTTTGATATTTCACCGATAACTGAATTGGAAGGGACAGGCCAGAGAATCCGGTTGTTGACTTAATTTTTTCTCCGGCTTATTATTGGCTTCGGACCCGTCTGTTGGTATAAGACAAGAACGACTTTTGAGGAAATGCACCGACTATGAACCAAACCCAGCGCGCCCTGATAATTTTTCCAACCTACAACGAGCGGGAAAATATCGAGAAAATAGTGCACGCGGTTCTTCCGCTTGACCCGCGCATCAACGTGCTCATTGTCGATGACAATTCTCCCGATGGCACCGGCAATATTGCTGATCGTCTATCAGAGCAGGAAGAAAAAGTCTTTGTTCTTCATCGTCAAAACAAACAGGGGTTGGGTCGTGCCTATATTGCCGGGTTCAAGTGGGCTATCGAGCAGAAGTTCGACCTGATCTTTGAAATGGATGCGGATTTCTCACACGGACCGGAATATATCAAGGACTTCCTCCGCGAGATTCAAACCCATGATCTGGTCATTGGCTCGCGTTACATTTCCGGAGTCAATGTAATCAACTGGCCCATCGGGCGGCTGCTGCTCTCTTACTATGCCAACGCCTATACTCGCATCATCACCGGACTGCCGCTTCGCGATGCCACGGGCGGGTTCAAATGTTTCCGGCGCAAGGTCCTTGAGACTATTGATCTGGATAATGTCAAAGCGAATGGCTACTCCTTTCAGATTGAGATATCCATGCGGGCCTGGAAAAAAGGGTTCAAAATCAAAGAGATCCCGATTGTATTTGTCGACCGCATTGCCGGTAGTTCCAAAATGTCCAAACGGATTGTCCGTGAAGCTATTTGGATGGTCTGGTGGATGAGGATAAAATCTATTTTCGGACAAATGGGCTGACCGGTTTTAGTGTCTTCCGAAGATTACAAACTGTCGATCGTGACAGTCCTTCACAATTCATTTTCAGTTATCGCGTCCTGTCTAAACTCAATTCCAGCCGCTGCCGGGGGCCTGTCTTATGAAGTCATTGTCGTGGACAACAATTCCTCTGATAATGGCGCCCATGTTGTGACCAGCTGTTGCCCGGAAGCAGTTCTATTGACCAATGACCGGAATCTCGGGTTTGCGGCGGCCTGTAACCAGGGTGCGGCCCGGGCAAGAGGGGAGTTCCTGCTCTTCCTCAATCCGGATGTGATTGCGGACCCGGGATCAATCTTCACCTTAGTCAATGAACATACCCGGCAGGAGAATCCGGGCGGGCTGACGGCCCGGATGCGCTACCCGGAAGGGAAATTCCAGTCGACCTCGCGGCGCTTCCCAACTATGAACAATCTCCTTTTCTCAAGACAATCATTTTGGGGGAGACTGGTGGGGAGCCGGGGAGGGAAGTACACGCTTGAAGATTACCGCGAAACAACTGCAGTCGAAGCTGTTGCCGGGACAATGCTGATGATTCGGCGCGATCTGTTTGAGCGACAGGGGAAATTCGACGAGCGGTTTTTCCTTTACATGGAAGACACCGACCTCTCATACCGCCTGAAACAAAATGGGTTCAGCAACTATTTTGTACCTTCTGCCGGCGGGCAACATGCCTGGGGCACAGGAAGTGACGCTTCCAAAATCAAAAGACATTGCCATCATCACTATTCCATGTGGAAGTATTTTCTCAAACATTATCCTAACGGATTCAGTTTGATTCTGTTACCTTTGCTCCTGATGATAAACCTGATTTTTGTATCAATTCTGGACCTGTTCCGCCGTTAGGCGGGAATCGCCGGCATGAGTGTTCTTCAGATTGCAATCAGCCTGATTGTAAGCGGCGGTGTGGCCGCTCTTATGATCCCCCTGATGATAAGGATTGGCTACCACTACCGTATGCTGGATATGCCGGGACAGCATAAGCGGCACAAAAAGCCTACTCCCATTCTGGGCGGCCCGGCCCTGTTTTTCTCTACCTGGATTACAGTCGGACTGATGGTGCTGATATTTCAAGAAGACTATGCGGAACTGGGCGGGGCAATTCTCTACATTCTCTCAGGCGCACTGGTGATAACTCTGGTCGGGCTGGCCGATGACTTCTCACCCCTCACTGCCTGGGCCAAACTGGCCGCTCAAGTAGGGGCCGGTCTGCTGCTATATTTGGGCGGTTTGAGGGTTGAGTTTATTTCAACTCCCATGGGGAGCCTGGAAATCGGCTCTCTTTCAGTCCTAATTACGGTACTATGGGTAGTTATGTTGACCAATGCGATAAACCTGATTGACGGTCTTGATGGCCTCGCAGCCGGTGTTTCGCTTATTGGGGGGATAATCCTAATTGTGATTGGGTTATTTTACCAAGTGGGGTCGGTGCTGGTCTTTTTGACTGTCCTGTGCGGTTTCCTGATTGTCTTTCTTCGGTTCAACTGGCACCCGGCCAAAATATTTCTGGGTGACTCTGGCTCCATGCAAATAGGCTACTATTTTGCCGTCTTTTCGCTGATATTCCCGTTAAAATCATACACGATCTCCGCGCTTTACCTGCCTCTTTTGGTGTTGGGCGTTCCGATTCTGGAGACTATCTCATCCGCTTCGCGTCGGTTTATTTCCGGCAAGAACATAATGGGGGCTGACCGAAGACACCTGTTTCACTATCTCTCACTGATGGGATTCAGCCCCCGTCAGATTCTCTCAATTTTCTACTTCATGGCCTTTGTCTTTGGACTGGCTGCCCTGGCTATGTTCTTCTGGGACCGGCTTATCGTCTTTGGTTATCTGGTCTTTTTTATGGTTGTGATTTTCGCATTATTTTTTATTTTAATTACCAACGTCTCACCCAAAAAAAGGGATACGGCCAGCGGCGGTGGGAATAACGGAGCAATGAAGAGGTTTAGATCGCGATTACGATGAGTGAACGGAGTCACTTGGAGTTTGAAAAGCCAATAGTCGAGTTAGAGAAGAAAATCTCTGACATGAAAGATTTCTCGGTTGGGGAAAATCTTGAGCTCTCCAGTGAGATTGCCTCGCTTGAGAAAAAACTCGAAAAGCTCCGCCAGGGTATTTACAGCTCCCTGACGCGCTGGCAGAAAGTCCAAATCTCTCGCCATCCGCGCCGCCCATACTCTCTGGATTATATTAATCTGATGGCCACCGACTTCATTGAGCTTCATGGCGACCGCTACTTCTCTGATGATTCCGCTATGGTGGGAGGGTTTGCCAAGATCGATGATCAGCCGGTCATGGTGGTTGGTCAGCAGAAGGGCCGGGACACCAAAGATAAGCTCTTCAGGAATTTTGGAATGATGCACCCCGAAGGATACCGCCGGGCTCTTCGCCTGTTCTACATGGCCGACAAATTCAATCTCCCGATAGTGATTTTCATCGACACGCCTGGCGCTTATCCCGGGATTGGGGCCGAGGAGCGGGGGCAGGCCGAAGCTATCGCGCGCAATATCCGGGAGATGTTTACTCTCAAAGTACCAATTGTAATTGTGATCATTGGCGAAGGCGCCTCGGGAGGCGCTCTGGGCATCGGGATCGGTGATGTTGTCATGATGCTTGAGTACTCCTGGTACTCGGTGATTTCCCCCGAGGGATGCGCGGCTATTCTATGGCGCGATGCGGCCAAGGCGCCCGAAGCTGCCGAGGCTCTAAAAGTGACTTCGAGTGACCTGATGGACCTTGGTGTGGTCGACAAAGTTATCGAAGAACCGGCCACCGGCGCCCATAACAACCATGAGATCATGGCGCAGCGGGTAAAAGAAGAGATACTGAATTCAATCAGGAGCTTGAAGGAGAAACCTCTGGATCAGCTGTTATCGGATCGATTGGCTAAGTATAGAAAAATGGGCGATTTTGAAGAATAGAAGAAGAATAGAAGAAGAATAGAAGAATAATTGAGGAATACTGATATGGCTTTGTCACAGAAACTGCTGGAAAAACTGGTTTGCCCCCAGTGCAAAGGGAAGTTGGAGTATGTGGAATCAGCCGCAAAAATTAATTGCGGTTCCTGCAAGCTCTCTTTCCGGGTTGTTGATGATATTCCTGTCCTGCTTGTTGATGAAGCTGAGAAACTATAGAGATTGGATCAAGGTAAATAATGAAGCTTTCAAAATTCTGTGATGAAACTCTGGTAAAATTCGACCTGGAGGCAGCTACCAAAGAAGAGGTAATTGCCGAGCTTGTCGAAGCGGTCGCTAATTCAAACATGGTTACGGATTCCGCGCGCTTACTGGCGGATATTAGAGAGCGGGAAGACCTGGTCACCACCGGAGTGGGCTATGGAGTCGCTTTCCCTCATGCCAAAACAAAATCAGTTAAAGGGATCGTGATTGCCTTTGGTCGTTCCGAAGCCGGAATAGATTTTGACGCCATGGACCACCGTCCGGTCAAGCTGTTCTTTCTTATCGCCGCTCCCGAAGATGCCATTGGCGCTCACCTGAATGTTATGGCTCGGCTTTCCTATCTGATGAAATCCGAAGAGAACCGCGAGAAACTTATTGGCGCCGCCTCTCCGGGGGACGTACTGGCCCTGATGGACAATGTTGAATAGCTTGTAATCGGTGGTAGGGATGCCCTATTAAGATGAATTCGATATCAACCATTCTTTCAAAGCACTCAACGAACTTTCATCTTAGCCTGATTATCCTTCTCTGTCTCTCGCTCATTATTGGTCATAGCCTCCTGGGCCAGTGGTCCAGTCAGGTCACCTACACGGTTTTCCATTACCCCTTCTTCAAAGCCAGAGCCAGTCTTGAAGCTCTACTTAAAGCCGAAGAAGAGAATGCCGAACTAAGACAGGCTCTGGTCGACGCTTCGGTTCAGGTGGCCCTTCTTGAAGAAGCGCAAAAGGAGAATCAACGATTCCGATCCGTTCTCGGGTTTGAGCCGCCAGCCGCTTACGAAATGTCTCCCGCCAAGATCATCTCTGTTTCGGGAGATGTCATCCCGACTCATGCTGTCATCAACAAAGGTGCCCGTGATTCGGTCAGTCTTTACCAGGCGGTGATCAATCAACAGGGGCTGGTTGGGAGGGTAGAATCCGTAACTCTTGATTTTGCCAGTGTGCAGCTGCTGACGGATGCGGCCAACCGGGTTGCCTCCCGGCTTTCCTCCAGCCGATCAATGGGAATAGCCAAGTACGGTTTTGCGACCGGAATGATTCTGGACAATGTTCCGGTCCAGAGCGAAGTCATCGTGGGGGATACGGTTCTTTCTTCCGGCTTAGGTGGTGTTTATCCGCCCGGACTGGTTGTGGGAGTCGTTCGTGAGGTGGTTCGACAGGAAGAAGAGCCATTTTGTGATATATCAATTGAGCCAGCTGTCGATTTTACCACCATTGACGAACTCTTCCTGCTCAAGGTGGCTGAACCATGATCAAGTATCTGCCTTATCTATTCTACATGATCTTGATCGGTTTTCACACCGTGATTTTTGCTGACTTCACTTCTGTGTGGGGAGTAAAAATCAACCTGATTGCTCTGCTGATCGCAGCGCTGGCCCTGTATAAGTCGGAGATTGAAGTCGCCTGGGCCGCCCTTGCTCTGGGACTTGTAAGCGCCGCCGGTCAGCCCGCTCTCCTCGGATGGCACGCCCTGATTCTGGTGCTGCTCTCCCAGATCATTCATCGCTCGGCCAAGAGACTAAACCTGGACTCAATCTGGTCCCAGGTTGGGGTTATCGCCGCTGCTGTTATGATTCACAATATTCTGCTTTCAATGTTCGAGGGTTTCTCAGGAATTTTTGAACGTATTGCCGTGCACGCCCTGCCCGGAGTGGTGTATACGTCGCTGATAGCCTGGTTATTTTTTCTGATCAAGGACAAAAAAATTACCTTACAGAAAATTAGAGAAATGTTCTAAGGGAACGACCATGGAAGAGTTTGGATTCTCACATACGAATCGACGCCGGGTCGGTCTCGTGTCTGTAAGCCTGGCTATGGTCATACTCTTTGCCGGACTCTTCAAGCTCCAGGTGATTGATCATGAAAGTCTGGCCCTCCAGTCAGACAACAACAGTATCCGGGTAGTGCCTATCCTTCCACGCCGGGGGCATCTGTATGACCGGGAGGGGCGAGTGATTGTCGACAACCGTCCATCCTATACCGTGTCGATTGTTCCGGCCGAAGAAAACCCTGAATTAACCGTGCCCGTGGTTTCTGAATTACTGGAGCTGGATACAGCTTTTGTCCGGAAGCGAATGAAACGGAATATGGTCAGCTGGTACCAGCCCTCCCCGATCAAACGGGATATCGACTTTGAGACCGTGGCCATTTTGGAAGAGCAATCATACGGTTTTCCCGGCGTGGCCTACCAAATGGAGCGGGTTCGCCAGTATCCTGAAAAAGAGGGGATGGAGTCTTTTACCGGTTACGTGGGAGAGGTCTCCGAAGATGAACTCAAAAGGCTGGGCGGAAGAAGCTACCGTCTGGGGAGTATGATCGGAAAAAAAGGGCTGGAAAAACAATACGATGAGCTCCTTAGGGGATACGAGGGCACCGAGTTCGTGGAAGTCTCCGCTTCCGGACAACATACCGGCAAATACGAGGACCGTCCTTCGGTCCCGGCTGTACCGGGTGCTGACATCTACCTGACCATTGATGAAGACATCCAACTGGCCTGCTCTCGTGCTCTGGATACTTTTTGCTGCGGTGCCATACTCGCGCTTGATCCCAACAACGGAGAGGTGCTGGCCATGGTCTCTTATCCGGGATACGATGCCAACATCTTTTCTTCGGTTATACCAGAGAGCCTCTGGAACGAGATACGGACAGATTCCACCCATCCGTTGCTTAATCGTCCTATGAACGGTATGTATCCGCCTGGATCCACCACTAAGTTTGTGACGCTGGGGGCGGGACTTGAAGAAGGCCTCATCAGGTACAACACTACTTTCAAATCCTGTGCGGGTGGTTTCCAATTCGGGAATCGCTTTTTCAGATGCTGGAAAGCGGCCGGGCATGGTGTCGTCAACGGTGTGCATGCGATTGAGCAGTCCTGCGATGTTTATTTCTACCAACTGGGCATAAAACTTGGGGTCGACGAATTGAGCCGGTATTACGATCTCTGTGGCTTTGGAAAGCTAACCGGAGTAGATCTCCCCGGTGAATCCCCCGGACTCAATCCAAACAGCGAGTACTACGATAAACGGTACGGCAAGCGCAAATGGTCTCGTGGCCTGGTTTTGAATAATTCGATCGGACAGGGAGAACTTCTGGTCAACATTATACAGCTGGCTCAATTTTTTGCCGGGATGGCCAACAACGGGGAGGTCTACCGCCCGCATCTGGTCAAGAGAGTAGTAAGATCAGATCAAACTTCTCTTGAGATTGAACGTGAACTTTCGTTCCGACTACCGTTTTCCCAGCGCACTCTGGATATCCTTAATGAGGGTCTCAAAATGGTCGTTGATGGGGAGCAGGGCACCGCCAGAGCCATTCAGAGCGACATGTACTCAATAGGGGGGAAGACCGGCACCGTCCAGAATCCACATGGTGAGAACCATTCCTGGTTTGTCGGTATCGCACCCCTTGACAATCCGGAGATAGTCGTGGCTGCGATTGTTGAAAATGCGGGGGACGGATCGGAAGTTGCCGCACCCCTGGTCAGCCAGGTCATTGCAGCCTACATGAATAAGAAGCTGGGCATGAAAAAGGATATTGTCATGTCAGTCGAGGGGGAAGAGTAATGCTGAATTACCGCAACCTGGATTGGCAACTTATTGGTGCCGCGCTGGCCTTGTCTCTGATCGGGATACTTCTGATTCTCTCAGCCCAGTACCATGCCGAGGGAGACTTCATCCGCAATTACTATTTTCGTCAGGCCATCTGGCTTCTTGTTGCTCTTGCTGTTTGCGCCACTATTGTACACACCCCCCTGAGGTTTTTTGATTTTTCCGCCTTCCTGTTCTATGGTGTGGCACTCTTTCTGCTCGTTCTGGTCCTGTTCATCGGCAGTACCCGTACCGGGGCTACCCGCTGGT
>JARGFS010000079.1 GCA_029211095.1 bacterium | reverse complement strand
GGCTATAGTCAGCCATCAGAACCAGTAGTTCCGCCGTTTCAAAATCAGAGTCCATCTTCAGCGCAATCCCCAGGATGTCAATAATCACGTCCTGGCTGACTGTTTCGTCCAGGCTCAGTTCCGAGAGTACCCGCCTCGTTTCATAGTCAGAATCCAGAGTTTTGATTAACTCTATGTAACCGGCGGTAAGACCGTTCTCCTGAATACCGAATTCTGCAATCGCCAGAGCCAGTTCGGCCTTTTCATAATCGGAGTCCATCTGCTCGGTCGCAAGATTGAGAACACGACTGTGATCATCCGGGCTCAATTCCCCCTGTTCAATAAGATGGGTGAAGTAGGTGCGCAAGACATGGTCGGAGCGAAGCATCATCATTTCATCAATGACGCCATCGACCCCATCACTCTTGAGTATTCTGGCCACCCGCTCTTCGGCCCCGATCCCGGTGAGCCGGATGACATCCAGAAGAATGTCCGCAAACCATGCCTGGGCGTCGGCATCGTACTCCTCTTTGCGGCCATCTTTCCAGTAATTGTAATCGAGCTTGCCGTTTTTGCCCGATTCAATTTCCAGTTCCCGCTTCCCGGAACGAATCTTTTCGCTAATCTCAAAGTAGCCATCGCGCGAGACCGACTCAATACCTTGATCATCTCTGGTGAATCTGACTTCACCGTACATTCTTAAGCGCAGTGTCCGCTTGCCGGTCTGCCAGAGAACGGAAGTCTCCCCATCATCATCTATCCGATAACTGAGACCCCGGTGGTTTGATTCGACAAGATCGACTACAGCATCGACCGAGCGGCCCAAAAATCCTCGCCGATGGTCATCATCATCTCCGGCCGCAGCCAGGAGTGGACCGGCCGCCAGCCCTGCAGCCTCTGGTGAAACCTCGGAGTCAGCAGATTTCTTTTCTGAAGGCAGTTGCTTATCAGTCCCGTCGGTCGCGGCCTCTTGCTTGTGTTCGGGGGAGATTGAGTCGAGGAGATAATCGATGGAGTTGGCCATCTCCGCATAGGAGGCGGCATTTCCGGGGAGGGCAATGACGGGGGCTACCTGAATCATGGCCACGGCTGCAGCAACCACAACGCTCAATGTTAGCGAAGTACGCAGTCCCCCCCTGGCTCCTTCCTTTTTATTTTTTGAGAACAGCATTTCAAATCTCCTGTGAATCTGTTTCTTGGTCATTATTGCTCCATGAGCCAGACGCGGCTGGCACCGGTCGGTTGACAGTTCCAGCAAACGGGTCAGACATCGGGCATAGTTTTGCCTACTTCCAACTATGGTGACAACTTTCTCATCGCATGCAATCTCTCGCTCCAGGTCCAGTTGATGACTGATCCAGTGAACAGCCGGATGAAAAAATCCGAAAGCGCTTATGGCCGCCTGAACGAGGCGCGCCCAGTCATCGTGGCGGGAGATGTGGGCGAGTTCGTGCAGCAGAACCATGTCCAGTTGTTCGTTTGACAGTTGATCCGGCATGCCGTGCGGCAGCAGGATCACCGGACGAATGAACCCGGCCGCGACCGGTGATCCGATCCGGTCAGAATTGCCCAGCCGGACAGTCCGTTTCAACCCAATCCGGTCACCGAGCTGTTTAAGACGAATCTGATATCTGGCATCAAGCGGCACGAAACTGTTTTTCAGTCTGCTCACCCCCAGCCAGCCGACCAGAATCCTGGTCAGCAAAAGCAGTGAGACCGCAAACCAGGTAACAATCATGAACAGGGGAAGAACCGACCAGATCGCTGTTGTCCAGAAGACGGAATCCTGAGCCAGATTCCCCTGCGGACTGACACCAGCTGCTATTGAATTGGGAAGTTCCAGGTTATCCACAATCAGACTCGGCGGTGAGTTCCCTTCCGGCAGAGTTATCTCTGCGCGCGAAAGATTCTCCTGATATGAGCTTGAATGTAAAGCCAGAGGTTCCGGATTGCTCCGGTTTGACAAGTATGTTAGTTGCAGAGGGACCAGGATCACCAGAGATAGCGTCACCCACCATGCAAGGTAGCGGCTGGAACCACTGGCTGAACGCCGCATAATCGGCATGATCAGCCAGGCCAGAGTAGTAACCGCCAGACCGATCCAAATCCAGTTCAACCCGGTCTGGATGGCTGTATGCGAAAGATTACCAACCAAATCAACAGTAGTTTCCATCTAACACCCTACTCCTGCTCTTCGATCATTTTCACCAACTCCCGGAGATCATCGGCGTTCAATTTCTCCGACTTGATTATGTTAAGCAGCAACTGCTGCGGAGAATCATTGAAAAAATTCTTGGCAACCTTCCTGATCGCTTTACGACTGACATCCGAACGCTCAATGGCCGGTCGGTAGACGTATGAACGACCGTTCTTGATATGGGTCAGATACCCTTTTTGCTCCATAATCCGAACAATTGTCAAAACACTGTTGTAGGCCGGGGCGCTCTTTTGTGGAAGTTCCTCCAGAATCTGGTGTACCGTAGCCTCCCCCTTGCGCCAGATGACCTCCATGAGGCGAAGTTCTGTTTCGGTCAGAGTAGGGGTCTGTTGACGAGCCATCAATTTCTCCAGATTTGAACTATTAACGAATTAGTTGTCTGTTGCTTCTATATACGCAACTCTTGAAAAAAGTTCAACTAATTCCTTAGTTTTTTATAATTTTTATTAGCCTCACGGAGCTTGTCCGCATAAACATTTATACACGTGTAAGTTAGCGCTATTCCGTACTTACGAACCGGTCGCAAGGGGGGGGCGGCTGGACTTGTCGGTTTCAGCAAAGCTGTTGACGACTTGGCCAATTAGGAGTATGATGATAAGCAGAACGGAGAAAACAATGCGAAATCTAAGATGGTATTACATTCTCAGTATCGTGGTGGGACTGGTCGCCTTGGTGGCCGTTATCACCTGGATATTCCGCACCACCGATCTATTGGGGAGGCTGGCCAATTCATCCTCCGAGCAGCTTGAAGAGTTGGACGAGATCAATTGACAGCTTTCTGCGTGACCACCTAATAGCATGCGATCAATTGCAGATAAAGTTGTCGTTGTCACGGGAGCTTCGCAGGGAATCGGTGCGGCTATTGCCAAACAGTTTGCGGCCGAAAATTCCAGACTGGTTTTGTGCGGTCGGAATAAGGAACGTCTTGACGAAATCAATGAAGAGATTGGTTTCGGCCCGGACCGTTCTTTGCTGGTCGTTTCTGACCTGACCAAACCGGGTGGCGTCAAAACAATTGTAGATGATGCGATCAACAAGTTTGGTCGGATTGATATCTTTGTCAATAACGCCGGGGTAGGCGTGGCCAAACCGATCAGTGAGATGACCGAGTCGGAATTTGATACTATTTTTGCGACCAATGTGAAGGCCGTCTTTTTGAGTTTCAAGGAACTACTGCCGGTGATGCAACGTCAGGGCTCGGGCCAGATCATCAATATTTCATCCGGTGCGGGGAGAACGGGCATGCCCGGTCTTGCCGCCTATTCAGCTTCAAAAGCGGCGTTGAACGCACTCAGCGAAGCGGTCGGTGGCGAGGTTCGCAACGAGGGAATAAAAGTCAGTGTCCTCTCCCCCGGTTCGACCGACACAAACTTCCGCTTTAATATGTCAGGCGACTCAAAACCATCGAGCGCTGCGAAACAGAAGCTCACGGTTGATGAAGTTGCCGAAGCGGTGGTATTCCTGGCCCGACAGAATCGCAACGCCTGGACTGCAATGGCCGACCTCCGCCCTTTGTTGGTTAAAAAATAGCACTCAAGAATTTACCAGGCTATCTGCCGACTCCGGGACTGACTGGCCCGGAGCTTTCTTTACCCGAACCTCAATTTATGTTTGGACAAAATTGAACCGGGTGCGTCTGATTCATGCACTAAGCGTTACGTGACGCTTCTCTACCATACAGACAACCCGCGCGACCCTACTCGGGTCGCTGCGGGTGTCTCCTCCTCCCCCTCGTGGAAGTATCCTATACAACCAGACAGAGGAACTTGCACGGTGTTCTCTATCTGACAACAGCAATTCCCCTTGCATGGCCGTTCATGCCGGATAGCAATAACGCGCAGGCGGTTGGTTTTTCAATTTGTGAGGGGTTTTTAGCAGTACACTCTCACTATAATTGGGATCAGAGAGACTGTCAAGACCAATCCGGGTTCTGCCCGGCTGTGCGCAAGGATTGCGAGTACCAGACTTAAATTCTTTTGTTGCTTCATCTTGGCTACCAGATTTGATTCTCTGGAAAGATGCAGAGCGACCAGATTGAATGAAAGGAAACAGGCTTGGAATCAAACAGCTTGCTGGCCATCTCATTTGTAGTTTACTCCCTCTTTATTGTAGCTGTTGGCATCTACACCACTCGATGGCGCAAAAAGACTGATGATGATTTTGTACTGGCCAACCGGGAGCTTGGCTCCTGGGCTTCGGCTTTGTCTGCTTCGGCAAGCGCAGAATCCGGGTGGGTTATGCTGGGTCTGGTCGGCATGGCTTTTAGCAGCGGTCTATCGGCTATCTGGATTGCGCCGGGGATTGGACTTGGCTACCTGTTCAACTGGTTTGTGATCGCCGACCGCCTTAGAGCAGAGTCTGGTGATCTTGGGGCCGCTACCCTCCCCCAGTATTTTTATAGAAAATTTGGTTCCAACTCCAAACTGCTGATCTGGATTCCGGCGGTTATTATTGCAGCCGCTATGCTTGGCTATGTTGCGGCCCAGATGAATGCGGCCGGGAAAGCGTTTGAAGCTTCCTTTGACCTCCCCTATACCTGGGGAGTTCTGGCCGGAGCTCTGATTGTGCTGGCCTATACCATAACCGGCGGGTTCCGGGCGATCTGCTGGACAGATATTATTCAGGCTTCGTTCATGGTGGTGGCCCTGATCGGGATGCCGATCCTGCTCTATGTGCATCTGGGCGGATACGACCAAATTGCCGCGCAGATTAGAGCCATTGATCCGCAATTACTCACCCTGTCCGGAGCAAATAGCGGGTATGCGCTGTTCGGTTTTGTGGTTGGGATGTTTGGCATTGGATTTGGTTATCCGGGCCAGCCGCATGTGCTGGCGAGATTCATGGCCGCCAGGGACAACGAGACTATCAAGAAGGGGGGAGTGATTGCATTCTCCTGGTTTATGCTCGTCTACACCGGAGCAATATTTTTTGGACTCTTTGCGCGGGCTTATTTTGGCAGCCTGGCCGATGCCGAACAGGCGCTTCCGCTGGCCTGTAACACTTTGTTACCGCCGGTCCTGGCCGGTTTTGTAATTGCGGCTATCGTAGCTGCCATCTGTTCCACGGCTGACTCACAGCTGATGGTCGTTTCAACAACCTTCTCTCGCGATATCTTACCGATCTTCCGCAAGTCGGACACACCGCCCACCTTTGAGCAGACGCAGAAATGGGATCGCTGGACGTTGGTTCTGCTGGCTCTGGTCTCCGTTGCTTTTGCACTGACCGAGAACCGGGTTATTTTCTCGTTCGTGCTTTATGCCTGGTCGGCGCTCGGGGCAGCCTTTGGTCCGCTGGTAATTATGGGTTTGATGTGGAAAAAAACTTCGCAAGTGGGCGCTATGGCCGGGATGATAACCGGCGCCGGTGTGACGGTGGTCTGGAAAAATATTGATTTTCTTTCTTCGGCATTGTACGAACTGGTCCCGGCCTTCGTTCTTTCATTTGTGGCCGTCTGGCTCTTTAGCCTTCTCTTCCCGGACAGGAATTAGGAACGATATCAGATCAATGACTGCACGAAAACGTAAAGTTCTGCTGACGATAGTCCTGGTCCCAATCCTGATATTGGCAGGACTTGTGATCACCTTCTATTCCATCCTGCATCTTTCTCTTCCGGATCTCGATGGCCTGACTGTTCTGAAAGGACTGGATCAATCGGTAGAGATTACTTACGACAAAAAGGGGCTGCCACAGATTTGGGCGATGACAGATCATGATGGTTACATGGCCCTCGGGTATCTTCATGCTTCGGACCGACTCTTCCAGATGGAGCTGATCCGTCACGTGGCTCATGGTCGCCTGTCGGAGATGCTGGGATCGCGGACCCTTGACGAAGACATCCGGCAGCGCCGAGCCGGTCATGCGCGGATGGCCAGAAGCGCGATGGCTGACCTTGCGCCAGTCGACCGAATGCGCCTGCAGTCTTATGTTGATGGCATCAATACTTATTTCGATAAGTGCGACGCGCTTCCTATTGAGTTCTATCTCCTGCAACTCGATTTTGAACCATGGACAGTGCCGGACTGCCTGACCATCCTCAGTTTTCAGACCTGGTTCTCGGATGCTCTGTTGAACAAGGATATTCTCTTTCTTAAGATCGCCGAGAAAGTCGGTTTGGTGAGGGCCAGGACAATCCTTACCTCCTACCCGGATTGGGCACCGGTCAGCATTGACCGGAGCAGTTACGGCTTTGAGAGTGAAAGGTTGGAGGGGCCGACAAAACAGACAGACTGTGATCCAACGGACGGTACTGAATCTCAACCGAACAGGCCGGTAGAGGTCTCTGTGTTTAGCTCTATTCGTGACCGTATGGCCTCAATGATTGTCGATGAGCAATTGACTCCACTATTAGGAACGCATTCCTCAAATGTCTGGACAGTCTCCCCCTCCCGTTCAAAAAGCGGAAGCGCACTGTTTGCCTCGGACCCGCATCTGGAAGTTTCACGGCTGCCCGGTTTCTGGTACTTTGTCGGTCTCCATATCGATCAAAGCGGAACCAACAGCACTGGCATAACTACGCCCGGGCTTCCGTTTGTGATCATGGGTCACAACGATCATGCGGCTTATGCCTTCACCGCCGGAGGGATTGACTTGACCGATCTCTATCATGAAACAATCAACCCCGAAGATTCCAATCAGTATCTGTACCGTGATCAGGCGTTTGATTTCTCGCATGTCATTGAAACTCTGCTTGTGGCCGGGCTGGACACACCGGTTGTGCTTGATGTAAGATCCACCGCCAACGGCCCTGTCTACTATACCGAAGATTCCACCGGCGAAATCTACAGTCTGCACTGGGCCGGATTTGAAAGTGATCTGAGTCGGGCCGCCACGGCCGGGTTTGATCTTATGCTGACTGCCAATGCGGAAAGTTTCCGTGAGGCGGTGACTTCGCTTGGCGCTCTCAATGCCAACTGGGCCTACGCCGACAAAAGCGGACAGATAGCTTATCAGCTCGGTTCACCACTCCCAATTCAGGGCCGGGCGGACTCCCGTTTTCCGCGCGAGGGCAACCGGTACCGGCATGACTGGCGCGGCTACTATCCGGCCAATTTATCACCATACATTGTTGACCCGGCACGCGGCTGGATTGGGAACTGCAACAACCGGGCTGACTGGGGCAATTCCCGATACAAGTACCAGGGGAACTTCTTTGTCGATCGGATCATGCGGCTTGAAACTCTGATGGCACAGCAGCGCCTGGTCGGTCTTGAAGAAATGAAATCTTTTCAGCAGGATCGGGTCGATAGTTACCTGCTCCGCTGGCGCGGCTACGCTGTCACACTTTTGGTCGAGCTGGAACAAATTGAGTGGTCAGCCCGGGTAGGTGCGTGGGACGGGATGACCGCGGTTGATTCTCGCGAGACACTTCTGCTACAGCTGTTTCTGCATCTATTCAAGGAAGAAACGTTCAGCGACGAACTTGGTGAATTGCACAAGCAGGTGCGCAATATCTGGCTGGACCGAGTCTTTCACGAAGGGGACGGGAGTTGGTTTGACAATGTGGAGACCGAAGAGATAGTGGAGTCCGCTGATGATATCGCTTTGGTGGCGATGCAACGAGCCGTAGAACTGGCCGGTGCTGACCGATGGGGGGACCGTCATTCGCTAACTGTGCGCCACCCGCTGGCCGCAGTTCCGCTTTTGGGGACCCTGCTTGATCTGACTTATGGTCCCTACGCACAGCCGGGTACGGCCGGAACCCTGAATGCATCTTTCTTCCGCATTACCGACGACTATAATTTTGAGACTTTTGTCGCCCCAAGCTGGCGCATGGTCATAGATTTTTCAGACAGTAGTACCGCCGAATTTGTACTGCCCGCCGGTAACTCCGGCAATCCGGCCAGTCCTTACTTTTCCAATTTTATCGATGACTGGCGACAGGGGAAGTATTGGACAGTTCCGAGTGACTATGAGCGTGTAAAAGCAGAAGCTGTGTCTTCGCACATTCTGACTTCGCGTTGAAACTGACTCCGATCAGTCAGGAAACAGATTGGTGATTGAATCAATCTCCCGATTGGCCTTTTCATAATCTTCGAGCCGCCCGATATCCATCCAGTAGCCGGGGTAGTCATAGGACTTTATTTTCTCACCCGATTCAAGCAGCCTTAGCATCAATTGGTCAAAACCAAATGGCTGATCGGCCGGGATATAGTCAAGAGCTGGCGAGGAGAAAGCGTAGACCCCCATTGAAACGCGGTGTTCAACGGTCGGTTTTTCTTCGAACGAAACAATCTCCCCGTCCTCATCCGCCCGAATCACACCATAGTCAATCAAGTCCTGCCGCACGTTGGTGGCTACCGTCAAGACTGCTGAGCTGGCATTATGGAAGTCAAAAAATGTATCGAATCTTATGTCGGTGAGGACATCCCCGTTGACGACCAGAAAGGACTCACCAAGATTCTCAATATCCCTGAGCGGACCGGCGGTGGAAAGTGGCTTTGGTTCCCGGTGGTAGCTGACACTAACACCAAAGTCGGAACCGTCGCCCAGGAAGCTCTCAATTTTGTCGGCCAAATGATTCACGGCCAGATGAAGTCTGGTCACGCCGCATTTTCTGAGCTGGGCAATCAGGATACTGATGATCGGGCGACCACCGATTTCCACCAGCGGTTTGGGGGTATCAGTGGTATAGGGACGAAGCCGCGTGCCCTGCCCCCCGGCCAGAATGACGGCCTGGATATCAGCCACTGATATTATACTTCTTCTCTTTATTGATCATACATTACAATACAACGGATTGTCCGGGTCAGTCAACCGCCCATTTAGAATTACATCGGCGATCTCATGAATGCCATCCGGGACCTTTTTGCTGATCCTGAAATCAAGGCGCTCCCGTATTTTATTAAATGAAACCCGGTAATCCCGAAGGTCATGCTCTTTCTGAATGAACCTGACTTTTTGTTTTGATCCCGGAAGTTCATTGTCGATCAGGTCAATCAAACTGGCCTTCTGGAAATTCTGGGAGTTGTCGCCCACATTGAAAGCCTGATGCGAGACACTCTCAACAGGCGCTTCCAATACCATGCGGCAGGCGTTGGCCAGATCAGCCACGTGGCAGTAAGGTCGCCAGAAGAGTTCACCGTAGACATCGAGTTCTCTTCCCATAGCCAGTTCACGGGTAAATTCATTGACCGTCAGATCAAAACGGGGACGGTGCGAGAGGCCAAAAGCGGTCGCAAAGCGGAGGCAGGTCGGATGGAATCCGGCCGCCCGGCCAGCCAGCAAATACTGTTCGAATCCGACTTTGGTAATTGAGTAAGTCGAGAGTGGCTGCAGTTCGGCGGTCTCATCAACCGGGGCGTCGCTCTCTTTCATTTTGCCATAGTTGCTGCAGGTGGAGGCAAAGAGAAAGCGATTGATCTTGCGGTCGATCGCTGCTTCGCACAACAACTGAGAACCATCCCGGTTGGTCGAGATGGCCAACTGCTCATCCCGGTTGCAGGCCGGTTCGCCGACAATGGCGGCCAAGTGAATGACCGCTTGTATCTTCTCAAACGCTTTGGCGACCGATTTTTCGTCCCGGATATCACCTTCAATCAATTCAAAGCGGTCGCTATCCAGAAAGGGGGCCAGAGCGTTTGATCCGAACAGAAGGGAATCCAAAACTCGAACGGAATAGCCCCGGCAGAGGAGAAGTTCAACCAGCATTGATCCGATGTAACCGGCCCCGCCGGTTACCAGGATGCTGCCTGCTATTTGCTTAACGGCCATACTCTGGTGATAGCACAATGAGTCTCAATCAGCAACGAAAAAACCCCGGTTGGGGCCGGGGTTTTGTACTAAAAGAAATTTAATCCTTGAGCCTATCTCAAGGAGACAAGAATCTTGTTGGCCTCTTTCAGCTCATTCCCTCGTAGTCCGAGATCAATAGCTTTGACCAGATTCTCTGCGGCTCCATCTTTATTCTCAAGATGGGTTGCCACGCCCAGCCAATAGAAAGGCAAAGGACGATCCTTGAATTTCCGGCTCGACTTTGATGCTTCCCCCCGGGCCAGATCAGACCGGCCGTATTTGACATAGACATAACAGAGGTTCATCCAGTTGCGGTACTGCATAAAGGAATTGAAGTTGGATTTCCGGGCCAGGTTTGAAGCGCGCTGAAGATCGACTCCCTGATCGGCCAGCAGCCAGGAGAGATATAGGTTCACGTCCGGTTCTTCGCGGTTTTCAGCTATTAGATTCTCCAACTCGGTCCGGCCCCGGTCCGTTTCACCAGTCAGATGATATGAGAAAGCTCTCTTGGCGGCAGCGGAGACAGACTGTGGCTCCAGCGTGACCGCCTTTTCAGCCGCTTCCAGCGCTGCGGATGAGTCGTAGCAGTCAAAATAGATGTCCCAGGCCAGGAGCTGAGCATCCGGATTGTTGGGGCTGGCCGCTTGCAGCAACTGGGCCAGCTTTTTCATCGTCACCAAATTTCCGGATTCATCCAGAGCCTGGTAGGCTCGGGCCGAAATCCGGAAGTCGTTGTGTATCTTGCTAAGCTGTTCCCCGATAGTCTCCACCCCTTCCTCCTCAAGAGCGGCTCTTACCTGAACCAGCCCCTTGAGGGCCAGGATGGATTCAAATTTCGTTTCAAAATGGGGATACTTCTCAAACAGGGCGAGCGCCTTGTCCGGCTGGTCGATTCTCAAGTACATCTCCACGTAATTAACAAAGGCCGGGCGATACCATTGGTCCGTTTCAAGAGCGGCTTCGTATGCTCTGACGGCTTTATCGTACAGCTTGACATCGTGGAGGGCAAACAGATCGCCCAAATGGGACTCCCAGATCGGCTGTTTTTTGTGGGCGCTCACCAGAATGTCGGTCTTCCGGTCTCCTTCGTCCCACTGTCCGGTACGGTACAACAAGTGCGCTTCGGAAAGCTTGGTATCCATCCGATTGCGGAACTCTCCCCTTACATTACCAAGATCGGCCAGTGTCCTGAGTTCAAATTTGAGGGTCGACATATAGATCACAATCTGGTGCTTGAGGAGCGCCTGGAACCTGGCGTTGTATCCCTCCTTGGCCATTATGTTCTCCATCCACATGACTTCTTCCTCAACCGGGACGCCTTCGTCCATAACTCCCCGGACAAGGAATTCATAAAAGGAAGAACTCATACAATCTCTCACCAAGGTCCGATAGATCGTTCCGGCGTTACGAGCCTTGACCGGTGTCTCCTCCCCCCGATAGTAAAAGAGCCAGAGACCGGCCACCACAATTTCACCGGCCCCTTTCTCTTCCAGACGGTAGATCAGGGAACGCGCTTCGCTGAACTGGCCCAGGCGGAGCAGGCGATGAAAATGTTCCAGGTTGGCGTCAGGACGGTCCTCACTGGCCGTGACAAATTCCCGACTATAGTAGGTGGCAGAATCGGTCATGTCGGCAGTTTCGTAGTAGTCCGCCGCGGCCATAAGGTGCTGTGGGGACTTGTTGACTGAGGCAAGCCCTTTTTCCAGGTAGACGGCTGCTGAGTCAAAACTGCCCTCAAGGAAATGTGCTCTTGCCTTTATCAGAGAGGCTACACCCTTGTCGCCGCCATGCTCGATCATGCGGTCGCACTCTGTTCGCGCCCGTGCGTAGGTGCCGCCATCCAGACTTACCTTGGCCAGCCAGTAATGGGATCTTGGATCATCGGGGAACTTACGCAGGAACAAGGCTGATTCAATGAAAGCATCGTCTATCATCCCCATGCGAAGCATCACCCGACAGGCCCCTTCAAATGACTCCGGCAGCACCGAATCAACTTCGTTGATCGACATATAAAGATGCAGGGCGTCAAGATACTTGAGCTGTCCTTCTTCGGTCAGGGCATGACCATAGAGCCCGACCGGAGAACCGGGCTGACTCTCGGCCAGGTCCTGAAAGGCTGTTCTGGCATTTTCAAACTTGAACTCATTCAGCAGGTCAACCCCCTGCTGAAATTTACTGCCGTACTGATGTCCCTTTTCACCGGAGCAACCAATAATCAGTGAGATAGCCACCAGAGTCAAAACGTAATTTTTCATCATCATCCTTATCGTTGATCCCATATTAATAGAACGGCCATAGTATCGGCATCTTAGTACGGGACTAATCAACCGTAAACTTAGAATGTATGAGATTCTACCGTCGGCAAAAGAAAATTTTTCAAAAGATGTAGCAAAATCCGCTCCGAAGTGTAAAAAATAATAGTGAAAGAACTATTAACAGGTTATATTTAGGTATGGTCACGCTAAATTCGGAAGGCTTGCATAAATACTACAAGAAACGGGCCGTGGTAAACGGGGTTTCTATCTGCGTCAAACCCGGCGAAGTTGTTGGCTTGCTTGGGCCTAACGGGGCCGGTAAGACAACCACCTTCTATATGACAATCGGTTTTATCAAGCCGGATAAAGGGAAAGTATTTTTGGGTGAGCGTAATATCAGCCGTTACGCCATGTACCGCAGGGCCAATTTGGGGATTGGATATCTGGCTCAGGAAGCCTCTGTTTTTAGAAAAATGACTGTGGAAGAGAACGTCAAGGCCGTTTTACAGTACCGAAAGATGAGCCGGGCCAAACGGAAAGAGCGGCTGGAGGAACTTCTGGAGGAACTGGATATAGCGCATCTTCGCAAATCAAAAGCATACACCCTCTCTGGCGGTGAGCGAAGGCGGGTGGAGATTACCAGAGCCCTGGTCAACGAGCCAAAATTTATGCTGCTTGATGAACCGTTTGCCGGAATTGACCCGATTGCGGTGGAAGATATCCAGAAGATAATAGCTCGTCTGGTCGAAAGAGGGCTGGGGGTCCTGATCACCGATCATAATGTCCGGGAGACTCTCTCCATTTGTAACCGGGCCTACATTATGTGTGACGGAAAAATATTGAAAGATGGAACTTCCGAGTTCCTGGCCAATGACCCGGAGGCGAGGAAAATCTACTTAGGCGAGAAGTTCCGTTTGAACTGATTATCTGAGCTGAGTGTTTAATAAATGAACGATATAGGTGCATCGGATAAACCACTGTTGAATAGAGTCCGATACTGCTGATAGAACAAGGAAAACTACCAATTCTAAAAGCGGCAGTACAGGAAATTAGAGATTATGAAATTAGGACTTAATCTAAACGTATCGTTAAGGCAGACGCTGGCCCCGCAGCTGATTCAATCACTCAAAATGCTGCAAATGCCGGTCCTGAAACTGGAACAGACTGTCCGGATGGAACTGGCCACCAATCCGCTGCTGGAAGAGATTGAAGAAGTTGACGTTGACACTGACCAGTCCGATGAAGCCAAGGATGAAGAGAATGAAACGGAGACGGTTGACTGGGACGAGTATCTCTTCGATGATGAAGAAGGGTACAAGGTCAAAGAGTTCCGGGAAACACCGGAAGAACGATTTGAAGGGGCCGCCTCCCAGAGTATTAATCTCTATCAGCACCTGACCGACCAGCTGGCCCTGCTGAAACTGTCAGAGCAGGAACATCTGGTTGGAGAGTACGTCATAGGAAATATCTCCCCCGATGGTTACCTGACTATCTCAATTCCGGAGATGGCCAAAGAGCTCGAGATGGAAACCTCCATCATTGAAGGGGTCGTTGAAAAAGTCCAGCGGTTTGATCCTGTAGGTGTCGGCTCCCAGGACTTGCGTGAGTCTTTGATGATCCAGCTGAAGGAGAAGGGGATGCAGGATTCTCTTCCTTATAGGATCGTAGACGAGCATATTCATCAGCTTGATCGCAAGTCAATTCTCCAGATTGCCAAACTAATGTCGGTTCCGGTAGAAAAGGCCCAGAACGCTATGGGCGTGATAAAATCACTCAATCCAACTCCGGTTCATGGTCGTTTTGAATCGGCCGCCATGCCGGTTGTGCCGGACCTGGTGGTGGAGCATTTTGGTGATGAGTTTGTGGTCTTGCACAACGACGCCTACGTCCCGCGCCTCAGGATTAACGCCAACTACAAAAATCTGGTCCGAAGGGGAAGTGATTCTTCCAAAGATACCAAAGATTATATCCGCCAAAAGCTGGAGCAGGCCCGGTGGCTCTTGAACTCAATCAATCAGCGCCGGTCAACCATGATCAGAGTGATGGAAGCCATAATTGAAAAACAGCGTGACTTTTTTGAACAGGGGCCGACTTTCCTGAAGCCGCTGATCATGGAAGATATCGCTCGTGAAGTCTCCATGAACGTGGCCACAATCAGCCGCGTCTCCAACAGCAAATACGTGCAGACTCCGTTTGGAGTTTATGAGATTAAGTATTTCTTCAATTCCGGTATTGCCAAAGAGGATGGCAGCGACATGGCCAAGCGATCGGTCAAACAGCGAATCGCCGAGATTATCAAGGAAGAACCGCTTGATAAACCACACTCAGATCAGGAGATTTATCGGCTCTTGAACGCTGAGGGAATCAAACTTGCTCGGCGGACGGTTACCAAGTACCGGGAAGAGATGAAAGTCCAGCCTGCCCGGCTCAGGAAGAGAGTCACGGCATAGCGATCCCAAACAGGCTGGCCTCAGAAGTCAATCAGCCCAGGTCCATAGGGCTTGTTGACAAAGTATTAGTAAGTTTCGTCAGTTCTTGCGTCCCATTTATGGGGCGTGTGAACTGACTCTCCCATAGCTTGTTATATGTCAG
>JARGFS010000078.1 GCA_029211095.1 bacterium | reverse complement strand
TGCTTTCTGGTCAACTGCACACTTGTCGGAGTAGTATAGTCCCCAATCTCTGGTGAGCCTTTCAGCTTCGCACCACTGGGAAAAGATTGGATGTCTATCGTCTGGCTTGAACCCTGAAACATAGCTCCACAGCCTGACAGCATAAATGCGATGACTAAAACAAAAATAACGACACGCATTTTCTCCTCCTTCGTTCTTATATTTATTTGTTTACACCTGTAATCTTCTACTGACTCACCGACCTCACAGCACCGCCATGACGGTGTTGCTGGGTTCGCCTTCACCGGCTTTGTTTATCGCCACAATACGGTATTCCCACTCCTTGCCGCGTTCCTGATCGACAAGGGTAGCCTCCGTAATCACCGCCGTGGCGACATCCTCCCACGGCCCGTCGGGTCGTATCCGGCGCATGACCTTGTACGCGCTCGGTTTGCCGACGCCTGTGCCGCTACAGCCGTGCTTTTTGATGTGGTATAGGCCGAGAGCTTGGCCGCCAGATCCATGACGCTGACCGGCGGTGATGGATAAACGGCGACATTATTCGATAATCCAACAACCAACTCCTGCGCCAGCGCCAGAATCTCAGCCTCGCTTCTCGGAAATCTTGCCATTCAGGGGAAACCCTCCCACTAAAAAGATTTTTATCCGCATATCTTATTATTATTAAAGAATATACTACCCTCCCCCCCCCGCATTTGTCAAGCCAAAAATGGAATTATTTTGACTTTTTTGCCTCCCGAAAAGCGTGCCTTGCCGCAGAGAACGATTGGTTTGCCACAGCGTAAGCTTACATCACCACCGGGGAAACTTACATAATTTCAATGGAAGCTTGTTTTGTGCCTTTGTAAGCGAGCACAGTAAAAGAGATGACTTAATCTATCAAAGGCCAAGCCACACTTATAGTTGCGCCAGACATACCGGGGCCAGAGGGTTCAACTGGAATAGATGAAACGATTTTTTCGTAGGTTAATTCTGCCCATGACTGTAACGCTTGTTCTTTTCCTGCGACTAACCATCAGAAAGAAGAAACAGCGGCTGCACTCAGAAAAGCCGCGGAAAACGAACTTAATTGAAAGGAACAGAACAATGGCGAAGATGTGCAAACTCGGCTCAAGCTGCTCAACCCACAAAGGGATGTGCGTTCACGAGAAGATCATGTCCGGAATGATGGTCATGGCAATGGCGGCCGGTCTGGTTTACTGGCTGGCTTAAAGACGAAGTAACTGAAATTCACAACTAAGAAAAATAAGGATAACAAATCATGAAAACACTCAAAAGTATCATCCTCGGCCTGACCCTGGTGTCGGCCATCAGCTCTGTTTCATTTGCGCAGAGCAACCCGTGCGGTGGTAAGAACATGAAGTCAATGGGCGATCATGGCGGTATGGTCTTTACAATTGAAGACCCGATGGGCCGCAACACGGTCACTTTTAAGAGCACGGCTCCGTTGGAGGATATTGTTGGAACCTCCAACCAGATCAGTGGCCAACTTGTTTTTGATCCGAACAATCCGGACGCCGGCGGTCACGGTGAATTTGTTGTGCCGGTAAAGACTCTGAATACCGGTATTCCGCTTCGCGATGAACATCTTGCGGGCGCTGACTGGCTGAATGCCGATAAGAATCCGAATATCGAATTCAGGATCACAGAAGTGAAGAACGTTAAAGAAGTGAAGAGCACCAAAGACGCTAAGACATTCGAAGTGACTGCCATCGGAGATTTCTCTCTCAACGGCAAGACTAAGCGGATCAGCGTACCGGCACGAATCACCTATCTCAAAGAGAACAAAATGACGGAACAGAAGATGCCCGGCGATCTGCTGGCGGCTCGCACGACCTTTGAAGTTGCTCTGGCTGATTTCGGCATCACCGGTCCTAAGGGGATGAACCTGATAGGCAGCAAGGTTGGCGAGAAAGTCGAAATAGATTTAAGCCTCATCGCGTCTTCGGCAGGCGGCGCTATGGCCGGCAATCCCTGCGGTGGGAAGGCGCAGATGACCAAGGCAGCCGGCAATCCTTGTGGCGGCAAAGCTGCCATGAATCCCTGTGGTGGGAAGAAGCCCCAGAATCCTTGTAACCCTTGTGGCGGGAAGATGTAATTGAAGCTGAGTTTCTTCAATACTCGAACCGAAAGGACAAAAATTATGAAAAAGAAAAACAGATCGCTGGACAATCGGGAGAGGGCGAGAAAGAACCCTCTCCCTGCTATGACAAAGTTATTCACGCTGGGGTTTCTGGTAGCTGCGGCCGTAATACACGTCGGGACTGCCGCAAGTAATGCGCAAGCCGAAGTTTCGGAGGAAAACAGCACCAAGGCCACTACCAGGGACATGGTCTTGATTAAAGGTTCTGAATTCGTAATGGGGAATGATGGGGCGTATGCTGACGAATTGCCCAAGCACGAAGTCAGGATGAGTTCCTTTTATCTCGATGCCCACGAAGTCACCAATGCCCAATTTGCTGAGTTTGTCCAGGCGACAGGATATGTCACTCAGGCTGAACGCGACGGTCACTGCTGGGCGTATTTCAACGGTGAAACTGACTGGCAGTATGCTGAAGGTACAAACTGGCGTCATCCCCAGGGACCGACTTCATTGATCTCGGACAAGATGAATCATCCGGTTGTCTGTGTCTCGTGGGAAGATGCCGCGGCTTATGCCCGCTGGGCCGGAAAACGTCTGCCGACAGAGGCCGAGTGGGAATATGCCGCCCGGGCCGGCGCTGCCGGACACTTCGTGGCCAATACCGGTCGTGATCAACATGGCCATAGCAGTCACGCAGATGCCAGTCATGCGGTGGCGGTATCCGACAGGTCTCCGTCATCCAAAAGTCACGGCGCCGGTGCGCATCATCAGATGGCAGATTCCCAGGATGACCTGATCACTGTCAATGCCAATATCTGGGAAGGGCACTGGCCGGAACATAACGCGCTGAGCGACGGCTATTACTATACGTCTCCGGCAGCGTCTTTCGATGCTAATGCCTGGGGCGTTCACGACATGCTCGGAAATGTCTGGGAATGGACAGCCGATTGGTATGATTCATCGTACTACGCCGCCTCTCCACTAGCTGATCCGCAAGGCCCGGCAACCGGACAAAATCGAGTAGCCCGCGGCGGCAGCTGGTTTTGCAGCCCCAATTACTGCGGAGCGTATTCGACCCATTATCGGGGCGCCAGCCCGCCCGATCATGCCTTCAACAATGTCGGTTTCCGCTGTGCGATGGACGTACCCGAGAAGAGAAATTGAGGATGGTTATGAACAGGCAAAGCAAGATTATACTATCAGTAGTAGTGATACTCACCGTAGCGGCTGTTATAACCTGGCAGGCAACCGGAGGGGATTGGTATACCAAGTACGAGGTTGTTGAACAGGTTGAGTCTGAACCTGACCAGAATGATCCCTTAGTGGCGGCCGGATTCTACGAGGGTGGTACGACTACCCAGACAGTTACCCGGGACGAATTTCGGTTTGGACTGCTGCCAACCCCGGCTGGGATATTTGATAAACACGCCTTATCAGTAGCATCTGTCGTTGGTCCAGCCTGGGGAATAGTAATTGGGTTTCTTTGGATTGGGCGTCGGAAGCGCCGTTTATAACTGCTTTCGTAACTCCGTTATTGTCTTACCGTTCAAGACATAAAGCGGTTTTTGATATCATTTCGCCTCATTTCGGCAACTGCAAAAAGTTTTTTAAGAATATTTGCAACCTTATAGCTTACTATAAGGTTGTTTACTATAATGGAACCGAAGGGACGAACAAGAATGACAATTGGACAACTAGCCGAGAAAACAGCAACCGATGCTCAGACAATCAGGTACTACGAACGCCAGGGATTGCTACTCGATCCCCCACGGACGGAGTCGAATTATCGAGTCTATGATGAAAACTCGGTAACACGCCTGACATTCATAAAGCGAGCCAAGGAAATTGGCTTCAGTTTGAATGATATCAAAGTGCTGCAGGGAATTGCCGATGGCGAAGTGAGACAATGTTCGGAAATTCAGGCGTTTGCTGAGTCAAGGCTGTCTAAAATTCGTGCTCATATGGCGGACTTGACGGCAATGGAGCGGACTCTGTCAAGCCTCGTGAATCAGTGTGCTCTGTCTGACAAGATTGAGGACTGCCCAATTCTGGAGACCTTGACCGAGAGGGAATAGAGCATGGATGCAAAGAAACTGTCAATACTATCGATGATTGCGGCTTCGTCCTGTTGCCTGCCGCCACTAATACTACTTGGCCTCACACTGATCGGTGTAGGCACTGCTGGCGTCGCAGGTCTTTCATCAACCTTAGGCTCGCTAAAATGGTACATCCTGCCATTAGCGATATTCGGAGTTGGACTCTCTTACTGGCTGTACTTTCGCGAAAAGAAGAAATGCTCAAACAAAGCCTGTAGAATGGCTAACAAAAGCCTGACTAAAGCCATGCTGACGATTTCGACAATAGTGGTAGCCGGGTTTCTTTCATGGTCAATATATCCATATGTTCTGGGTGCAACCCCCGCTCCCCAATTGACCGAGGCAACTTCGACTCATTTCGCTGCTTATGCAATCGATGGAATGACATGTGGCGGGTGCGAAATAGCGGTCAATGAGGCGATCAGGGCTACCGGTTTTGTCGATTCCGTAAGGTCCGATTTCCGGGAAAGTAGAGCCTATGTGTGGTTCAAAGGTAATCCAGATTTTGAATTGATTGAAGACGCACTTGCCTCGGTTGGCTATAGTGCTGAACAGCTTACAATGGAAAGGGAAGAAAAGTGAAAGTAGAAATACTAGTTTTTGACGGTTGTCCTAATGCCGAAGGCACAGAGCGGTTGGTCCGTGACACCGTGAATAAACTTAACGTATTAGCTGACATCGAGGTCGTAAAGGTCGTCGACAACGACGATGCCGCTGCAAAACGATTCCTTGGCTCACCATCAATCCGGATCAATGGCAAGGATATTGAAGTCGAGGAAGACGACACGACTCAGTACTCAATGCGGTGCCGGGTTTACTGGCGAGGTAACCAGCAGAGTGGGTTGCCATCAAAAGAGCTGTTGACTTCGGCACTGCAGGAAGCAGCTGGTCCTCCGTGGACAGCCTCGCTGTAAACGTAGCAACGCTTCTTTTCACCGTTGACTGGACTCAAGACTGTTTTCCTCGCCCCGGCTTGACGTTCTTGTCTATTAGCTGTTCTACCCAGTCCTGAATAGTATGATTTTCCTTCGCCACCTGAATTCGCAGTTGCTGGTGAAGCTCCTCACTCAGTCGAATGTGAATCATCTTCGGTTTCGTATGAGTCGTTTTCTCTCTCGGCATAGGCATCGTCCTTGATTTCAGTGTTGAGTTATAAATATAGCTTGCCTTGGTTAAGATAGCCAGTCTTATTTGTAGGGCGAGTAGCAGAATCGAATAACCAGCATACAATTGCGGTTCTTGTCATTGACGATGAGGCCAATATCCGGAAGACTCTTTCATACTGTCTGGCCAAAGAGGGTCACACCGTAATAGCCGTTAGCAATTCTGCGGATGCCCTCGAGGAAGCCAAAAGGCGATCTTTCGACCTGGCTTTTGTCGACCTCAAGTTGGGTAACGCCAATGGATTGGAATTGATTCCGGGGTTGCTATCAGATTCTCCCTGGATGAAGATCGTTGTCATCACCGCCCATGCTTCCATCGAAAGCGCCGTGGAAGCAATGAAGCGCGGGGCAACTGACTACATTGCTAAGCCGTTTACTCCGGATCAGGTTCGATTGATGGCAAAACGCATCGCACATATCCGGGAACTCGAATCAGAGGTAGCCGGACTGAAAGATGATATTCGCCGCACAAGACCAGAGATTCGCCTGCAGAGCAACAACCCCACCATGCAAAGGACATTGGAAACGGCCAAAACAGCAGCTTCGTCCGAGGCAATTATTCTTCTGCAGGGAGAAAGCGGAACGGGCAAATCGGTGTTTGCCCGAGCTATTCATAATTGGAGCAACCGGGCAGCAAAGACGATGGCGGTTGTATCCTGCCCCACCTTGCCGAACGAGCTTCTCGAAAGTGAACTTTTCGGTCATGTGCGAGGAGCCTTTACGGGAGCTGTCAAGGATAATCCGGGGCGGATTGCCACATTTGAAGGCGGTACCCTCTTTCTTGACGAGATTGGTGATTTGGCTCCTTCTGTGCAAGTTAAGCTACTCCGTTTCATTCAGGATAAAGAGTACGAACGGTTTGGCAAGATGGGTTGAAGCTCCGGACCCCTCCTCCCAAGTCGAGAGCAGGGCTATTCCGTATGACAGCGGGGTTATTGGCGAACGGACTACAGTCCGAATCCCGGCTAGCCTGTATCGGAAGTTTAGAAGCGCGTCGACCGAGGCTCGGCAGGTTTTTGACTACCTTGCTATGAGAATGTCGCATGTCTTTCCGTTTTGGAAGGGGACTCGGGAGGACTTCCGGTTTGCAGATGCCGAACAAACGGTGGTCTTTGTATTGACTCCAAAGAAGAAATTCATCCGAGTCGAAATACGCACTGATGCTACAGGCTATCGCGATCGACACGGGTTATGCCCATTGGCTCCGTCCGCCGGTTCCGCCTACCCCGGGACTTGGATAAGGGCTAACGTGAGTGATCAACGCATTGCAGTGGCAATTGCTGATGATATTGTCGATCAGCTAGGTACGCTTAAGGTTCATTGATTCAACCCAGCATCGCTTTTCAGTCCGAGACGCATGAAGCAAGCTTGATGATGATCGTGGCTAACGAATTGAGTGAAAGGCAAGATTCTGATGACGAACGTTTAGTGCATTCGCTTAGATTCAAAACAGCATTGAGCAGGTGTATTAGATGCAAGGCTTCATAAATCAGTTACTGATTACCATAAATGATGTTTGGGGAAGAGTAGTTCCTGGCGGGTTACTCTTGGTGGATATTTATTTGCTCTACCTGTGGTGGTGCCCTGAGTCAACTCAAGCATTTTTTGGTTCGTTTGTGATTACCTTCCTTCAAGCAAACAGCACCCTGTTCGTGGTAGTGCTGCTGTTGGTTGCATTTCTCGCAGGACATGTTCCGCTGTGGGTAATTTACAAATTGCTTTTTCAGCACATCGGTTATCCTTCGGTAACGAAGACTATCAAGGATATCGATCCAACTGGAAAAATGGAGAGCTTCTATCAAGACTACTTTCAGATGGATATCATTTTTCCGCTGGTAATTCTTGCTATTGCTTGCGCGTTGTTTCGGAACTGGGTTTGGGCCGGTGTCGCCTTGCTTCTCGGCTTATTGTTCTTCCGTCTCGCTCGGCGGACCCAAGCCAGAGAGTGCGAGGATTCTTTAAGATTGTTTTACCATCACTCGCTGTCAGATGTGAATGTCAAACCTAATTCAACCGGCGGGCGGGTGCAGTAAGTTGGTGGTTGAAACTTTTCGCTCCAGAAACAACTTTATAGTCTGAACCTCTGTTAGTAAGCGGCGGCCTCCATACCGAGGAGCTGGTCGGGCCCCACTAGACTTGGGCGGTCATTGCCTAGGCCGTCGATTTGCTGTTCGGTCCCGACTTCTGACAGACCTCAAACAGTTGAGCCACCCATTTCAATTGACAGAGTTTGAGCACTCTTTTATACTATGGCATATAGCTAACAACAATTACTGGATATACATTATAGTAAAGTTACACTATGCCTAAGACATTGCCACCGATTGCCAGAAACATTAGGAAATACCGGAAGAAGCTCGGTGTGTCTCAAGACCGTCTTTCCAAGCTGGCCGATATTACTAAGAAGTCGGGCAAGTCGTGACCATCAGGGGTCGCATTCTCAAAATACATCCTGCCAGCTTTGTGATGGCGAGCTTTCTGACGGTAATTACGGTGGGAACGATGTTGCTGAAGTTACCGGTTTCCACGAATGCCGGTTTCATATCGTGGCCCGACGCACTGTTCACCGCAACGTCGGCTGTCTGTGTCACGGGTCTGATCGTAGTTGATACCGGTAGCTATTTCTCAACGTTCGGCCAGCTGGTCATCCTCGGATTAATCCAGATCGGTGGGTTGGGCGTGATGACCATCTCGGTTGCCCTGTTTCGCTGGATTGGCCGGGCAATATCGTATAAGCAACGTTCCATTATGCAGAATCTGTTCACACATACCCCCCGTGCAGACATTTTTGCGCTCTTAAAAAGCGTCCTGTTCTTTACGGTCGTGGCGGAAGCTGCCGGATTTGTCCTGTTCGCAGTACATTGGATTCAACTAAAGCCACTTGGCGAAGCACTTTACACATCGCTATTCCATTCCATATCGGCTTTCTGTAACGCGGGCTTTTCGCTGTACGCCAACAGCATGATGGACTACAGTGGGAGTATTGTGCTTAACCTTACCATGGTCAGCCTGATCGTTACCGGAGGTATTGGTTTTCCCGTTCTGCATGAATTCTATGTGTGGATGAAGCGTCGACAAACCGAACGGGTTCGCCTATCGGTCCACTTTAAGACCGTCCTGATAACGACGGCTGTTTTGATAGTCGGAGGGGCGGTCATGTTTGCATTTCTGGAGTGGGAATCTCTGTCCGCCGCTCATTCGCCGGGAGATATCGTGCTGGTATCGTTGTTTCAGTCGGTGACCTGTCGAACTGCCGGTTTCAATACAGTCGATATCGGATCGCTAAACGAAGCTACTCTGGCAATGATGATAGTCCTTATGTTCATAGGGGCGTCACCGGGGTCTTGTGGCGGCGGAATCAAGACGACCGCTCTGGCCCTCCTCGTCGCTTTCACATACAGCCGGATCAAACGCTTCAGTAAGGCAAATATATTTCACAAGAGCATCCCGAGCGACACGGTGACGCGGACGGTGTCGCTGGTTTTGGTATCATTGGGTGCGATCAGCGTAGTCTTTTTTATGATTCTGGCAGGTGATCTGGAAGCCGTTCGCGCAACTATGACCGGAAATGGCGTCTTCCTGGCCTGTCTTTTTGAGACCGTGTCTGCTTTCGGTACTGTCGGGCTGTCAACGGGAGTTACGCCCGCTCTGAGCCTGTGGGGAAAATACTGGATAATAGGCATGATGTTTCTGGGTCGCGTTGGCGTACTGGCCTTCGCATATATCGTGGTCGGAGCCGGAGCACCACGTGGCATCGAGTACTCTGAAGAGAACATTATGATTGGTTAATAGGAAAAAGAATATGAAGAAATTTGCGATTATAGGCCTCGGGAATTTTGGATTCCACGCGGCCAAAGCATTGTTCAGTTATGGAAACGAGGTCGTGGCAATTGACTCTGACAAAGTCCGTGTTCAGGCAATAGACCAGTATTCCACTGAGGCGGTATTTGCTGACGCGACTGATACCGAGGCCCTGCGTGCCCTTGGACTCGACAGCATGGATGCAGTTTTGGTGTCGACGGGCACGAAGATAAGCATCAGTATTCTTATTTGCCTGCATTTGCAGGAGATCGGAGTCAAGAAGATCATTGCCAAAGCGGTTGACCCGGATCATGAGAAAATTCTCAAACGGGTCGGCGCTACTCAGATTATCCACCCGGAGCGCGACATGGCCGAGCGGGTTTCGCGAAATCTGTCACAACCAAACGTGTTGGACTTTATTCCATTGGCTGCCGAATTTGAACTGGTTCAGATCGAGCCGCCAAAGCAGTTTATCGGAAAAAGCCTGAAGGATCTGGACCTGCGAGCAGAGCACAATGTCCATATCATTGGTATCCGTGAACAGGCGCCGGACAAGTTTGTTCTGGTTCCACCGGCTGATACTGTAATAGGAAGAAACCAGATTCTCATCGCGATAGGCAAATCGGAGGATATTGCCAAGATCAAACTCTTAGATTGAACTGGGTGGATGTCATTTTATATCTCCTAAGTGTTTCTTTATAAACACACTGTGATACTCTGTATGGCTAGTTCCAAAAATCAGATCTTTTGTTTGTAACGCATTGCCGGTTAACACAATCGAGACTGCTCCGGAAGCGGCTAGACCAGCGCTCCAGTCTGCCGAAAAGATGCTTGGCTTCGTGCCGAATCTCTACGGCCTGTTTTCGAACAATCCGGTGACACTCGATGCATACCTGTATCTTAGCAAAGCGCTCGAGAAGTCCGGTCTCAATGCGCTGGAACAGCAGGTAGTACTCCTCACGGGCAGTATCGAGAACGGTTGCGAGTACTGCGTAGCTGCTCATTCGGCCATAGCCGGCATGATGAAGCTTCCGGAGTCGGTTGTGCAGGCGCTGCGGAACCGCCAGAGATCTGATCGGCTGGTGCAAATGCCAAGCTGTGCCAGTGCTGTCACTTGACATTCCCCCTGGTATTGATTCGACTACTGCAGAAACACCCGGCGTATAGGTCAAAGCTAATCGCACGGTGACCCTGGCTCTACCCAAGATCGGTCTTGTCAATTTAGCCGCCGGAGAGATCATGCTTGCCGATATCGGGATTCCCCTCTCAACCTTCGAGCGAGCTGGTATCCGTCACCAGTCACCCTATGGGAGTGATTTCATTATTCCGTTGTGTCGCACCACATCCGGTTGCTGAAATCCCTGTTATTTGTTTTTCTTCAGGGCAGCAATAATATCCGCCGGTTCGGCTCGAAGTTTGTAGTCCGGATCGAGATAAGCGTAAATGATCTTCCCGTTCCGATTGACGACATAGGTGGCAGACAGCGGCAGTTCAGCCTTGTCGGTACCGTAGTACGTTTTCAGGTCAAACCCACGCTCGGTCATAACTTTCTGAATGACCTGGGGTACTTCATAGACAATCCCGAACTTGCGTGATGCGATCAGGGCAGTGTCGCTGAGTACCGGATACGTGAGACTGTCCTTCTGTTCGACCTCAAGCGACCGGTCCGGCGGCTCGCCGGAAATTGCCACCATCGACGCCCCCAGCGATTCAAACTCGGGGAGATATTCCTGAAGAGCGTGCAGATAGAGGTTGCAGTAGGGGCACCAGGCGCCACGATAGAAGACGATCACGAGCGCACCATCGGCTAAAAAATCATCACTGGAGACCGTTTTCCCGTGTGCGTCCGGTAGTTCGAATGCCGGCATCTTGTCGCCGAAATTCAGTGCCGACTTGGCGATCCCGGATCTTACCAATTCCTCCAGACCTTGCCGACTTGCTGCTTTGAAGTCATCCGGTGTCTTCTGACTCGACTGCTCGGCTCTTGCCTTGAGCAGCGTCTCCACCGGACGCGAAGCTGAGTCAGGGTTGTTGCTGCCAGCAGTGGACTCAGCGAAAATCGCGGTGGATACCATTAGTGAAAGTATCGCGAAAGAGATCGTCAATCTCGCTGAAATGAGGCTAATATGACTTTTCATCGATTTGCATTCCTTACTAAAGAGTTACGTCAATACACACTAGTTCACTTTATACTGAATGTGTCCTAATTTGTTCCATGTTTGGACTCGGATGGCAATTGTTAAGTCACGCGTTGCCGCGAGCTAACAGATTGTTTTCTCAATCGTTTTAGCCATGCCGCTCTGTCAACGAAAGATTCCACAAGACGGTTTTTGATGAGTTCTACAAATCGATATTCAGAAAGAGGACATTCACAAAAACTGAGGATCTTCAGAGTGAGCTGGATTTGTGAATGGAATCTTACAATCAGGATCGAACGCATCAGGGCAGACGGTGTCAAGGCCGAACCCCGATGGCGGCCTTTACTTACGGATTGGAATCTGCAAGAAAGGCAAAACTGACGGTAGAAGAAAAAACGGCAGCATAACAAAAACCTCTCAGAGATAGATGGCTGTCAACTCAAGTATCATTCGGTACAATTTGATTAAGTAGTGTCTCGTAGGGGCCGCTTTATCATATCTACATGTACTACAACGCCTTTATAGGCCGGAGATGTGTCGTCCTCCCCTATCCTCTGCAATTTGAATTTGCATTGTTAGATCTTTCAGACAAAATAAGCTAATTATTTACATCTTATTCTTTAAAGCCTACTTCAAATTGCATAAGTATTCAAAATCAATCGTAGGTTTTTCACGCAACAACCGATATACTTAGTGGTAACTAATTATTTGAGCCCGATCTTTTTTGAAGTTTTGTCTTAACTCACAATACACCTTTAAAGCTAAATCTCGAATAAACCGCGCAATTAAGCGCCAATGAATTTCCTTTTTTGAAATTGAAAGCTTTTCGTTTAGCTCTCTAATTTCGAGATAAGCAAATCAAGGAGTGTAGGATGAAAATCCACATCGGAAATATGTTTTATGACACAACTGAAAAAGAATTACGCCAAGCTTTCACAGCTTTTGGTGAAGTTACAACCATTAACGTCATTACTGATAAGTACGACAGCAGACCAAAAGGTTTTGCTTTTGTCGAAATGGCAGAAAGAGATTCAGCTGTGGCTGCAATCAGTGATCTCAATGGTAAAGAGGTTAATGGACGCACACTTAGAGTTAATGAAGCAAAGCCAAAAAATGACAATGGTAACCGAAGCGGTAATAATAACTACCGCAGAATGTACTAAAATCGTTGAAAGTCACTTTTTGTAGAACAACATTAAGGAGATTGAATTGAAAAACAATATCCTTTTCAATATTAGTTCAGACAACCACTCAATTCAATCGAATGTATATTTAGATACAGTTATTGATTGTTTACCAGGCCTTGTACTAACACTCCAATCCCTTGAAAATGTTCTTTTGTCTGAACATGTACATCTACCACAAAACCATATGTCTTTATGGTCTTAAGAAAAGAGAAAACTAAATGAGCAAACTTACATTTGGAGTGATTGGAACGTCTCTAAAGGAAGGTGAAAAACGAATGCCTATTCATCCAGAGCATCTATCTCGCCTTCCTGAACAAGTCCGCCGTCAATTAATATTTGAAGAAGGTTATGGGATCCCTCTCGGAATCGAAGACTCAGAGATAATTGCTCTAACAGGTGGTATGGCTACGCGCCACGAGTTATTAGCCGATATTGGGAGAGTTATCGTTCCCAAACCAGTTTTATCCGATCTAATGGAACTTCGCATAGGAGGAATCCTTTGGGGTTGGCCACATTGTGTACAACAACGAGATATTACTCAAACAGCCATCGATCGCAAACAGACGCTTATAGCTTTTGAGGATATGTTTGTTTGGGGACCCAACGACCAGATTGGCCGCCATACTTTTTATAAGAACAATGAAATAGCTGGCTATTGTGCTATATTACATGCCTTACATCTTAAAGGTATCGATGGGCACTACGGGAATCAACGTAAAACGATTATTTTTAGCTTTGGTGCTGTCAGTCGCGGGGCAATATATGCCCTCAAAGCACGTGGATTCAGAGATATCACAATTTGCATCCTGCGACCCGACCACGAAGTACGCGAGGAAGTACTTGATTGTCATTATGTGCGTATGAATAAAAGCAAAGATGGTGAAATGTTCCTTATTGAACATGATGGGACTGAAAAACCCCTACTTGATTTAATCAGCCAATCAGATATCATTGTAAACGGAACTTTTCAAAATCCTGATAATCCCATCCTATTTGTAACCGAAAAGGATAAATCTTACCTCAAGCCAGGTTGCCTGATAATTGATGTAAGCTGCGATGAAGGTATGGGTTTCTATTTTGCCAAGCCTACTACATTTGAACATCCAATGTTAAAGATTGGAAAAGTAGATTACTACGCCGTGGATCATACTCCAAGTTATCTTTGGGAAAGTGCCTCGCGATCTATCTCGGCTGCTCTCCTGGTCCACCTGCCTGATGTACTTGAAGGACGTGCAAGATGGAAAGAAAACGAGACGATCCGAAAAGCTATTAATATTGATGAGGGAGTGATTCAGAATCCCAAGATCCTGTCATTTCAGAATCGGCAACTAACTTTTCCACACGCATCTATAAATGCAGGAGTTAGGCAGAACGTTGATTTTCCCAGTTTTTAAGACCAGTTAACAGCTAATTGACTGGCCTCTTTCTATATATTAAATTGTATGAAGACGGACTTGATTTGATACTTGCCTTTTACGCAAGTGTCAAGTCAAGTATCGTTCAGTACATATTACGATAACACCTTACTATTATCTGCAGGCTTGCGACTACTTATCACTGTCGCCCGCTTTGAGAGCTTCGACAATCAGTTCGCCTACCCTATGTGCCGATTGCGGGTTTTGCCCTGTAACTACCCGGTTATCAATTACAGCATTGGACTGCCAGGGTTTTGCTGAAACAATTTTACCACCCCGTTTAATCAGACGATCTTCCAACATAAACGGTACAACTTTATCAAGTTCAACCATAGCTTCCTCTTCATTGGTAAAGGCAGCAAACTGTTTTCCGTTGATCAGGTATTCTCCATTGGACAGCATGATATCTGATAGCGCTGCTGGTCCATGACAGACTGCACCGACTACTCCCCCGGATTCATAAATAGTTTTGGAAACATCATTAACATCAGCATTTCCGGGAAAATCCCACATGGCTCCATGACCGCCACAAAACAAAACCGCCGAGAAGCTGGTGGAATTTATATTTGATAATTTTCTACTGTTGCTTACCAGTTTCATAAGTCTTGGATCATTTAAGAATCTTTGGTTGATCTGATCGGTCGTATCGACACTGCGGGGATCAATCGGCGCATTACCACCTTTGATACTGGCGATTACAAGATCATACCCGGCATCTTTGATAACAAAATAGGGATGGGTTAATTCGGACAACCAAAATCCGGTAGGTTCATTGGTTTTACCCATCTGATCATGACTTGTAACCACTATTAAAACGGTGTCAGCCGCCTGGGCAGTTACACCCAGCAATAACAGGAGAACAAAGATAGATTGAATTGTTTTTCTCACTTCAAAGATTTCCTTCTTTGGCGACTTCATCATACTAAATGTACAATGGCCAGATTAAATCGATTGTTAATTATTCACTTCCCTACTCAAACCCATGCTGTATTCAAGACCACCGAGTGCGGAAGAAGTCTT
>JARGFS010000077.1 GCA_029211095.1 bacterium | reverse complement strand
CGGGGGAAAGTTGTCAAAGTTGAAGGATTTGGGGAGTCCTTGCGACTGGAAGTCATGTTCTCCGGGGTCGGCCTCAAGAAAATCATGGCCAAGTACGCCAAACTAAAAGTAATCGGCTAAGCCGCGAAGCGTGAGGGATTCCTTCGGCACGCAGAGCGTGCTCTATTCCTTTGGACAGCAACAGTTAGTGCTGAAGAATACCGTAGTCCGAGCTACCACACATCTTAGTAGGTCGGCAGGGTGGCAAGCTCAAACTCGTTTGGGCGTGATTCTCTTACAAATCCGGGACAAACAAGTTTGACCCGGCCACACAATAGCTTGCGGCGAGTAATTCTTAAGTTTGGTCGCCCCTCGCTTGCGGTGGGCACTTCTGAAGGTACCGAAAACTCGTAACAATTGTTCTAATCAACTTTCTCTGCAACGCAGGGCCGGGTCGCATCGTATAATAAGTATAGTTGTTGTTGATAATCACCTTGCTTGTCATAGATTGAAAATAAACCAGTAACGGAGGTCGATATGGAAATTGGCCTGACATATTCAAGTACAGACCCAAATCATATAAAAACGCGCAATTTTGTCCGGGATTATATACGAGAACATGGCATTTTGGCCCGGATAATCGAAAGAGACCGCAAGGTTCAGGTCCCTCAGATTACAATCAATGGCTGCTGTGTGTCGGGTGACTCTTTGCGCAGGAGATTACGCTCGGCCCGGGAGAGTTTTCCCTCGTTTCCGGATATCGCCCGCGCCCTTGAACAGAATTTCTGGAGCCTGTAAGAGCAGCTCTGCATGTTTGAAGGGATTCATCGACTAAGGGCAGGTTTGATTTGTCGAAACCCACAAGGAGATTTCGACCTACCTCTTAATCTTTGAGAATAATACTTCTTTATTTCTCCGAGATTAAATTTAGTATTCATAATTTTTCCTTTTACATAAATCCAATACTATTGGATTTTTCAGATTCAAACGACCCCCTATTTTCTAATTCTGCAAATCTCATAAAATCATTTTGATAAATCTTCTGATTAAACATTGATCTTGTCGCTAATTCTGTTGCTGTATTTAAAATAACAGTTTTTACCTGAGAACCTGTAAATGGATGTTTTCTGGATGGTTCTTCAATATTTACTGTACTATCAATGGGCAGTTTTTCATTCAAATATAGTTTCCATAATGTTAATCTTTCTTGGCGCTTAGGCTTTCTGATTTCAATTTTATGAGTTCTCTTCAAATAGTTGATTATTCCGCTTTTCTATTTGATCTGACGACAGCTTCATCTCATATTCTGTTCATGGACCAGACAATGTATCAGCAGTTTATGCAGGTGGCTATGCAGGAAGCCAACAAGGCGCTGGAATTTGATGAGGTTCCGGTTGGGGCGGTGGTTGTTTTCGAAAACAGGATCATCGGACGCGGGTATAATCAGACCCAGACGCTTCATGACGCCACCGCTCACGCTGAGATGATCGCACTCTCCGCCGCCTACAACTATTTTGGAGACTGGCGTCTTGAAAACTGTCATCTGATTTGCACTTTGGAACCATGCGCCATGTGTGCCGGGGCGGCGGTCCTGTCCAGGATTAAGACAATTGTCTATGGAGCCAAAGACCCGAAATTTGGCGCCTGCGGCTCTATCTTTGAAATACCGACTGAGACCAGGTTGAATCATAGAATCGAAGTAGTCTCGGGTGTGATGGAAGAAAAAGTGGCTTCGATGATGAAGCTCTTTTTCCAGCAGGTCCGCAAAAATAAGGAGGGGATAAATTGAGTGTCGAAAGCACACTGTTTGTCAGCAAGGTAGGAGCAGTATGATACCCATGGATGAGTTCGCTCAGGTTGCATTCAAGCGGACCAGAATAATGGCTGTTCTCTTGCTCGGTGTGGTTCCGGTGATCTATCTCGCCGTGGGTCAGCTTGTCGAAGTAGTGCCCCACGAAGTAGTGCCCCACGAAGTGGTGCCCCACGAAGGGGGAGAGAGTGACCTCTTGTTTTACATCCTGATATTTCTGGCCCTGGCCCAACCGGCTCTGTATCCGATAATTGAGCGAGTGCAAATTAGTAATTTCTCCAAGGCGGTGAATAGAACCATGAAACCGGCCCAGTTCGCGTTTACGATAGCCTTGACCAAGCTGGCGATGGTGGATGCGATATATATTTTTGGCCTGGTGGTCTATTTCCTTTCCGGTGATTTGAGCCGGATGCTGATGTTTTATCTCCCCGGTCTGCTTTGGACAGCCATCTACTGGCCGAGAGAATCGAGTTTTGAAGAACTACTGAAAAAGTTGGAGCGACCATGAGCCTTCGTGATAGAGAGAATGCTGTCGACACCCACCGGGTGATTGCAAAAACGATTTACTTTGGAATGTTTGCCAATGTGCTGGCCCCGATGGGACTGCTCCTGGTCTGTTTTTATTTCGACAAGTACAAGATGGTCGACAACAAAGTTGGCGATATGGGGGAGATGATATTTTACCTGTTCGGTTTGCTGGCGGTGGGGCACGCTGCTTATGCTTTTTGGAGTAAGTCCAAGGCTATGCGCCAACCGATGGTCCGCCGAATTGAGACGCTGGAACAGGATCTGGTTGAGGGTTTGATCAAAGCGCTGAGACCGACCTTTTTGGTGATTGCTTCGATATCGCTGTATGGATATCTCTATTTCTATTTGACCGGAAGATTTCAGGAGGCTGTCTTTGTGGTCCTGTTTTCGTTTCTGGTGTTTCAAGTAGTCAGGCCGAGGTACGGAGCGGTTGAGAAGTTTATTCTGTATCAAAAGAGCTTAGTACAAAGGGGAGATACCGGACGGTAGATTGGCGTAGTCCGGTTTGTGCCCGGGTGAGTCCTCCTATTTATGGCTTTACATAGATTGACAATCTGTTAAATTGTCTGACCTGCCGTTCTGATCAGGATGGCAGGTTCAGATTTATCGGAGAGGTGGCTGAGTGGTCGAAAGCGCTGGTCTCGAAAACCAGTGTACCTTCGGGTACCCAGGGTTCGAATCCCTGCCTCTCCGCCATACATAGTATGCTTTATTCCTTCGGACCGCACCGACCAATGCTGGGACTTGACGTGAACCGTCGATTAAGTACATTAGAGCTTTCGATACGGCGGCTACGCGCTGTGCTGGGACTTGACGTGAACCGTCGATTAAGTACATTGCTGTCGCAATGGGGCGATTGGTTTGAAAAAAACTTTGACGCTATTCGCAAATTATAACTATGACTAATAAAGAGCAAATCATAGAACTTTCGTGGAATGTGAACGACTTATTGTCTCAATATATCGCAATTCACGATGATATTTTTAAAACCTCAATTCGCCACGCAATACCAATTCCGGGAATTTTCAAAGCGATTGATTTTGGTGCTTGTCTTGGGAAGGTTAAAAATATCATTCCCGAGCTTGAGAATTGCGACAACAAAATAAAATCGCTTACAGAAAGTACAAGCGGTCAAGAGCGAGAATATCTTGATTTACTTTCCCGATATGTTGGGGCGTTGATTGAGACAGTAAGTCGGCTAAAAGTTGTTGTGAGCGCGCTTTACGACAAAAGTCAAAGTTTTGTAAATTCAAATTACGATTGGAAAAATTACAAAAGCGACCTTGCGAAATATGAACAATCGGTGCAAGATTATATGGCGATTGGCGGAAAATTGAACGAACTTTTTGAAAAAGTAAAATAGGCGGCGCGCCAGTTTCACTGGCACGAAATTCGGCGGCGGCGGAAAAAAATTGGAATCGGAAAGCGAGGGCGGGCAAAAATTCCTTCCCCCCAACCCCCTTCCTTTTTGCCCGCCCGAGCGATTGGATTTTAAAATTCGGAATTCGGATTTTCGTCAAAAAATGTTCGAACTTCGTCCAAAAAACACCGCCATACATAGTATGCTTTATTCCTTCGGACCGTACCGACCAACGCTGGGACTTGACGTGAACCGTCGATTAAGTACATTCTGATATTGGCCGGTAGTTCACAGGCTTACGCTGGGACTTGACGTGAACCGTCGATTAAGTACATTAGGAGCGACCGGCGGCCCCGCACCGGTCCCCTGTGGCGTTAAGTCGCTGAAAGGTAACTGGTTTGAGCTCAACCAACTTAAGCCCGGATCATCCCCCAAAAAGGAGGCACAGCCATGAGGAAATATGGTATAATATGTATGGGGATATTGGTGTTATTGATAGGATATGGTTGCACGACTGATGAAGAAGAAGGGATACGGGCTGCTTTTATAATAGATGACTCAACTCATTGCATTTGCGACGCCGCATACTATACTGCACTAGTTGATGTCAATCCATTGACTAACTCCTCGACGGATTCGACTTTCATCTGGCTGGGAATCTATAATGCTGGTTCTATGGTCGATAGTGTAGGTTTCATGAAACACACTGGCACGAATTTTCACACATTCTACTACAAATTCAGCGTCAACGCGTATGATGGACTCGATCCTGGCGATTATCAGGTCTGGGCTTACCACTGCATCTCTGAATCTGATGTCTTCAATCTTGACAAGGTAAGAACATATATGTTGGCTGAGGACATTGAGGTGCCCGATTTCAGTAGTAAGCTGCTTTCTTGTTCTCCATGCGGCTGCACGCCTGTGGACTCTCTTTGTCGAAATACGGGTATCGATAAAGTGGCTTACTATGCCAACTTGATTGGAGTTGAAGCGAAAATCTCGGCTATGTACGGGCAGAAAATGTGCGGAACTTCAACTGACACTACTGCCACTGCGAGTGCGGCATTCATAGCGGTGGTGTACGACACGACCTACACAATAGTCGTAAATAACAAACCAAAGATGCTCACCACAATATGGGGACAGATGGGTTTTTCAGCGATGAGATTCTCGAACGATCCCCATATTTGCAATATAAGGTATTCGGAAGTACAAGGTACTACTTTTTACGACAGGACACTGGACGTCGATAATGACGGCATTCCCTCCCAGGGAAGCATTAACTTGTATACGGTTGAACTTGACCCATCCACAGGGCAGTGGTGTTTTTATTACGATGGCATTCAGTTCGGTGAGTGTTTGTCCGCACCAGTTTGGCAGAATAGACTTGGGTAATATTCCCGTTTCGCGGGAGAAGTGTGGAAGGCTGAAAGTGACTTTCCTGGAACGGCGGCAAACCCATGCGTATTCAGCGAATGCAAGACCAAGGTAAATGGTGATTCTCAGTTCAGTGAATTGAACTTTGGTTACACTTCATACTATAGTCGGCAGTGGCCTTCCGAGTACATGGTTGATACGCTGAGCGAGAATTCTCTTAAGATATGGGACGTACAACCGGGCCAGTAAATCACTCGGTGATGTGTCTTCGTAAGAAAGGAACCAAACTATGTTTTTTGCGGCACGGATGTCAATTCGGAAAATGAAACTCTCCATTCTATTGGTGTTGTTCTTAACATCATTACTCTTATCGTCGGTTGTGGCGGAAGTCGTTGAATCACCAAGCAAAGCCGTGAAGGTTGCTTATGAGTACACCGGCTTCAATGAACTGTTGTCGATTAAAGATGGTCGAATAGCTGATATCGCAAAGGTTGTTTCAATACACGACACCTTAACCCCATTTCTGGCCGAAGAGGTTAGGAGCTGTCGAATCTGGAAGGTTGTGGCGGAGAGAGTATATCTAGGTTACAAAGGTTGGAAGCCAAGCGTAGAGGCAGATTACAATCCGCGCACTTTTGAGATATGGATAGACTCTGCCAGTGGCCGTTTTTTGAGAGCATTTGCTTCGACACCCGGACTTGATGCCGGCGTTCCCGATGAACCGCACAGCGATTCTTCGGAAGTATATTATGGGAGTGAAAAATACGAAGCCTTTCTCTCCAGTCCTCCTCCAACCAACCTCTACAAGGCGTTGGAAGCGGCGCGGCCATGCTATCCACGACGCACACGGGAGATGATTATCTATTTGGTCCGTCATTCAGGATTTTCAGGTGATGAACCACGAAATAGGTGGATGATTCACAGTAGGGGTCAACCTCCTATTAATCCTCGATATTTTGGGGAACCTGGAATGTTCCGAGTTCGTTGCGTGGTCGATGCCTTAACCGGAGAGTTGGACTATCTTCGGGAGTCCTTGCATTTCAATGATTCTGCAGTGACAAGGTATCGACCTGCGAAAGACGAGGGCGGTAGTGGAGAGTAACGGCATTATTGATACACAACGGCTGGGTGGGCCACCTTTCACGACGGCAACCCACCTAGAGGGTGGTCCACCCGGGCACCGCAAGCGGATGGGGCACCCGTGCTTGACTTGTGGGATGTGATCCCCGGCCAGTGAGAGTCAAGTATTAAAAAAACAAGTTGAACTAGGAGATACTTAATGAGGTCACAATCCATCATCATGCGGTTTACGCACTCGTATCTAGTATTGTCGACAATGCTAGTTTGTGTCTTTCTAAATGGCCAAGCTTTGTCAAAGAGCGTTGACTCTGCTATAGAGGCAGTTTCTATTGCGCACCAATTTACAGGTTTTAGTGAACTGGCTTCTATCTCCAATGAAAAAGCACTCGAATTGGCTAACGTCATCTCCGTTTATGATACGACTACCCCCTTTCTGGCTGACGAAGTTAGTGGTTGCAGGATATGGAAGATTGTGGTGGAGGATGTAATACTGGATTTTAATGGTTGGGATCCGGACATAGTTGCCAAGAACAATCCACACACTTTTGAGATATGGATAGACTCTGCCAGCGGCCGCCTATTGAGGGCATTCACTTCTTCTCCCCATTCTGACTCTGAAATTCCAGGTGAGCCGAATGCGGATTCTTCAACTACACACTATCCTGGTGAACGGTTTATCGCCTTTCTAAGCGGACCGGCACCAACTAATCTGTACAAGGCCTTAGAAGCGGCTGCGTTTTGCGACCCCCTCCAGACTCGCGAGATAACTGCCTTCCTCGTTCGTCACTCTATGGCATCGGAGGAACCACGAGATCGGTGGATATTTCACAGCCGGGGACAAACCCCAATCAAGATGCACGGCTACCAAAGTGATCAACTTGCTCGCGTTCGTTGTGCTGTAGACGCTGTGACAGGAGAACCGGTTTTTGCTACTATGACCAGATGACTTCGCAGGCGTAGCACGGTCTAATGTGCCTGACAAGTCGCGAGTGTTTTTTTAGGCCTGGAAATCAATTTGAGCTCAACCAACTTACGCCAGGATCATCCCATAAGAAGTAGGCACCGACATCGGTTGTAACTTGATGCAAAGGTACTATGAAAAGACCTACTTCTTACACCATTCTTAGTTTTCTCCCTTTTTTCTGCGCTGAAAGACCAGTTGCCGCGACCAGCTCTGCCGGTGTAAATCTCTATGGCATTTCACACCATGTTGACAAAGGACTGTGGTTTGGCAATGAGCTCAATGAGTATCATCCTGGGTTTGGATTGAACTTCGAGTTCGGTGGCAGTAGAAGCAATCACTGGCTGGTCGAGGGTGGTACATTCAAGGATTCTGAACGCCGTCGAGCCCGATATGTGGGGGCAGGATTCAAGCTGAGGCTATTCTGGCAGGTAAGAATCGGCATGATAGCTGCACTGTACAGTTCTGAGACGCTTCCAAACAGCAATGCAGTTTTTGCTCCGGTTCCGATTCTGTCAGTCAATCTTCCGATTGTCACACTCAACGGCGTATACCTTCCAAAATACGAAGGGATCAATCCCTATCACATTTTTGGAGGCTATATTACAATCAGGTTTTGGGAAGAGAAGTGACCCTCCTATGGTCAGCAACTCCAAGTGGAGTTCTAATCCCCTTCCCAAGCTCAGCTTCTGAGTTTTTTGTTTTTTGCCAAAACCGGAGGAATATGTCGCGAAATACACGTCTGATTATACGATTGTTTTCTAACAATTTTCTAACAGCGAACTTGCTTGAACTTGCTCCAACTTTCCTGAACTTAACCTTTGACAAGACAATGGAATACCCGTAATTTACAGCCAATTAAGAAGTTAGGCGAAATACGGGCCGGAGAATCCCTGCCTCTCCGCCATATAGGTATATTCCGGTCACATCCTTTACAGTTCATTCCTGGCAGATGGTTTACACATTGGCATATAATCACCTTGAAGGAGGTGTCGTATGCTATGGAAGAAGCCCTGCGCTCCTGACGCTTTTTGTTGCACAAACTTGCTAGATCAAACTCTCTTCATCATAGTGATCAAAGGACACGCCCCAAGGATGGGGCAGACCCTTCGACAAGCTCAGGACAGGCGAGGGCGTCTGCCGCCCACGAAACGATCTAGCGGGCAAGAAATCTGCCATTTTCGAGAAATCTGACCAGACTTGAGCGGATAATTTGACAAATCCAACCTGACTCGTTAGACTTGGCCTGAGACAAAATATTTGCCTTGCCCGGTTTTGGATAGGAGAAAGAATGGAGAAGAGACTTAGACGTAGTGGTGATGATAAGAGATCGTACTTTCGACACCCGCTGGCCGCCGTGGGAGGGGCTATATTTGCCGCCGGAATAGCGCTGTTCGTGGTTCTGTTTCTGGTCGACATGACGGCCGGTGACAGCAACCCTTATCGAGCACTGGTGACATTCATTGGTTCCCCTACCCTGTGCGGACTGGGCGTTTTTCTCCTGTTTGTCTCAATCCGGCTCCAGATTCGGTCGGCTCGCAAAGCTGGCGAAAATGTAAAATTCGATTTCTCGGTCATTCCGTATGACACCACCAAGCGCTGGAATTTCTGGCTGTTCCTGGTTCTCTCATTTGTTCTCATCTCCGGGGTTGTCTACAGTGGCTACCGCGGATACGAAGTTACCGATTCAGTGGAGTTCTGTGGAGAAACCTGCCACGAGGTTATGCATCCGCAAAGTGTAACCTATAAGAACTCTCCCCATGCCCGCGTGCCCTGTGTTGAGTGTCATATCGGACCGGGCGCTTCGTTCTGGGTTCAGGCCAAAGTCGATGGCCTCCGACAGGTGGTGGCCGCAGTCATGAATACTTTTGACCGTCCCATCCATACTCCGGTCCAAAACCTTCGCCCGGCACAGGAGACTTGCGAGGGTTGCCATTGGCCGAGGCAGTTCTACGGACAAAAAATGGTAACGCGGACATACTACCGGACCGATGAAGAGAATTCCCCGTGGACAATTAAGTTGTTGGTCAAGATTGGCGGCGGAAACCCGCGGACTGGCGGCCTTGAAGGTATTCACTGGCATATGCTGGGTGAAAACACAATTGAGTATATTGCCACCGATGAAAAGCGGGGAGAGATTCCATGGGTTCGGATGACCAAAGCGAACGGGGAAGAGCATATTTATACCGACCCTGACGCCAGTCCCGAAGAGATTCCTGATCCCAATGACCCCAATGTCGAGATCAGGAAATTCGACTGTATGGACTGCCATAATCGCCCCAGTCACTCATTTGAACCACCGGCTAAGTCTTTGAACCTGGCCTTGTCTACCCAGAGGATTCCGAGAGATCTTCCAAGTATCAGAGAAGTTGGACTGAGACTTCTTCTCGATGAATATGAAACTACCGAAGCTGCAATGGATGGCATCCGGTCCGGGCTGGTTTCATTCTACCAAGAGGAACTTCCCGAAGTATTTGAAAGTCGACTGGAGGAGATAGAAAGCACCGGTAAGCAGCTACAGACGATCTACAAGAGGAACTTCTTCCCTGAAATGAAAACCGACTTCCGTGCCCGCGAAAATTATCTCAGCCATTTCGTAAATGATGGTTGTTTCCGTTGTCATGATGGTCAGAAAGAGACCCAGTGGGGGGAGAAGCTCTCAAGTGGTTGCAACTCCTGCCATCTGATCATAGCCCAGGGTCCATCGGACGATGACCAGAATCTTGCCAGTGATATCGCCGGTCTTGAATTCCAGCATCCCGAAGATATTGATCAGGCCTGGAAAGAGATGAAATGCACCGAGTGTCATACGCCGGAAGCCGGCTATTGATAACTGGTTCAGTCTGTCCTGACCCCAAGTAATATAGTGGCCCTGACAGTTTGCTGTCAGGGCCACTTTTTTTCTCTGATTGTCTTTTTAATCAAGTCTTTACTGTTGAATTCCCGGTTGAATATTACCCCGGTCAGAAGGTATATTCTGTGAAGTCCTGCTTGGACTGATTACGGTCTGATGTGCACAAACGTTAAAGCAAGCCGGGAGGTAAAAAATGCTCAACGCGAATGAACATCGCCTTAGTGTGAACGAGAAACTCAGAACAAGGTCCGGTGCGCTCAGAACATCTGAACATTTCACATACGCTGGCATGGTTAATGATGACACGTTTTCGGTTGTCCTGTCGTTCTTCCTGGGGAACAACGCCTGGTCTTACAATTTGTACTTCTCGCGCGATCAGCGTGAGATTAAGTTGTGGGATGTACGGTTGCATGTGTTGAGTGTCTCCTCCAGAGAGATTCACTTTCGTGTGGATGACAACTAATGACGGACGCAGCTTCCCGATGTTAGAGACTTCAATTTTTGCTAACTCTAAAAGGATCTTGGTCCTCGGTTCAGCCGGAGCCGGAAAGAGCACTCTGGCACGCGAGATTGGAGCTCGTCTTAGTCTGCCGACTGTCCATCTTGACCGGCACTTCTGGAAACCAGGCTGGGTTGAATCTATCAATATGGAATTTCGATAAACGGTTGAGGAACTCATAGCAGAGGACCGGTGGGTCATGGATGGCAACTACAGCTCCACTCTTGATATTAGATTGCCGAGGGCCGAGGCAATGATTATTCTCGATTTCAGCAGATGGTTAAGTTACTGGAGAATTCTGAACCGGAGGGTTCGGTATCACGGAAAAACCCGACCTGATTTGGCCGAGGGATGTCGGGAGAAGATAGACTTTGAGTTTGTGAAATGGATTTGGAATTATCCGCACAAACGGATGCCACGCTTGAAGGAGACCATAAGAGAAAGCAACATGAAGGAGAAGACGGCGATACTAAAACGTCCCGCCGAAGTTGCCGCGCTGCTCAAGGAGCTGGACAGTGCCCTGAACAAAAGAGGTGATCAGCGCTCCGGAGAAAGGAAAGCGGATGAAGCGGATTGATTTGACCGCCCATTGCCCGGATGATCCTGAAGACTCAGTTGCAGTAGCCGACTATGAGCGACACCATCAACCCCTGTTTGACCATTACAATCGGTACTGGACGGTGGCAGACTATCCCTATGTCGTTATGGATGCTGGGGCAAAGAAGGATCAGACCGAGTTGGTCCTTAAGGCGTTGAAAGATTCGGAGGAAAAATTCGGAGTGGCCGGACTGGATATCTCTGATCTGAAGGTTATACTTTTTGTGGGAAAGGGGACTTCTAACGGGCACGCCTTGCGGAATGGGACAGACTGGATTGTTTGGCTGCCGGTTGAGACGTATCCGACCAAAGGGCTGGCCGACACGTTTATCCCACATGAGATTGCCCACGCCCTGCATTACCAGTCCACGCCGGGGCTGTACTTTGAGAGCCAGAGTGAAAAAGATGATTTGCTGCGGCAATTAATCGTGGAGGGGCTGGCCACTTACGTAACCAAGATAGTATGTGGCATGGATGAGACTACTGCCCTCTGGGCCGATTTCCTCTCAGTGAGTGCGGCCGAGAGCTGGTTTGAAGATTGCCGCCAGAGACTCCCGGAATTATCACAGCAGATTCTTGATGGTATGGAGCATGGGGAGAACCTGTCCCGCTACTTCCGCGCCGATGATGACTCTGATGTCACAACCTTTCGCGCCGGGTACTATGTTGGCTTGAAAGTCATCTATGCGATTGTGCAATCAGACAATCTCAGCATAAAAGAACTGCTCAGCCTTCCCTCGGAGACGTTCAAGGAGCAAGCACGACAACAGCTAAGGCTGATGTGCGCAGGCGAGTAAGTCTCTTCTTTAGTCTTTACAATTCCACCCGCAGGGGTGAGTCAAAGACCGGCCACTGTCCTTTGGCAATGTTGCGCCCGCCCTGGAAAACCAGATAAGAGTATTTTCCGTAATGTGGCAGCAACTGTCCCACCCGGGGGAGGGATTCGGCCTCATCACTAACTACCACCATGCACTTTTCATGCCCCAGCCAGTTTTGGGCAGTCATAACAAAGGTGTGTCCTTCGCGCGGGTAAGGGGTACCATCGACAAAGATCGTGTCCCCTATATCCACCAACAGATCGGTGAGATAATCCGGGTAGGAGTCAGGGTTCAAAATGATTGGCGCGGTGGTATCAGATGGCGCTTCCAGTCCGGAGAGGTCGGTTGTTTCTATGGGAGAGCCGGTCATGTTCTCACCGAACTGTAGAAAGGCGGCCGTAAGTTCCTCAGTCAACTCACCCGATGCAAACAGGTTTTTCTCCTTGCCGGTCACACCGGAGACAATCGGTTCAATTTCACTGTCGTACAGTTTGCGGAAAATATGGTAATCGGGATCGACCGCCAGACTGGTATAAACGTTTGAGACATTCATGCTGATCTCACGCTCGGCCACCGAGAGTGCAATTGTTGTATCGTAGTTGGACTCGGGACCTTCAAGTCTGAGTGGAAGGCTGAGGTTATAGGGTTCATCCGGGGACTGCGTCAGGCGGAAAGTTATTTTCCGGTTGTCATCAGATGGCTCACTCTGTACAAGTTCCAGTCCCACCAGAGGTGCGCCGGCGCGGTTGATCCACTCCCGCAAAATATAAGAGAGGTCGCAGTTGCATCTCTTCTCAAAGGTGTCAATCCATTCCTGCCAGGAGATTTTCTTTCCAATATAGTCGCGGTAAATATCCTTCCACGCTCCAAAGAAAGCATCCTCTCCAATTTCCTGTTGAATCAGATGCCAGACCATCATCGCCTTGTTGTAGCCGATAGTGCGGGTATTAGGGCTGGTACGAGAAGTGAATTCATTGATCGGGAAATCGTTCCCTTCGGTGACATAGCTATGATACTGTTTGAGAATGTTCTTGCGATAATCCTTAGCGGCATCTTCGGACTGCATCAACTTGTAGCGGTAGTCAGCCCCGTAGACGGTGGCCGACTCACACCAGTTGCCGCGCTCGTAGTCGACATAGACGGAGTTCCCCCACCAGTTATGGAGAACTTCGTGCCCCAGCGAGGTTGCTTTTATGAACGGCAGGCGGATAACCTGCTGGCCGAGTAGTGTCCAGGCAGGCATTCCGTAGCCAGTGGGGAAGAAGTTCTCGGCGACCGTAAATCGTTCGTATGGATAAGGACCGATCAGTTCACTGTACATGTTGATGTAGTCAACGGTAGCTTCAAGGTAGCCATCAATCAGAAAGGTATCTTCCTCAAAGAAGTAACAAGCGACTTCGATCTCATTCACCATCGCGGACTTGGTCACAAAGGGCGCCGCGAAAAACATGAGGCCGTCTGATTTGTACGGGTTCTGCCACTCCTGAATCTTCCTGTTCCCATCAACAGTTGAGGAGATTCTATTACCGTCGGCAACAGATTCCCATTCCGCCGGGATGTTGGCCATCACAGAGAATTCAGCTGTTTCCTCCAGACCCTGCGGATAGAAGTAGGAGCCGGGGCTGAGATAAGCGCCTTTCTCAAATATCGTTCCGGTAACTTCGCGACCTACATTCTCGTTTGAGAAGCGAATGTTCTCGGTGTCTTCCAGATACTCGGCCTGGTAAGAAAGTGTGAACCATTGCGAATCCTCGTCAGGGGAAGAGAATGAGATAACGCGCCCCTTGTCAGTGGGCTCCGTTTCGTCCAGAAACAACTTATGCGCTTCGCTCAAAGCAGAGTCGGTAAAGACTGTCAGTATTTCCTTGGTCTTGCCATTGATAGTCAAATTGATCTCCCGGGCCGAAGCGGCGATGAGCATGTAGTTGTCACCTTTGGTAGTAACGATTGTACCGCTATCTGAGATTGTGGCCAAATTAGCCGGGACATCCAAATACAATGATATATTATGTGATTCAAAGTAAGCGGCAAGAGCCGAGGAAGACAGGCCTAGTATGCCAACTATCAAAAGAGCTTTCTTGAACATATCTCTCTCCCAATTTCAGTTATTACTGATACTAATAGAGAGGAATCGGGCAGCCTCGCGCAAGTTCATTTTCACCCGATTTCATTAAGGTCAGATAATGGTTGATCCGATCTGATTCAGTTGTTTTTATACAGGCAGTTTAGATCATTCATACAATCAAAGGACAATTCTATATGTCATTCCCGTTATGGTTTACTGAGATGCACCCTGTCTTGCAGGCATTGATGGGGACGCTTTTCACCTGGGCACTCACGGCGCTTGGGGCGGCAGCGGTCTTTTTAGCTAAACAGCCAAGTCGCAAACTGATGGACAGCATGCTTGGTTTTGCTGCAGGTGTGATGATTGCGGCCAGTTTTTGGTCGCTTTTGGCTCCGGCTATTGAGATGTCTGAGAGCAGCCCATTGCCCCCCTATATCCCGGCACTGATCGGGTTTTTGCTGGGTGCCGCATTTCTTCGTTTACTGGATATGTTCTTGCCCCACTTGCACTTAAATATGCCGATTGAGAAAGCCGAAGGGATCAAGACGAGCTGGCAGCGCTCTGTTCTGCTGGTCTCGGCCATCACCCTGCATAATATTCCTGAAGGGCTCGCGGTCGGTGTTGCTTTTGGAGCGGTTGCAGTCGGCCTGCCTGAAGCGAGCATGGGGGGAGCAGTAGCGCTGGCTATTGGAATTGGGATTCAGAATTTCCCGGAAGGATTGGCGGTTTCAATGCCTTTGCGCCGCGAAGGTCTCTCGCGCAGTAAGTGCTTCATGTATGGCCAATTATCCGGTGTGGTTGAGCCGATGGCCGGTGTACTCGGCGCCGCGCTGGTAATCATCGCGCAACCAGTTCTTCCTTATGCGCTGGCCTTTGCTGCCGGAGCTATGATTTTTGTGGTGGTTGAAGAGCTTATCCCGGAGTCGCAGACCGGGGGGCATTCCGATGCCGGAACTATGGGGGCGATACTCGGATTTGCGGTTATGATGACGCTTGATGTTGCCCTTGGTTAGTTCCAGTTCTCGATAAATCATAAAAAGGCTCCGTCCGTTGGGATGGAGCCTTTCTTATGTGGTCGGAGACAGAACACCACGGCTTTAGGGCTTGTTGATAAACCCTGATTTGTGTTATGGCTGGTCTTGATCCGCTCCAAGCGGATTGTGACCTGCCATATAATT
>JARGFS010000076.1 GCA_029211095.1 bacterium | reverse complement strand
CCGTGAAATGGCCGCCAATCAACAGGACCTGATGAACTCCTGCAAGGGGCTTCAGAGCAGAATTGCCAAGTTAGGTAAAGAATCACCGTTTATTGCGGCTGAATTGCAGGGGTTGATTGATCAATCAACCGCCAACATGGAAATGTCGATTACCGGCTTTGATGAAAAAAAAGGGTTTGATGCCACCCGGTACCAGCGCAACGCCATGTCAAACCTGAACAGAACTTCCATCCGCCTGATGGAATCTCTGGAACAGCAGAAGCAGTGCGACAAAGGAGGCAGCTGTAGCAATCCTACCCAGAAACTGCAGTCCATGTGTGACAAGCAGAGCCAACTAAATCAGCAGACCAAGTCCCAATGTAACAATCCGGGCGGCCAGAAGCCATCACAGGGACAGGGCTCGCGCGAGTCCCTGGGAAGACTGGCCGGCGAACAGGCCTCTATCCGCAAGTCGGTCGAGGAACTCAATCAGGAGTTTGGAAACTCGCGCCAGATCATGGGACGGTTGGGAGATATCGCCGAAGAGATGAAAGAGATTGAAGAAGCCTTGTCCTCCGGTGAGGTCGGCCAGGAGACGCTTGATCGTCAGCTCAAGGTCTACTCGAGGATGATGGAGGCCAGCCGGTCATTGTACCGCAGGGACTTCTCGGAACAGCGCAAATCCAACAGCGCCACCACCGAAGCATTCTTTATTCCACCGCAGTTGTCTTCGGACCTGCTTGATGGCCGAGTCAATCTGGAAGATAGACTTCGCAAATACCTGGGGTCTGATTACCCGCCGCAATATGAAAAGCAGATCAAAGCATACTTCAAGGCAATTCTTCAGTATGAGTCAGGGAGTGGTTCCGGCCAGTGAAACGCACCCTCTTTTCTCACACCGTTCTATTTGTAAGTTTCGTGCTCCTGGTTGTCCTTCCGGGTGCAACCGGAGCCAAGGCAGCGGAACAGAAAAAAACTGCTGACCCGATAATTCTTCAGAAGCAGACTAAGAACCCTCAGGACGAGCAGTTCCGCCAAAAACTTAGCCTGGCGCGCAAATTGATCGACTCCAAAAACTGGCAGGGAGCGGCCGCCGTTCTGGAAGGACTGTACGAGACCAACCCCACTCACGGCGTGGTGGTCAATCAGCTGATGCAATGTCTTGATCATCTCAAACAGTATCCCAAAGCGGTAGACCTTGTCAAACGCCAGATTGCCAGACAGACAAACAACTTCCATCTTCACTTACGTCTGGCAGAATATTTTGTAAAGCAGGATAGTCTTGATGCAGCCATGTCCGTTTACAACCAGACGATTGGGATGGTTATCAATAACAATATTGGGAGTTACCAGTCGATCATAAATAACATGGTCCTCTTTGGGTTTCAGGATCGTGCGATTGATCTGATTGACTCGCTCAGGTTGACCCTGACCGACTCCAGTCTCTTTGCTCTGCAGCGAGGCGGAATTCTGGAACAAAAGAGGGAATACAGAGAAGCCACCAGAGAGTTTTATATGCTCCTCGGGGATTCCTCCCGGAGCGCCATCAATGCGGAAAATAAAATCATCTCGCTGCTTGAGTTTCCAACCTCTTCGGATGCAGCCCTGGAAGTCTTGACAAATGCCGTCGACAAGTCAGCAGACCAAAAGCTGTACAAAATCCTTTCCGACTTCTACCTGAAAAAGCAGCAATTTGAACCCGCCTTTGAGTATGCGGTTCGCCGCGATTCGACCGGGAACCAAAAGGGAGTGGGGCTGCTCTCGTTCTTGAGAAATTGTCGTGAGCGCGATCTGCATGAAGAGACTATCCGAATGGCGCGGTATATTCTGAACAACATCCAAAACAGCCCCATTCTTCCTGAAACATATTTTATTTACGCCGGGGCTCTTGCCGAGGCGGCCCGGTATGACGAAGCAATCTCAGTTTATGACACCATCTTTGCTTCCCTCCCTCGCCCACAGGACAAAGCCTCCGCGCTTTTTGAAATCGGGCGGATATATGCCAATCGAATGGATGATTGTGACCGTGCGCTGATGATGTATGACTCAATCATTGCTTCTTTCCCAGCGGGAATAGGCTATGTCGATGCGTTGCTGGCTCGTCCCGACTGTTATATCCGGCTTGGTGAGTATGACAAGGCGCGGGAAGATTTCGGTAAGCTTCGCCTCCGACAGCTCGATGAAAACAGGCGCGAAGCGATAGAATACAATCTGGCTCTGATCGACTTCTTCGAGAAGAAGTTCGACTCCTGTCAGGTAGCGTTCAGAAAACTGATGCTTGACTTTCCTTCCGGCTACTATGTAAACGATGCTCTCCGGCTGCTCATGGTTATAAACGAAGCCGAAGGGGACAATGATCTCCTGTATCTCTATTCTTCGGCGGAGATGTTCAAAAAGCGCGGCATGCCGGACTCTACAAAAAACCGGTACGAGGCACTTACCCGGAGTATCAACAGAGTTCTGGCGGACAATGCCCTGTTTGGATTGATTAACCTGAGTATGGCCGAGGGAGATACCGTTTCGGCCTTGAGTAGTGTAAAGAAGCTGGCCGAGGAATTCCCGGAGTCTTATTATCTGCCGTATGGATTGAAACTACAGGCCGACATTTGGTGGTTGGATGAGGCCAGGCGGGTCGAGGCGGCCCAGGAGTACCGCTCACTCCTGGAGGAATACCCGGACTATCCTTTTGTCTCAAAAGTCAGAGAGAGATTACGCGAGATTGAAACTGGCCGGCCGGTCGGTTAATATTCTTCCAGCTTCTTCTGACCATCTCTCAAGATACGAACTTCCTGCTCCAGACTGAAAATTCTGTTCTGCAATGTCTCATGTTTGCGCGACTTCATTTTCATAGTGGTTCGGATCAGAAGTCCGATCGCCGTAAGGAGGAAAAAGACAGAATTAACACGGCGAAAGATTTCGCCCATGTTGAAAATGGAATCAAAAAATGCCAGGATTCCAAGAATGAACAGGACAGCACACCAAGTGAACATATTATCCTCCAGAGATATTAATCCGGCCAGTCAAAACACTGTAAAAATACAGGTTGTTATTTGACGACATACTGTTATATTTTTCGGCTTAAATAGTCTCTCAAGACTTATACCTTTATACAATATCGGTTTAACCGACTCTCTCTTTAGGAGGATACCTTGCCCGATAAGATCGCTGTTCCCAACGGCCTTAAAGACCGTACCAACATGATAATTGCCGGACTCGTCTTTGGCATTGCCTTTGTAGTCTATGCCCTTACCGTCCAGCGGACTTTTTCGTTTTGGGACTGCGGGGAGTTTATTGCCTGTGCCTACGGCCTCAGCGTACCCCATCCCCCGGGCACCCCTCTTTTTATCCTCCTGGGACGTGTTTTTTCGATAATTCCGTTCGTGGAGGATATCTCCTATCGAATTAACTATATCTCGGTAATATCCTCAGCCTTGACAGCGGCGCTCAGTTATCTGCTGACTGTCAAGATGGTCGGCTATTTCTTTGGAGAGGAAAAGAACAAATCCATTAACCGCTATATCGCCTATATCGGCGGAGTCGCGGGCGGCCTGTTTGTCGCTTTCTCCCGCACCAACTGGGGAAACTCGGTGGAAGCGGAAGTTTACGGCATGGCTCTGGCTCTCTCGGTCGGTTTGGTTCTGCTGACCATTCGGTATTTTGAACTTCGGGGAACTGCCGAAGCGGACAAGACCCTGATTGCCTTTTTCTATATGGCCATGCTGGGGATTGGTATCCATATGACAGTCTTTCTGGTTGTCCCCATGTGTGCCATATTTTTTATCCTCAAAAAGGAAGCTACCCAAACCGACTGGATCCTGGTCTGCGGTTATCTGATTGTTGAGCTTCTTCTTATGTTGCTTTTCTCGGTCAGTGGTATCGGTCGACCGCATATAGCTTTCACAGTTGTCTCAGTTTTGCTGGCCCTGGGCTTACTGGTCAAACTACATGATAAAATAAATTGGGCCATTCTGATTGCCATTGCAGCCGCTTCAACCGTAATGATCAGTTTCAGTCTTAGTTTCTGGGCTCTTGGCGGTGCCGTAGTTGTAATTGGCATAATGGGTGTTTATGCCAAGCGGCTGAGATGGAGGCTTCATTGGAAAGCCGGGCTGGCCATACTCCTTATTTCGATAATTGGCCTCTCGGTGCACCTCTATATCCCGATCAGGTCATCACAGAATCCTCGAATTGATGAGAATAATCCTTCGCGTGATACACAGACCTTCATAGACTTCCTGGACCGGAAGCAGTACGGTCAGATGTCTATGGTGGAGCGAATGTTCAAGCGGCGCGGTACTCTGGCCAATCAGTTTGGTCGCCATCCGCACATGGGGTTCTGGTCATATTTTGAAGAGCAGTATTCCAATACCGGCTGGTCATTTATCCTTCCCTTCTTTGCTTTTGGCCTTATTGGAATTGTGACGGCTATCAAAAAGCGTTTGCAACTCGGGCTGCCATTTTTGGTCCTGCTCTTATTGTGCTCGGCGGGACTTGTGCTTTACATGAATTTCGCCGATGGCACCCAATATGACATTAATACCAACGATGCTTACCTGGAAGTTCGTAATCGAGACTATTTCTTTACCCCTGCCTTTGTCTTTTTTGGAATCGCCATGGGTATGGGGATATCGGCAGTAATGAAGTATCTGAAAGATGCGCTCACACTCAGGAATCCGAATATAATGCGACCGGTCGTGTTTGCCTCCGGCATACTGGTTATCCTGCCGGGCGTCTCTTTTGCTCACAACTATCACGCCTGTGATCGGTCCCAGAACTTCCTGCCATACAACTATGCCGCCTCCATTCTGGATAGTTGTGAGGAGAACGCAATCCTGTTTACTTCCGGCGACAATGACACCTTCCCGCTCTGGTGTATTCAGGAAGTGTATGGCTATCGCCTGGATGTGCGGGTGGTGAATCTCTCCTTGCTCAATACCGACTGGTATACCCTGCAGATGAAAAACCAGTACAACGTCCCTATCTCTCTGACCGAGGAGCAAATCCTCTGGAATGAAGTTGAACAGGGGGGGGTAATGGGCAAACGCCCGGCCAAACCGTTTTATGACAAAGCAAGACGGAGGCAGGGCTACCTGATTCCAACCCCGTACAACAACCGGATTCTCAGGGTCCAAGATATGATGGTGGATGAGATTGTGTTTGAGTCAATCGTGGCGGCCGACAGCGGTGATGATTGGTCTTTCAAACAGCCAATCTACTTCAGTTCCCCCCCCTACGCTGAGTCTCCTCTCAATCTCCAGCAGCGTGCCAACGCCACCGGTGTCATTTACAAGCTGGAGAAGAATCCGAACCCGAGGAATATCGATGTCGAAACCGGCTATGATCTTTTCATGAATAAGTATCGATTTGACGGCCTGGAAAACTCAGAAGTTTACCGTAATGAAAATGCCACCGGGGTTTACCTGGGGATGGGGATCAACTCGGTGCGGATCTTTGGCGAATTGGAACGAATGGGAGATACGGCCAGAGCAATCGCCTTTGCGGAACATCTTATTGAGGTTTACCCGGAATACTGGCAGACCTATCTGCTACTGGGCGATTTGCTCCAGCGCAATGGAGACTCGACCGCTGTGGACAGACTGACCAGGCAACTGCATGACACTCTGACTGCCTTCCATGAGTCCAACCCGGAGAACCTTTTCTATCTCCAGGACCTTGGACTTACCAAAGCAGAAATTGGCCGGAACACCGGAGACCAGGCGCTCATTAATGAGGGGATTGCCCTCCTGTGGGAAGCGTTTGAAGCCAACAAGAACAGCGCTTATGGCTTCAGAAAACTGTATTCGGTATTGGCCCAGAATGGTAGGGTAAGTGATATCCAGCTGGCCGCCGAGAAATTTGCTGAATACAAGATCAACCGAAGTGACCCGCTTCTTCAGCAGCTTAGGGGTGGAGGTCCAACGAATTTACCGCAAACCGGCCCCTAACCAGAGGTTGGAACTTTTGATATTTGTAAACCCCGCCTGGTCCTCCAAGCGGGGTTTATTGTTTCCCGGAATCGGCTTCTGAAAGGAAGGGTCTGTAAAAGCTGTAAGGCTATTTGACTGATGTCAGGCGATACCCCGCTCTACGACGGTAACCGGAGTCTGTCGGCTCCATCATCTTCTCGGTGACCAATTCTCTTCTGACGGTTCGGAAGTCATGATGGTACCGCTCCACAATCCTATCCATCTCCGGCTCCGCATATTCACGCCCCGGTTCAAACTGGGCCAGGATATATTCCAGCAGGAATTTCCGCTGACTGGTTCCCTGATCGGCTTTGGCAGGCTTCTCCGGCCGGCGCACTGATTTTATCCGGGTTACGCTCGTTTTTGATTTGGAATCATTGGCCTGCTGCTCCAGCCAGGTATATACGGACTTTTCAGGAATTCGCCAATCCTTGCCAATCTTGTAGGCCCTGATTTCCCCCGCTTGAATCTTGCGAGTTATAACCTGAACATTCATTTTTAGTTTCTGAGCTAACTCGGAAGTAGTGAAAAACTCTGTGTCCTTAACAACGCCCTCTTTATAATCCACGATGCCGACTCCTTTCGTTTGATCAAATATTATCCAGAACACAACGCATAGAATCAAATAGTTTTTCGCACTTTTCTGTATTAAGTAGTGATTATTTTGACAGGACCGTTTGACACCCGAACCGGAAGGTGGCACATTCGGCGGCATGGCGACTATGACATACATCCTGCTCTGCCTGATTTGGGGATCAACCTGGATCATGATCAAAGTTGGGTTGCAAGATTCCCCACCGCTAACGGCGGCTGGACCCAGAGTTATCCTGGCGGATATAATTCTGATACTAATGGCCAGGATCAGAAAGTCAACCTTCCCCCGTAGTTGGAGCGAAATGTTGAGACGATCTTATCCCTGCCTCTATATGTATGGAGGCGGATCTCCTGGTATCGTCCGAGCTGCCAATGGCTCTGGGCGGGCTGATCATAATCCTGGCCGCTCTGCTCTTTGAGGATGTCACCTCTTTTCAACTGACCATGCCGACCATTCTTGGGGCAATGCTCATTCTGGGCGGAGTTTCGCTGGCAATAAAGCGATAAAATAGGCCCCTCATCGACACCGCTCAAAACATAAGTCGCTCTTGTACAATTACTTACATCGACTGCCATTCTGGCAGTTTCGCCAAATTGCAAAAATAAATGCCCCCTGGAACTTGCCGATTGGCCAGTTCCTGCGTATATTATAGTGTCAGAGATGACTCCCTTCACTCTGGCATAGCTGGAATGGGACGTATTAACCCGCATCGCTGACAGAAACCATCGTTATCGATCGTGTTTCGCGGCGTCACCCTCGGCTTTTAGTAAAACAACAATAGAGGATGGCAGACTTGGTGTCGGCTGAGGTCCGAGAGAAGCGTTCGGGTCAGGAAAGGAAGCCCAAGATGGAAAAAACTAATACCGCTGGCAAAAGTGAGAAGAGAAAAAGAGCCCGATATGTTCTTAATGTCGAGAAGCTGAATCATCTCAACGAAGAGGAACGAGCAAGACTAAAAAAGGTCACACAGGAATATGCGTTCAGAGCCAATGACTATTACCTGAGTCTGATTGATTGGGATGATCCCAAAGACCCGATCAGGAAACTGGTTATTCCGCAGGAGAGCGAGCTCTCCGAGTGGGGAGAACTGGATGCCTCCAACGAAGGGGCTATCACCGTTCGTAAAGGAGTCCAGCACAAGTATGGATCAACCGTACTCCTTCTGGTCAACGAAGTATGCGGTGCTTTTTGTCGGTATTGTTTTAGGAAGCGGCTATTTATGAACGGAAATGACGAAGTGCAATATGATCTGGAAGAAGGATTCCAGTATATTCAGGACAATCCCCAGGTCAACAATGTTCTCTTGACCGGCGGAGATCCATTGATTCTTCAGACGCCAAAACTGGCCAAAATTCTCCAGCGGCTTCGAGCCATAGAGCATGTGAGAATTATCCGGATCGGCTCAAAAATGCCGGCCTTCAATCCGTACCGGTTTCTCAATGACCAAACGCTGATTGATCTCTTTAGAGAATATTCGCTCCCGGATCGTCGCATCTATCTCATGTGTCATTATGACCATCCCCGCGAGCTGACAGAGCAGTCACGGGAAGCTATCCGAAGAGTCATTGATGCCGGAGTCATTTGTGTGAACCAGAATCCGATTCTCAGGGGGATATCTGACAACCCCAAAGTGATGGCCCAACTCTGGAATGAATTGTCCTTTATGGGTGTGGGGCAGTATTATGTCTTCCAGGGACGTCCCACGGTCGGCAATGAACCGTATGAGATTCCGATTGTCGAAGCTTACCAGAAAGTGGAACAGGCCAAAAAGCTCTGCTCCGGCCTGGGTAAGCGGGTCAAATACTGCATGTCACATGAATCCGGCAAGATTGAGATTATCGGTGTTGACCACCGCCACATCTACCTCAAATATCACCGGGCCAAACATGCGGCCGATGAACAGAGGCTATTGGTCTGCCATCGGGATGATAAAGCGCACTGGCTGGATCAATTGAAGCCGGTCGACGGCGGTGCCAACAAGTACTACCAGGTGGATCAGTCGGACCGCCACTACTTGAACTAAACAAATAAACGGTTTAGTCGGCCGATTTGTTTACCAAAGTCGAAGATGCCTGGGCGGTAGGCAGAATTAGAATCTCAGCGATAGTAACATGCTCGGGCTGGGTTGCTGCCCAGACGACCGATTCCGCTACATCCGCTCCGGTCAGTGGCTGGAAACCGTGGTAAACCGTGGATGCCTTCACCGTATCCCCCCAAAAACGGATTTCAGAGAACTCTGTCTCCACCAGACCGGGATCAACGGTCGTCACCCGCACTTTGGTCTCCACCAGATCAAGACGCATCCCTTTGGTTATTGCATCCACAGCATGCTTGGTGGCACAATAGACATTCCCGTTCGGGTAGACTTCGCGCCCCGCTATCGATCCGATATTGATGACATGTCCTGAATTTCGCCGCACCATTCCGGGAAGAACCGCTCGGGAGATGTAGAGTAGTCCCTTAATATTGGTGTCGATCATCTCTTCCCAGCCCTCAATCTTCCCCTCCTGCAATTTGGAAAGGCCTCGGGACAGACCGGCATTGTTTACCAGAACATCGATGGCCATCCATTCTTTTGGGAGCCCTGAAATTGATCTTTCTACTTCGGCCCGATTTCTAACATCCAGTTGCAGCAGGTGACAATCGACACCCAACTCCCCGGCCAGTCTCTCCAACCTCTCCATCCGGCGAGCAGCAAGAATCAGCTTGGCTCCGGCTGAGGCAAATTTACGCGCGCAGCTTTCCCCGATCCCGGAGGAAGCTCCGGTCACCAGGACAATCTTACCGGTCAAATCAGTCATTATAAATCCTCTTTTGTATCGATTTCATTTTCTTTTTTCAATCCCAACAATACGGCTTCCGCTCCCCCTTTTCAAGCGCTGGAAGAGTGGATAATTGGCCTAAACAATATGGCCTGTCCCCTACACTCAGCCGCCCCAGCTGTCTAAGCGGCTCTCTTCGCCCGCCATAGATCCACCGCAAAGACTTGTCACTAAGCAACTTAACAAGACACCAAAACTCTTGTCAGGTAGGGAAACTTCGGCACATGATTCGCTTTTGTCCCTGGTGGAGATCATTTGTTTTTCAGTGATCTCCACTAATTGGAAACTCTGCCGTACCGATAATGATCTTAATGATGTCATGAGGAGATCGGTCGGCCGAAACGACGAAAGGTTCCCCCATGGCTGAGAGTAAGAAAAAGAGAATCTATGTACCGTTGCCGCAAAAGAGTTACTGGCACCTGTACAGCCTTCAGAATTTGGAGTCTGAAAAACTGGCCAAGATTGTAAACAAGGTGCTCAAACAGGAATATGTCCTGATAAAATAAGCTGCCATTCCCTTGACAGATTGGACAAGACACCTTACTTTCAGCGCTTGCTTTGTATAAAAACTTGACTCCACAGAGTTGGATTAGGATTATTACGTAGTCTGGTTGACAATAGAAGATGCTGAAGAAGAAATTTACATTCATGATGATTCCCGGTTCTTCGGGGATATCTCGCCAGATCAACATCCCGTTGATTGCTATATACCTGTCCGTGGCAGGGGTTCTGACCCTGCTTCTGGCCAGCTTTTTTCTTTCGGCCCAGTTTTTCTCAGACCGCGTAACAGATAATCAGTTGGAGCAGCTTCGCCAGGAGAACGCCAACCTGCAGACTAAGTTTGAGCAGATGCGCTGGAATCTGGCCGAAGTTGAAACCCGCTACGCTACGCTGGTCGAAAAGGAAGAAGCGATCAGGGCGATCTTTGAACTTCCTGAAATAAACGATGAGGAAAGACAGCTGGGTATTGGCGGACCAGAGCCGCCTAGTCTGGCCGTGATGACACCGGGGAAAAAATCTGCCTACCTGACCGAACTGGAGGTCGATGGCCTTCTGACTCTCTCAAAATTTGAACTGGAGAAGTTTGGGGAGGTTGAGGAAGCGCTGCTCTCAATTGAAGACCGCCTGCGTCACACTCCTTCTATCTGGCCGACCAAAGGCTGGCTCTCCCGGGGTTATGGAATGAAACATGATCCGTTCACCGGCTACAAACAACTGCACCGAGGGATTGACCTGGCCAACCGTACCGGAACTCCGGTTATCGCCACTGCTAATGGAAGAATCAGCAAGGTCACCCGCGCCACCGGGTTGGGCAAGTTAATCGTCATAAACCACGGCTATGGATTCGAGACTCGTTATGGGCACTTGAGTGAGATCAGTGTCAAGCGGGGCCAGAAAGTAAAACGGGGAGACGTAATCGGTCTGATGGGCTCTACTGGTTACTCCACCGGTCCACATCTCCATTTCGAAGTTATCCGTAACGGCAAGTTCCTCGATCCCCGCGAATATATTCTGAACGAAAAATAGGCAAATCGGCAGCGGTTTCAGCCTTCCCCTCCAAAAAACTCCATCAATTTTCCGTTTCTCAACCGTCCAACCAACAGCTTCTATTTATTTGATTTTTGGAGTAAAAGAGTCTATATTGTATTATATGTCACGGCAGAAAGACAAAGAGAATAGTCAGGCCACTCAGGAACATACCGAAGCTGAGGAGCAGTTCGTTCGTGAACTCGTCCTGCGCACCCGAGATGGGGACCAAAAGGCTTTCGCGCAGCTTGTTGCCCTCTACCGGCAACCGGTGGCATCGGTAGCTTACCGTATGGTAAATGACTTTGACGAAGCCGCCGATATTACTCAAGCGGTCTTTATAAAAATGGCCAAGAACATCTGGCGTTTTGATCCGAGCAAGAAATTCTATACCTGGCTGTACCGAATCGCCATTAATGCTTCGATCGACCATATGCGCAAGCATAAGCGGCACAAACATGAGCCACTGGAAAATGTACAGGAAACGGTAAAAAGCACGCTCTCCGGGCCGGAACATGATTTCAGACGCCGCCAGATCGCTGAATATATTGAACGGGCCACTCACAATCTCAACGATAAACAACGCTCAGCTTTTATTCTCAGAGATTTGGAAGGGTGCAAAATCGATGATGTGGCGCAAATAATGGATATGCCCGAAGCCACCGTGCGCTGGTATCTGCACCGGGCCCGCTCCATGATCCGCCGCGAACTCTCCAGAAAGTGCCCGCAGTTGCTGGCCCTTCTTGGCGTTCGATAGTTTTTAGAAACCTTTTTTGATTCCAAAGGTTATAATAGCCTACCATGAATAAGACTGAGCAGCTCTCCCTCAAGATTGAAGGCATCCATTGCGCCTCGTGCGTGGCAACCATAGAAAAAGGGATGTCCAAAGTTGACGGTGTGGACGAGTGCCGGGTAAACCTGACCCTGGGTTCGGCCACAGTCAATTTTGACCGCGCCCGTATAGATCAGAATCAGATTATTGATCAGATTTCTGAGCTCGGGTTTGGAGCCAAACCGGGTATTGCCGATATTGGCGAGCAGAACCTGGCCGAGGTTAACAAGGCCCGCAAGAGTATGAAAACGGCTCTGGCGGTTGCCCTCCCTCTGATGGCGGTATCCATGCTGTCAATGTTCAGCCCCAAACCTATCCTGTCATACGCGGTAAGCGGGGGTATTCAATTGGCTCTGGCCTCAATTGCTCTGCTCGTTGCCGGACCCAGCATACTCAAAGACGCCTACAGGCAGACGCTGCGTTTTACGGCCAACATGAACAGCCTGATAGCTATCGGCACTTTGACAGCATTTGGCTGGAGCCTCTATTCCTACATTGATGCTTTTCGGTCAGGGCCGACCGATCAACTATACTTCGAATCTGTCGGTATGATCATTGCCCTGATTCTGATTGGTCGCTTTCTCGAATCTCGCTCCAAAATGAATGCCGGTGAGGCCATTCGGGCCCTCAACAAACTCAGGCCGGACAAAACTTTGGCCGTCATCAATGGCGTGGAAATAGAGATTGATGCCGCCGTAGTCAAGCCGGGGATGATGCTAATTGTCAGGCCGGGCGAAAAAGTACCTGCCGACGGTATTGTAACCGAAGGCAACCCGGTCATAGATGAATCTCTCCTGACCGGGGAATCTTTCCCACAGGAGAAACGGGTCGGCTCTGAGGTTGTGGGGGGATCGCTCAACGGAAATTTCGCTTTCCGGTTGAATGTAACCAAAACGGGTGAGGCCAGTTTTCTCAATTCGGTAATCCGCATGGTTAGCGATGCTCAGAGCAGAAAAGCGCCAATACAACGAGTGGCCGATCGCGTGGCCGGGGTCTTTGTCCCGATCGTTCTTGGAATTGCGGTCTTGACGTTGGCCATTTGGTACTGGCTTGCCCCTGATAGTCCGATGCTGATCAAGTCGGTAGTCTCGGTACTGATAATCGCCTGCCCCTGCGCTCTCGGATTAGCCACACCGACTGCCGTTCTGGCCGGTACCGGTCGAGCGGCTCGTGAAGGGATTATCATTCGGGGCGGAGATGTCCTTGAAGACCTCAACAAAATCGATACGGTCGTCTTTGACAAAACCGGTACACTGACCCGGGGTCGTCTGGATGTTGTCGGTATCAGGACTTTTGGAAAGCTCTCCGAGAGAAACCTGATCCGGATTGTTGGCTCTACCGAACGTCAATCGGAGCACCCGGTGGGCCAGGCAATCGCGAGTTACATGGACCTCCAACAGATTGAGAGTCGTACGGTCCGGGATGTTGAGGCCTTGCCCGGATTCGGAGTAAAGGCTGAGTGTGATGGAAGTCAGGTGCTGATTGGCAGCCGGGCTCTGATGGAGGAGAATGAAGTTGATTTGGAGGCGGCTCTTGACGAGTCTGTCCAGGAGATGTCAAAGGGCAGAACGGTTGTCTTTGCTGCTCTGGATGGACTGCTTATCGGGTCGGTGTCATTGTCTGATGTGCTCAGAAGTGAAGCGCCGGAAATAATTGGCCAATTGAAAGCGGCTGACAAGAAAGTCCTGATGATTTCCGGGGACAACCGCCAGACCGCGCAGGGAATTGCCACCCTGGCCGGGGTTGACTCTTTTGAAGCGGAGATTAAGCCGGAGCAGAAGAAGTTCATTGTCGAATCTTATCGCAAGTCCGGATTCAATGTCGCTATGGTTGGTGACGGAATAAACGACGCCCCGGCTCTGGCCATGGCCAATGTTGGTGTCGCGGTGGGGAGCGGAGCCGAAGTTGCCAGGGAGGCGGCTGGCGTTGTCCTGGTTCGCCCGGATCTCAATGGCGTTATAAAAATGTTTGAAATTTCCGCCCTGACTCTAAAGATAATCCGGCAGAATCTGTTTTGGGCCTTCTTCTACAATTTCGCCGCTATTCCTCTGGCTGCAGGACTCTTCTACCCCCTCTTTGGCTGGTCACTCTCCCCAGTCGTGGCAGCCGGGGCTATGGCTCTCTCCTCATTTTTTGTAGTCACTAATTCTCTTCGGCTCAACCGAAAAATCTGATTTCCCAGTCAATTCAGATGGGGCAGATCAGAAATCTCTCCCTTTGCCAATCCTTGCTCTTTTTTGTAGATTCCAACCTATGATGAATTTCAATCATGCGAGCCGCAGATGAATCCTAATCCACGCACAGCCCTGATTTTGTTCCTTTCGATTGTCGTGGTCCTGGTCGCACAGGCCGCCTGGTGGATTGTCTTCATGGCCAAGTTGCTTGACGAAAAAGTAAAAATGGCCGCTGATCTCGGCGCCTCGGAGGAATTCCTGAAAGCGGTGCATGAACAGGAGATTTCACGGCAGATAATGCTCGGCCTGGAGGGTGTCTTCTTCCTGATGCTGGTCATGGCTGGCGCCTGGTTAATCTACCGGGCTCTCGTGAAATCCGAAGAGCTCAAATTTCGGCAGCAGAATTTCCTGATGGCCGTCACGCATGAACTAAAAACACCGATCGCTTCGATCAGAATCTATCTCGACTCAATGCAATCTCCCAAGATTAGCCCCGAAAAAAAGAACCAGATGATTCCGCGGATGAAAGAGGATGTGGTTCGACTGGAACGGCTGGTGGAAAACGTGCTGGATGCCGGTCGGTTTGAGCGGCACGGATACCGCTTGGAGTTTGCGTCGCTGGACCTGAGTAAACTCGTCACTGATGCTCTGAATGCCCTTGAAAAGATACCGGGGCAGGTCAAGCTGATAGTCACACGCAGAATTCAGACGCCCATCATGATCGATGGAGATTATCGGGCACTCAGACGCGCGATAGATGCCATTCTGGAGAATTCCTTGAAATACAGCGACAAGGATGAAATTGAACTACAGGTCAGCCTTACGGCCGATGAAACCCATACACGGTTGAGAATAAAGGATAACGGAATTGGTTTGCGCAAGCAGGACACGACTGCTATCTTTAATCGGTTCTTCCGGGTAGGACAGGAATTGAATCGGAGCAAACCGGGTTCCGGGCTCGGGCTTTACTTGTCGAAAGAGATAATCAAAGCACACGACGGGACCATTGAAGCGCATTCCGAAGGTCTCGGACTTGGCGCGGAATTTGAGATAAAACTGAGTACAGATGGCCGTAACTAAAACAATACTCCTGGTTGAAGACGACCCTAATCTGGCCGACGGGCTGGTAATAAATCTTGAGGCCGAGGGATACCAGGTGGTGCACGTAAGCAATGGAAACCTGGTGATCGCGGAATACGAGAAGGGGAATTTTGATCTTATCCTCATGGATGTCATGCTCCCCGGTACCGATGGATTGACCCTCTGCAAACAGATCCGCAAAACCGGAGCTA
>JARGFS010000075.1 GCA_029211095.1 bacterium | reverse complement strand
GGGATGGCTCTGTGCCCGAATCCAAATGTTTCTCCTGTCATACGGAGGAGTCCAGACAGGAACACTCTCGTCAGGAGTTGCACGACATTCATGTAACCGAGAATGGGGTCGATTGCTATCGTTGTCATGCCGACATTCAGCACGGCAATTTTGACATGGTCAGTGCGCTGGAAATCAAATGCGAGAGTTGCCACCTGAGACAGCATAATCGGCCCAAGCAGCTGTACATGGGGATTGGCGGCAAGGACAGCGCCGATGTTCCGAGCGGGATGTTCCTCGCCCAGGTTTCATGCACCGGATGCCACACGCATGTCACGCCCGAAGGGGAAGTGATGGCTGATCAGGAAAAGAAAGAGGCCACTCGTAATTCCTGTGTCAGCTGTCATGGTGACGGCTATGACCAGATGTTTGACAACTGGCTGGCTGGCAGCAAAAAAGTCCTGAATGATTACCAGCGATTCCTAAAATCCGCCCGGACCAGTTTGAACAACACCGGCGGCAATAAGAAGTCCAAGACGGCGGCCAAAGCGGCTCTTAGCCGGGCAGAATACAATTACAATTTCATCCACGAAGGTCGCATGGCCCACAATATTAAATATTCCACTTACTTATTGAATTCATCGGCGGACCACTTCATCACGGAGATGAAAAATCTCAACAAAGGGTATCAACCCCCATCGCGCGGAGCGGGTCTTCTTCCGGAAAATAGCTGTCTTACTTTCTGCCACGGCCAGGGGTTGACACCGGAAACAGTTCGATATGAAGGTGAAGAATTTCCACATATGTTGCACTTTGAAGATATGGAGGTAGGCTGCCAATATTGTCACTCTGTCGAAAAACATGGAGAGACCAAAATAGACGAAGAAAAGTGCTCTGAGTGTCATTAGGCTCAACGGGGCGCACGTACGTTGTAACTTGTATCCGGTATTGTCCGGATCGAGAAAGGTAAATGCCATGAGGAAGGTCCTATCATTCTTGCTTGTCCTTTCATTGTGCATCTACTTGCCGGCGTTTGGACAGGCTGATAATGAAACCTGTCTATCCTGCCATGAAGATACCGAGTTGGAAGGACTCGACCACAGCGGCGCGACAAAGAGCATGTTTGTAGCGCCAGACACACTCCAGCTGTCAGTTCACAGCGATCAGGATTGTGTTGATTGTCATACCGATCTTGCCGATACGGATGACTACCCTCACGCCGAAGATTTGGGCGAAGTGGACTGCTCAGGCTGCCACGAGGAAACGCAGGAGATTTTTGATGCCTCGGCCCACGGTGCGGCCCTGGACAATCCCCGTGCTCCCACGTGTGCTTCCTGCCACAACAGCCATTACATTCTGCCGGCATCTGATCCAAATTCCTGGACATCGGCTAAACTACTGCCTATCACCTGCTCCAATTGCCACCACCAGCAGGTGCTGACGGATGATCCCGATGTAAAGATCACCGATTCCTTTGATCGTTACATGCGCGGTATTCATGCCGAAGGAATTTCCAAGGGAATTGGATCAGCCGCGTCATGCAATGACTGTCATGGCATGCATGATCTGAAGCCAGCCTCTGATCGGAAGTCGATGGTCCACAAGATGAATATCCCCAAGACATGTTCTAAATGTCATAACGATATTTACATACAGTATGAGCGAGGTATTCATGGCAAGGCGCTTGCGGCCGGCATTCTCGATAGCCCCAACTGCTCCGATTGCCACGGAGAGCATGAGATTCTCCAGATTTCAAATCCCAAATCGCAGGTGAACTACTCCAGATTATCAGATTATGTCTGCGGGCGCTGTCACAACGATCCTCTTCTTGTCGAAAAGTATGATCTGGGCGCGGAGCGTTTTTCATCCTACCAGGACTCCTATCATGGATTGGCTGTCAAGGGACGTTCTGCCGTGGCCGCAACTTGTGTCTCATGTCACAAGGCGCACGATGTACTCCCCTCATCAAACCCGGCCTCTTCAACCCATAGGGACAATCTGGTTGAGACCTGTCAGAAGTGCCACATTAATGCCAACTATTCTTTTGCTTCAAGCTACTCCCACAATATTGCGGAAGCTCAATACAGCGTACTGAACCGCTGGATTGAGGTGATCTATATCATAGCCATTGTGTTGATCATTGGCGCCATGATGTTGCACAACGGGATCATTCTTGTTCGTCACATGATCGAGAAGAGCCGAAAGTCAAGAGGCATGCCGACGGTTAAACGCTTCAATGGAAACATGGTATTCCAACACATGGTTTTGACAATCGCGTTCATTGTTCTGGCCGTGACCGGATTTGCCCTCAAGTATCCAAATGCCTGGTGGGTGACAGTGCTTAATTTTATTGGGATATTTGAGTCAGCCAGATCCGTGATTCACCGGGTTTCGGCAGTATTGCTGATCTATATCTCAATCCATCACGCTGTCTTCCTGCTGGCAGCCAAAAGGGGACGCGAAGAACTGAAAGCAATCTGGTTCCAGAAGACAGAATGGAAATTGATTATTCAGAACTTGAAGTTCCATCTTGGTATGATTGATGAAAAGCCGCAGTTTGATCGTTATGATTATACTGAGAAAGCTGAGTACTGGGCGCTGGTCTGGGGTACAATTGTAATGGTCTTTACCGGATTTGTACTCTGGTTCCCAACCGCCTTCACCGCTTTCCTGCCCGCCTGGGTGGTTAAGGTGGCCGAGACGGTGCATCTGTATGAAGCCTGGCTGGCAACTTTAGCTATTGTTGTCTTCCACTTCTTCTTTGTCATGTTCCACCCGGAACAGTACCCGATGTCATTTACGTGGCTAACCGGTGATATGACAGTGTCCGAAGTAAAAGAACATCACCCAATCTGGTACAAAAAGATCACTGAAGAGGGTAAGGGATCGGACATCCATGAAAAGACGGAAGATAAACCGGACGGACCGAGCACTCCTTCAAGTTAACAACAGCTTTAGAATTTACTGCAAAAAGAAAGGCCCCTCATCCGAGGGGCCTTTCTTTAGTTTAGCGCTACATTGAGAGAAGCTCTCCCGGAGGTTCTTTCTTGTAGTCTCGATCATCATCATGACAGTTGTCACAGCCAGGCTTCTGGTGGTAGTGCAGGTCCTCATGACAATCGCCACAGTCCAGTTCCATATGGATTTCATCCAACTGCAATCCTACCACAGTGTGACGGAAATTGGTCTGATCCCAACCGGCATGGCAGTTGTTGCAATTGTCGTTCAAAGTCGAGATTCTCTTTCCGGTTGGATGACAGTTGCGGCACTCAAGATCAGTGTGATATTTACTGAGCTTCCATCCGGCAACATCATGAGTAAACGGTGGCTTTTCCTCAAGACCATGACATTTGCTGCACTTGTCTTTAAGGTGACAATCGTTACAGACAGCGTGGATCTCTTCCATCGTCTTGGCCGTTGGGGTCGTCTTCTCGAAGTGGTGGCAGTAACCACAGTTTTCATCCTGATGGCAATTGGCACACTTGAGATCAAAGAGATCCACGTGCTCATTATGATAGAAAGTTACTATCGGCCCTTTCTCATACGGAGTTGTGTATATCTCTTTTGACGGCACCGTAATGACCGGGTGGGAGATACCAATAATATCAGTCGGGTCCTCAGTCATCTCACCATCCGTAATTAATTGCTCAGGTGCATGACAAACAACGCACTTTGTTTCATGGCTCCATTCTCGGTGGCAGCTCAGACACTGGCGATGATATGCTCCCTTCAGGTTGGGCTGACTCAGGTTTACTGAGACCCCTTCGGCTGGATGGCATTCGCGACAGGGAGGTATTTCATTGGCCGGGCTGTAGTGGTGACAGGTGGCGCAGTCAAAGCCCATTTCAGACATTTCGGCATGCTGTTTATGGTCAAACGATACCGGCCCATACAGATTCTCAAGTGAGCTCAGCACCATTGAGTCGGGAGCTTCGCCAAGGGAGTGTTTCCCCACGTTATGAGCGGCAGCCGTGCGCGGACAGACAATCAGGCAGGGCTCTTTGGTTGTTGGCCGATCACAAGTATGACACTCACTGCAGTCAATCCTTCCTGAAGTATGCTCATCCGAGATGACCGCACCCGTACAGAAAACAATTATTGAGAGCGTAATTAGTCCAAGAAATATCTTCTTCATTTTGTTACCCATCCACTGTTGTGTGATCTGTGCATAGGATTAGCCATTTCAGCTTCATGTGCCGTTTTGTCAACCGAGATCACGGGGAAGATTCTGACCAGCGTACGATAGACGAGAACCAAAGCCGAGATCAAGCCAATCGTGACCGCGATTTCAAATATCGACGGAAAATACGAGCCATTACCATAAGGAGGCTGATAAGCCACCAGGAAGACATTGATCCGGTTTATAGCTACGCCGATCACGGCAGCCGTCGCCGAGACAAAAAGCCCCATCATGGAACGGCGCACTTTAGGATTAAAGAGCATTATGATTGGGAACAGCACACCCACCGACATCTCAATGAGAAATGCTATGGAGTGGCCATCAAAAGTAAATATATACCCCAGGGCATCCCTGTAAACGAGATCAAGTACACGAATTATGAAGTATATCGTCAGGAGGATAGGTACATATTTGGCGATTGATGAGAGCACGTGTCGTTCCGGCGGAAGATGGAACGAGCGACTGGCCAGGATCGACTCGAATATTACCATCGGGAACCCGACAGAAATAGCTGAGAGCAGAAAGAGCAGCGGCAACAGCGGGGTATACCATAGCGGGTGCATCTTTGACGGTGCAATTACCATCAGCGTTCCAAGTGAAGACTGATGCAAACAGGAAAGGACCACTCCCGCAATGATAAATACAAAAGTCACTCTCTTGAGCGTTGTATCGGCAATACCGAGGACACTCTCGGTGATCTTGTTCAGCGATTTCAGCGTACCGGGGAAATTAACACGCCCTTTGAAACGTTCCACAACAATCGGCAAAAACTCGATATACAGAACCGTCAGGTAGATCATCACACAGATGCCCACCTCAAACAGGACCGAATTCCCCTGCCACATACTTGGAGCCATCGGATGCCAGACATTGTAGTAGCGACCCAGATCGGCCAGCAGCCCAATCACCACAAAGGTGTAGCCGAGCATGGCGGTCAGGAGGGCTGGTCGGATGATAACATGGTACTTCTCTTTATGGAAAACTTCGGCCAGGGCAGCGGTGGTAAAACCACCAGCGGCCAGGGCAACGCCGGAGGCGACATCAATCGCAATCCAGATCCCCCAGGGATACTGGTTGTCCAGGTTGGTCGAGGCGCCCAATCCGTAGAACATGCGATATAAGTAAGCCAAAATCCCAAGGGACATGATTCCAAAGAGAATCTTGGTCCCGGTTGTGAAAAAAGGACTCGTTATCGGTGATGGTTGTTCATGATTATGCATTTTTGGAATCCTCTGAATCTTCCTTCTGTCCAGATGCGTGCATTATCAGTCCCAGCAAGCCATAAAGCGCCAGCGGGGGCAAAAATGATTTGAATATTCCGTGCTGAATGTTTTCAGTGATTTCAGCCGGAGATTGAACATCCAGAACCGGGAATCCAGCCGCCTGGAAACCGGCGTGGGTGAGATAAATCCAGGAGGTGCCGCCAACCTCATGCTCTCCGTAGACATGCTTGTCATACTTGTCCGGGTTGGCACTCATGCGACCATAGGCAACATCCAGCATCTCTTTGCGCGTACCAAACATGAGCGCTTCATTCGGGCAGATTTCCACACAGGCCGGTCTCTCGCCGTTGTGGATACGCTCGGTGCAGAAATTACACTTCCTGACTCTCGGCGCAACGGCATCCTGATATTCATAGGCCGGAACCTGAAACGGACAGGAAACCATGCAGTAGCGACAGCCAATACACTTCCAGGCATCGTACAAGACTGGTCCGTGCCGGTCCTTTGATAAGGCTCCAACCAGACAGGCAGAAACACAGGCCGGATCATTGCAGTGCATGCACTGCACTTTCACGTATGCTTCCCCCTCTTTGGCTCGGGCATCCTTGTAGGCGTTGACAACTGTGAAGGCGTCATGCTCGGGACGTCGCCGCTCCTGAAGAACGCTGCGATCCTCAAAGAACGAGAGTGGATTATCGTTGAGCTCATGTGTTTTGTTGCATGCATATTCGCACTTGCGACAGCCAATACAGGCGGTAGAATCGACCAAAACCGAAAACAGTTCCTCTTGGTTGTGCTCAAGTCTTTCCGAGGCCTGACCGGTAGTTGCCAGCATGGAGGCAGAAGCGGTGGCTACTGCCGCGGTTGAAAGAAATTTCCGTCTCGATTTGTCCATATTATCCTCACAGGTCCAAAATCAAATTAGGACTAAGTCTCACTCATTTGTGAATATATTCACAAATAAAGATGAAGTCAACAGATAATATCGACTTAGTACGCTATTTATTTACAATTAAATTACTAAGACAAAAAGCGTTAAGTGGTCGGTTTGGCACGTTCTTTGCTATTTTCCTCCTAAAGAGACAGGCGCGGTACAATTTATATAGGTATTATCCAAATGTAGGACATTGAGATAGGGTTGGAGAAGAGTTGGTTTTGAGCTCAGTAGTCTTCGTTGTACGGATCGTTATTATAACCGGAACTGGAATCAGGCACCGGTTGATCCTCATAAAAGATAGCTTCGTCATCCTCCCAAATTGGCAACATTCTCGGCTGAATCAGAACTTCGGTCCGCCTATCATTCCGCACAATCTGAAGGGTTGCTCCGCCGGATTCTTCGAGCGAAGCAAGGATATTCTGTACCAGTAATTTCTGATTTCTCGCCCTTTTTCCGTTGACCCGCCGGATCAGGTCTCCCTCACGCAGACCGCAGGCGTAAGCCAGGCGGTAGGCATCAATCAGATCAACTCTCAGCAGTCCGGAACTGGCATTGGAGACAGAGAAACCGAGCCTCCCCTTCAGAGGAAGCCCCTCCACGAACCTTCGCGGACCGCCAGTTGTTGTCTCTACTATTTTGGGCGGACGGGTCACCCGGACCAGTTCCGAAGACCACGGTTCCTGGTAGATCCAGTCAATCAGGGTGAATTCCGGGGTAAGAATCCATTGCTTGAGGAAATATTTCTCGAAAAGAATTCTTCCCGGCGTGTGGTTAGTCCAGAATGCAGATTCATAGGCTGCCGTAGTGGAGTCCACTCCGATCAGAGACTGGCAGACAGAGACAGCCAGCAACAGAGCAAGATTATCGCGACGATAAATCGACGGCCTCATCAGGGGATGGTCGGCTACCGGAAGACGAATCCCGTTTTGCGGACTCACCGATTGATCCAGCATACGATGCGATAGCTGATAAATCAGGTTGAGCAGCTGCCGGTTCCCATCCGGGGCCACTTCTATCAAACTGCCGCGCTGGATACCTCCAACAGGGAGAATGAGCGGCGTGCCGGAGCCGGGGGAGCTATGATAGCGGACGAGATAGATATCAAATTCGGTTTCATACCACTCCAGCCCGGACAGCTCTCTCAGGAGGTGCAGAGCAGTATCCCCTTTGACCCGCCACCAGTTGGCCAGCGAAGTATCATTTTCACTCAGCCATTTCAGGTCCGAGCCAACCGCATGACTGCGATAGTATTCCGGGAGCAGCGAAGATTGCAGCGAGGCGGCCCGGTCGTTTATGCTGACTTCCGGAATGAAACCATTATAGCTGTAAATTGAGTAATAGGTATCCTGTGAGTTTGACTCTGACACAAGCAGCAGGCAAAACAGGACGGCAATAAGACTGGTGACAGCTTTCATAGGTCGAAGTTAACAGTCCTTCCTGCGGTTAGGCAAGTAAAACCAACACGGCCAAAAGATCGCTTGCCTGATCCGGCTGAATCTGTTATTTCCTGTTACCCATATTTGGAAATTATGAGACGACTAATTAAATATTTGATTCCGCTGGTCGCGCTGCTGATTGCCTGCAGTTCCGAAAAGGGGAAAGATGAGACCTCCCTTGATAGTCCAGATCGTGACAGCCTTGTCCATCTGATGATTGCGACCGACTCGGTGACTGTCTTTGATCTGCTGCAGTCCAACCACCAGATAGAGTACAAATCTTCGGCTATGGGTCTGTTTGTAACTACCATAGACTCTGTAGAAAATAGCAGTGCCGCCTACTGGGTTTACTCGGTGAATTCAAAGATGATTCCCATGGCCAGCGACAAGCATCTGATCGGTCCCAACGACACGTTGCGCTGGCATCTCAGGAAGTCAGGTCAATAAGCAGGACTCCATCAGCCGGGACAGCCGGGCTGACAAACCATTTGGCCGCAGTCAGATAGCCAGGAGGTCCCGACCTGACTTTTGATCCGATCACTCAATTAGGAAGTGACAAGCGATCAGCTGTAGCCTATATTGCGGGCTATGCCGGATATCATAAGCGAAGCAGTAAAGAGCGGTTTTTTTCTTATCGCCGGACCCTGTGTGGTTGAATCCGAGGAACTCTGCCTTCAGGTAGCTGATTCGGTCAAGCAGCTGTGCGACCAGCGGAATATTCCGTACGTATTCAAAGCCTCCTTCAAAAAAGCCAATCGCCTGTCCGCTTCCTCATATAGCGGACCGGGACTCGACCAGGGCTTGAGAGCTTTGGAACGGGTGAAAAAGGAGTTTGGAATACCGGTTCTGACCGACATTCATGAGACTTCCGAAGTCAACTCCGTTGGCGAAGTTGCGGACATTCTCCAGATTCCCGCTTTCCTCTGTCGTCAGACTGATCTGGTAGTGGCCGCCTCCAAGACCGGTCGCTGGGTTAATATTAAGAAGGGGCAGTTTCTGGCCCCCGAAGATATGGGTAAACTGGCCGCCAAGGCGGATTCGGATAAAATTATGCTGACGGAGCGCGGCAGCAGTTTTGGCTACCGGAACCTGGTTGTTGATTTCCGGGCCCTGTTGATAATGGCCGAGACAAACTATCCCGTTCTGTTTGATGCCACTCACTCCCTGCAGCTGCCGGGCGGAGGCGGAGCAGTCTCGACCGGACAGCCGCAGTATATTATTCCGATGGCACGGGCCGCTGTGGCCGTGGGGATCAACGGTCTCTTTGTGGAGACTCATCCGGAGCCCTCAAAAGCGCTCTCAGACGCCGGGGCGATGCTCCCCCTGAACCGGATGGAGAAGCTGCTGGACGAAATCAACGCGATCCGTGAGGCAAGAAGATGAAACAGCTCAGTCAATCCGAATTCATTGAGCGGTTTAAGGAGATTGAACTGCTGGCTCTTGATGTTGACGGCGTCCTGACCGATGACGGGATATTTTTTGGACCGGATGGTCTAGAGCTGAAAAAATTCAACATCTCCGATGGATTCTTCATGGTACTGGCCATGAGAACCGGACTGGAACTGGCCATTGTATCCGGTCGACATTCACCCGCGACTGACTCACGCATGAAAGACCTGGGTGTGAAACATGTCCTGCAGGGGATGAAAAGCAAAATCGATATGCTGGCTCCCACACTGGACAAACTAGACATTCCGTTCTCAAAAGTTGCCTTTGTGGGAAATGAGATTCTTGATATTCCATTGGCGGAAAAAGTTGGCCTGTCAATCGCGGTCGCTGACTCTTCCCCCCTCCTGATTGAACGGGTTGACTACGTAACCAAATGCGCCGGAGGAAAAGGGGCCGTGCGCGAAGTTCTCCATTCTTATTTTGACAGTCGCTCACTGGACCCGAGGGAGTTTATCAAGTGACCGATATCAGGAAATGCGCCAAAGAGGTAATTAAGATTGAAGCGGGAGAGATACTCGCTCTGGCTGACAAACTTGATGAGAACTTCGATCAGGCCGTTGCAACTATTCTCGCCTGCAAAGGAAGAGTTATTGTGGCCGGGATGGGAAAGTCCGGCCTTATCGGGAAAAAGATCGTGGCGACTTTCAATTCTACCGGTATCAGTTCCTTTTTTCTTCATCCGGCCGAAGCCATGCACGGCGATCTGGGGCTGATCCAATCCAGCGATATTCTCATGCTGATCTCAAAGTCCGGGAATATTGAGGAAATGGAGTCACTACTGGTCTCATCGCGTCGGATGGGCGTAAAACTGATTGCTCTCTGTGGCACTCTGGAGTCGGAGTTGTATCGGAGGGCGGATATCACGCTGAATTGCTCGGTCACGCGGGAAGCTTGTCCCAACAACCTGGTGCCAACATCGTCATCCACAGCAGCTCTGGTAATGGGGGATGCGCTGGCGGTGGCCTTGTTGAGATCACGTGATTTCACTGCCGAAGATTTCGCGGTGCTTCATCCGGGCGGATCATTGGGGCGGAGGCTGTTACTAAGAATATCTGACCTCCATCATACCGGTGATAACCTCCCGATAATTGATGGGAACGCCTCGACTAAAGAGATGCTGTTGGAGATGACCAGCAAACGGATGGGGTGCGTGGCGACTGTTGACCCTGACGGTCATGTAAGCGGTATTTTTACCGACGGCGACCTGCGGCGCATGATTGAAAACGGGAATGACTTCTACAACCGGAAAGCAAGCGAAGTAATGATGCCGCAACCAAAAACGGTAAGAGCCAGCGCTATTCTGGATCAAGCCCTGGCCATAATGGAAAAATACACGATCACGCAACTTCTGACGGTAGACGATAACGACCGCCTGGCTGGGATCATCCATTTGCATGATATTCTGAAATCCAAGCTCGTGTAATCAAAAGCTAAGAAACAACTCAAGGTCAGTAGATTTGGATATGTCGGCAAAGCTCAACAATCTCCGAAAAATGCTTACCGGTCTCGGCATAATTATGCAGATAGTAGAAAGCGAATAAGGGATCTCACTTTGAGCTTAAAGAAGCGGCTAAAAAGATCGGCAACCGTGGTCCTCACCCGCACTTTCCTCTTTACCTTTAATTCCATCCCCCGCCGGGCAGCAATGGCCCTGGGCACATTCATTGGCCTGTTGGCTTGGAGCCTCCTCCCGAGGGATCGCTACCGGATTGACCGACACCTGAAAGCGGTCTACGGCGACAAAAAGAACAGCCGGGAGAGAAAAATCATTGGGCGGAATTTCTTTGTTCACAGTGGGAAAAATCTGGCGGAAATTCTCCGTTTCAGAAAATTCTTTGAGACTGAGATCAAACCACTGGTAGAGATTGAAGGGTTGGAGCATTTTGACCGGGTTCACCGGCGGGGAAAGGGAGTCTTTGGAGTTGCCGGTCATCTCGGGAATTTTGAACTGCTTGCGGTCACAATGACTGCCCAGGGGTATAAAGCGGCTGTGATCGGACGAGAAATGTACGACAAGCGGCTGGACGATCTTCTGGTCGCCAACCGGGAAGCGATGGGACTGGTCAATATCTCCACCACCGATTCCCCCCGCCGAATTCTGCAATGGCTTCAGGACGGGGGTACTGTTGGCGTCCTGATCGACACCGATTCCATGCGCGTCCGTTCGGAAATGATCCCCGCCTTTGGCCGCTTGTCCAATACGCCAATAGGGCAAAGTCTGATGGCCCTTAAGACCGGAGCCGGGATTGTCCCCATGGCCTGCGTTCGAGTCAATAACGACAAATACCGGCTGATTATAAGGCCGGAAGTGACCATAGAGCCGACCGGTGATCTTGAGAATGACGCCGCCATTCTAACCCAAAAATGCACGGCAGCCCTGGAGGAGTTGATTGACAGCTATTGCGATCAATGGATTTGGCTCCACAACCGCTGGCATACCCGGCCGGAGCAGAGTAAGAATGGCTCTGAGTCATATTAATCGCTTGACCTGGGGCTAAATATCCCGACTTTTACTGTCGATAGACGTAAAAGAGAGTGAAATGAACAGGTTCCATATATACATCATCTGCTTTGTTCTGGCAGCTGTCTCAATCGGCTGCGGGACTGGAGAGTCGGGAAAGACCGAGGTCGCTTCGACTCTGGACAGCCTTGAACTCCCCGATTCTGAGCTGGGTACGGCCACTATCCGCCTGCATAATCGTGACCGGGTGACAACCGAAATTGATGCTGAGACTATCCGTAAATATGAAAAGCTTGATTCTACCATGGCTTATGTGGTGAGTATTAATATCTATGACTCAGCCGGGCGAGCCACCACCAATATTGTCGGGGATTCCGGAATCATCCGCGAAGCCAGCCAGCGGATTGACATGTTCGGGAGTGTTGTGGTAATTACCGATGACAGTATTCAGCTGAATACCGAGTATCTCTACTGGCTGGGGCATGACGCCAAAATCCACAGTACCGAATTTGTTAAAATCACGGTCGGCGATGATGTCATGAGCGGCATCGGGCTGGAAGCGGACCAGGATTTGTTCCCTTTTCGCATTCTTGATCAGGTCTCAGGGAAAATTACCGATGTCAAGCAGCGCGGCAAAGAGTTATAGCGCTCGCAATTCTTTCAAAGAAGTCCTCTCCCCTCACAAAATGGAGCATCCGCGTACTTTATAGTTGCGCAACGATTAAAAAATCCGTTTACTCAGCTTTCGGTATGTATATACGACCGAGTCATCAAATAATCTCTTTCACCAGTCTATCAATTAATCCAACAGGGAAGTTGTCTCACTATGGCCCAATCATTTAAGCAGATGAATTGCTACATTCTCGCCGGAGGTAAGAAAAATCAGGATCGGGATTTTTCGTCGCAAGGGGAACTGACCCGGCTTGAAACCGGATACCGGAGATATGCTGCAGTTTTTGACAAAGTGAAACTGGTCATCAAAGAGGATCAGGCGAAAGAGCACTATCTGAATTATCCCCATGTCTGCGATGCCAGCGATCACCGCAATCCGGTTATCGGTCTTCAGGCCGCGCTGGATGATACCGGAGCCGATGCCGTATTTATTGGCTCTACCGAGTTAGTTGATTTCCCCCTGGAATTACCGGTCAATCTGGTCAAAAACTACAATGGCGAGCCATTTCTCGGCTACCATATCCCGGACATGGATGAGAACGCCCAGCCCCTGTTCGCAATTTATTCCCGGGAACTCTTAAATGAGGAATTGACCGACAGCGATGGTAAGCTGGATATGCATCAATTGCTGACCTCCGGTGGGAAGCTCCTCCCTCTGCCCAAAGGGGTCGATGCCGCCTGTATCAGCGGATAGCGTTGCGACAGTTGATTTTCTGGTTCGGCGCACTATATTCCCATAATGGAAAACAGCGCCAAACATCACAATAGCCAGAACACTCCAATATCAGCTCGACAGTTGAAGTTTATTCTGACCATCTCCGTCACGGCCGTTCTATTTGGTCTGGTGCTGTTGATCCAGACCTATTCTCGTTCTTCGGAAATCCCCCCTCCTCTGGAAGTATCTATTGCCGAACCGGAGCAACTATTCAGAGGACTGTTCATTGTCGATCCCAACAGTTCCCCGGCCGACTCTCTGGAACTACTTCCGGGAATTGGCCCGGTACTGGCCGACCGGATTATTGCTTACCGTGAGAACCAGAGATTTGAAACGGAGATAGACCTGATCAATGTGAACGGGATCGGACCCCGCCTGTTCGAGCGGCTCCGCCCCTACCTGAAAGTCCATCCGCAATGAGTGACCAGACTGCCCGGGTTGGTTTTGATCGACGTGATGATATGCTCTTTGCCGCTCGCGTGGAGCTTACCGGTGAGCGTCCCCAGATAAAAGCCTTGCTACGGAGCCCTTCCGGCCAAAAACCGGACCATGAACTGCTGAATTCTCCCACTCAGATGCTGTCTGTTCCGGATGAACTGGTCCTGGTCAAGAGACTCAAACTCCTGGATGAGCATCAAGTGCCGCTCAAGCAGCGGGCTTCGTTTGAAATGTCAGCCGCCCATCTGGAAAAAGAAGAGCTATTTGATTTTGACCTGATCCCCACCGGCATGCCCAACCACCAGCTTATCCTTGCCTCACGCATTGAACGGCTGGCCGCCTACTCAATGAAAACAGTGCCGGAGCTGGAGTCACTGACTTATCGCATGCGCGCCCGGGCACTGGGAGCCGGTTATCTGAATTTCTGTGTCAGAGAGCCGGGAGAACTGATTTGCCTGGCCGATGCCACCAGGGACATTACTTCCGTCTGCCTGCTATATCGCGAACATATTGTCGCACTGTTTGGTATCAAACTGGATCGGTTCAATTGGGACAAGGAAGATGACTGGCCGAGAATTCTTCTGGAATTCAGAACCATTCTCAATTTTCAGCTTGAGAATCTTTTTGGTCAGGGAATCACCGTCCCGCTGTCGGCTGTTGTTGTTGGCGGTCGGTTCAAACAGCAGAAGATGCTGGCCGACCTCAGTAAGAGTCTGGGACTGAATGCAACCGTGCTCAAATCCAACGAAGGTTACTTTGCCGACCCGACCCAGGCAGTTGGAGTACCTCTTGAAGACTACATTGTGGCACTAGGGCTTACGGTGGATTAGACTTGCCATTGGCAGGTGATCTCTTTACCATGAGATGAAAATGACGAGGGATACAAACTCTCGGAGTAAAATTGTATGGCAAAATGTGCATCCAAAAGAAAAGCGATCTATCCCGGCACCTTTGATCCGGTGACCAACGGGCACCTCTCCCTGATAGTGCGCGCTTCCAGCCTCTTTGATGAACTGGTGGTAGCCGTTTCCCGAAGCGGCGGTAAATCTCCCCTGTTTGATCTGGAAGAGCGACTGAAACTAATGGGCAAAGTAGTTGGGAAGCTGGACAGTCCGGCCAAAATATCGGTGGTCGGTTTCGACGGACTCCTGGCGGACCTGGCCGTAGAATTGAAAGCGGATGCAATCATTCGCGGCCTTCGCGCTGTCTCCGATTTTGAATATGAGTTTCAGATGGCCCTTATGAATAGAAAACTGGCCCGTGATGTTGAAACTGTCTTTATGATGCCGGCCCTCTCATGGGTCTACCTGTCATCTTCGCTGGTTAAAGAAGTCGCCCTCAATGGAGGAGATGTCGGCGGTCTTGTGCCGCCGGAGGTTAAGCGGGCTATCAAAAAAAAACTGCCGGTGGTCGGATAAGCTTGGACCGGTCCGCCAGTAACCGCTCACACTGAAATTGATAAACCTGACACTGTAAGAGAAATAGAATTGAGCAATTCCAAAGACAAATCAGAAAACAACGCCGCTACTCAAGCCAACGACGAAACTCAGATGCCTCTGGCTGATCTGATGAGAGTCCGCTATGAAAAAGCCGAAGCGCTCCGGAAGGAAGGTATTAACCCGTATCCGTACCGGTTTGAGAATATTTCGCAAATTACAAGTCTACTTGATGAGTTTGACAAACTCTCCGAAGCGGAAACCAAAGTCCGTAT
>JARGFS010000074.1 GCA_029211095.1 bacterium | reverse complement strand
CTCTGGTAATGGAAATGAAGCGACGTAAACTCGACGTCATACCATTGGACATCAAGCCTAACCTGTGGGACAAGCGGATCAACCGCGCAACCGTCATTCAAGACCTCCGTAAGCCGCTCCATAAAATGCGCCTGCGCAAAACTCCGGATACTATAATCCACCTGGCTGCTATAGCGCGCGTTCATGATCTGGTTGTCAAGCCGGAGCTGGCCATGCACAACTATCTGATGACCCACAACTTGCTGGAATACGCTCGGGAACGGGGGATAAAGGAGTTTGTCTTTGCTTCCTCCCGCGAAGTCTACGGTGAGTCCAAGGTCGGCATTAAGCGTAAAGAGAGCGACACACATGTCTCCTGGATCAAGTCACCTTACACAGCCTCCAAATTTGCTTCGGAGAGTCTCATCCATTCCTACGGAGAATGCTATGATATGAATCCGGTTATTGTCCGGCTCTCCAATGTTTACGGCCGCTATGACATCTCCGAACGAGTCATTCCGTTGTTCATTTACTACGCCCTGAGGAACCGCCACATCACCGTCTTTGGACGGGAAAAGGAGCTCGATTTCACTTTTGTAGATGATACCGTAGACGGCTTCATTAAGATTGTCCAGCGATACAAAAAAGTCGGTGGAAGAACTTTCAATCTCTCCAGCGGCAAAGGGGAGAAGCTGCTCACCCTGGCCGAGATGATAATAGCCGCCCTCAACTCAAAGTCGACACTTTCCAGTATCAACAAGCGAGTAGGAGAAATATCCTCTTATACCGGTGATATCAGCTTGGCTAAACGGCTCTTAGGCTACAAACCTAAAGTATTCCTTAAAGAAGGAGTCAAGGCTAATATTGACTGGTATTGCAGAGTCACCGCCGAACGGCGGATATCGGAGATTCAGCGCAGAAACCTGGCTAAAAGAGGCTGGGCCTGATCATTTCGCCCAGAGATTGTATTTCAAAATGCACCGGATCGCCTGAAGGCCGTCTCTCCAGCCGATCTTTTTGCCTTCATCGTAGGTGCGGCCGTAATAAGATATCCCCATCTCGTAAATTCGGACGCGCCTACGGGCCACTTTGGCTGTAATTTCCGGTTCAAACCCGAATCTCGGTTCCTGAATATCAATGGACTTAATAATCTCCGCCCGGAAGACCTTGTAACAGGTTTCCATGTCGGTTAAATTGATATTGGTCATCATGTTCGAGAACAGCGTGAGCAGTTTATTCCCCACGTAGTGCCAGAAATAGACTACGCGATGGGGCCGACCACCTGCAAAACGGGAGCCATAGACTACGTCCGCCTGATCTTCAAGTATCGGAGCCAGCAAGTCCGGATACTGGTTCGGGTCATACTCAAGGTCCGCATCCTGAATAATAATTATATCACCGGTGGCCTGGCGAAAGCCGGCCTTGAGGGCAAAGCCTTTCCCATAGTTGCGGGCCTGATAGATAACTTTGTCAACCTGTGACTCGAGCTGATTGGTAAGCAGGTCACGCGTTCCATCAGTGGAGTAGTCATCAACCAGAATAATTTCTTTGTTGGGAACAGGTGCTTTACGAATCCGTTCGACAATCTCGCTTAGAGTAGCAACCTCATTGTAGACCGGGACTACAATGGAAAGCTTGATATCATCGATACTGGCAGGGAATCGACCCACAATAACGTCCTATAATATATATTATGTTAACATACGACAAGTTGACAACAAGATTGTCCGGCCTCAGCGGACCACAATATTGAATATTCTCCCCGGCACATAAATCTTCTTTACGATAGTCTTGTCTGCCACGTACTGTTGTATCTTGGGACTCTCAAATGCTGCCGCTTCCACCAGCTCCTGATCGGCGTCTGCGACTACCTGCACCGTATGCCTGAGCTTCCCGTTAATCTGTACCGCGACATTTATCAGGTCAGTAACTATAGCGTCCGGATCAAACTGCGGCCAGTCTGAGTGCAGAACTGAAAACTCAAAGCCGCATTTTTCCCACAATTCCTCAGACAAATGCGGAGCTAACGGCGCCAACATCTGGATTGTCTTGACTATCACCTGGTCGTTGAGGCCATCATCAGCGGTTTTATCAGGACTATAATCACGGGTCAGCTCCATGAGAGCCGCAATGGCCGTATTGAACTGGAGTCGTTCGACACTCTCGGTGACTTTTTTGATCGTCTGGTTCAGTTTGACATACAACGCCCAATCATCATCAGAGAGATCAGCATGCTTGAAGTATCGCTTTAAGTCGACTGCGCTGGAACGATAGCCTTCTATCAACGCTACTATCTTGTTGTAGACAAATTTTTCGACACCGGTGAGGGTATCTTCGCTCCAGATTACTTCACGCTCGGATGGCGCCGTGAAAAACATCCCTAACCTGGAGATATCCACACCGCGCTGGTCGATTAATTCAATCGGTGAAACAACATTCCCCTTAGACTTGGACATAACTTCGCCCTTGCCGTCGCAAACCATGCCATGATTGAACAGCTTTGTAGCCGGTTCAAGGCTGTCAAGAAGGCCGATATCATGCAAAAACTTATGAAAAAAGCGAAAATACAGCAAGTGTCCGGTAGCGTGCGTGATGCCGCCGACATAGAGGTCCACCGGAAGCCAACTCTTCCCTTTTGGTTTTTCCATTAAAGCATTTTCGTTGTGAGGATCGATATAGCGCAAATAGTACCAGGAGGAACAAACGAACGTGTCCATAGTGTCCGGATCACGCCGGGCATCGCCGCCGCATTTCGGGCAGGCGACATTCATATATTCCGGTACATCAGCGAGTGGTGATCTCCCCTTGGGCTGAAAATTGGTCACTTTCGGGAGTTCGACCGGAAGGTTCTCATCGGCCACCGGAACTTCGCCGCACTTCTGGCAATGAATTATCGGTATCGGGCATCCCCAGTATCGCTGCCGGCTCAAGGACCAGTCTTTCAGTTTAAAATTGACCTTGTGGCGTCCGAACTGCTTAGCTTCGGCATGGTCAGTGACCTTCCGGATCGCATCTTTGCCGACCAGACCATCAAACTCGGCCGAATTGACCATCACGCCATACTCGGTATAGGCGTCGGTCATCTCTTTGGCATCCAGCTTAGTATCCTTGTCCGGATGAATTACTACTTTAATCGGAATGTGATACTTGCGGGCGAAGGCAAAGTCCCGGGTATCATGTCCGGGGACAGCCATGACCGCCCCGGTTCCATATCCGGCCAGTACGTAGTCCGCCACCCAGAGTTGGACTTTCTCACCGTTAAAGGGATTGATCGCATACTTGCCGGTAAAGACGCCGTCTTTTTCTTCGGTAACCGAAGCTCGCTCGATATCCGACCGCGCCAGCGCTTTGCGCCGGTACTCAGCTACTTTCGCAGCAAACTCACCATCAAGATTCAAACTGTCCAGCAATTCGGACTCCGGGGCCACAGCCATGAAAGTAACCCCGAAAATAGTGTCTGGTCGCGTGGTAAAGACCGGGAGCTTCTCCCCTGTCTCTTCGACCGTAAAATCAATTTCCGCACCATAGGAGCGGCCAATCCACTCCCGCTGCATAGTCTTCACGTTCTCCGGCCAATCCGGCAGTTTGTCAAGATCATCGGTCAGGCGATCGGCATAATCCGTTATTTTGAAATACCATTGGACCTGGTCTTTTTTTTCAACCAGAGTGCCGCAGCGCTCACATTTTCCCTGTACAACCTGCTCATTGGCCAGAACAGTTTTGTCTTCGGGGCACCAGTTAACGAAACCCCGTTTCCGATAGGCCAACCCTTTTTCAAACATCCGCAAGAATATCCACTGGGTGAACTTGTAGTAGTCCGGCTCCGAAGTCACAATTTCCCGACTCCAGTCGTATGAGATCCCCACCTTCTGGAGGGTCTTTCGAGACACAGCGATATTGCTCAACGTCCAGTCCTGCGGATGAATATTGCGCGCGATAGCTGCCCGTTCGGCCGGTAGTCCAAAAGCATCCCACCCAAACGGATGAAGCACCGTCTTTCCCAGCATCATCTGGTATCGGGTGACCGCATCGCCGATTATATAATTCCGGAAATGCCCCATATGGATATCACCCGAGGGATAAGCAAACATCTCGAGCATATAGAAGCTTTTGTCAGGGTCTGGACTCTCTTCAGCTTCAAACAGCCCGGATTCTATCCATCGCTGCTGCCACTTTTTCTCAACTGTTTGAAAGTCATAACGCTGATTTGTCTTTTCGTCGATCGTCATATCACCGGCCACTGTAAGGTTTTTATTAAGGGGGAAAACTAACGGATTCCCTCTGTCTTGGCAAGACCTTAGTCTTTCTTCCTCTTTGAAGACTCAAGTTTTTGATAATGATGCGTTCCCCGTGCGAAAAACCCGATCAGTTTTGAACCAAGACTCTGCAGTTCTCGACCAAATCCCGGATTAATTTTTGACATAACCATCGGCGGTGTGTCAAAAGCATAGACCGGGTAACGCCCCTGCTGGAGATTACTGTCCGCCTCGCGTGGATATCTGGTTGTGTATCCGGCTTTGTACCCGGTTTCCACGGCCAGTCGCACTACCTGCTGATTGTAACGGCCAAACGGATAACTTATCTGGTTCACTTCCTGACCGGTCAATTCCTGTAACAACTGTTTGGAGCGGCTCAGTTCCGAGCGACAATCAGCCTCGTTGAGTCGGCTAAGATCAACATGCTGATCTCCATGCGACCCGAACCGGACGCCTCTGTCCGCCAATTCAGTTATCTGAGTCTCGCTAAGGTGCTTTTCGGCTCGAAGCCGGTAGCTGAAATCCCAGCTATTCTCTTTTCCGACAAAAGCGGTCGGAACAAACAGCAGTGGCCTGATCCCATACCACTCCATTAGCGGAGGTAGCTGGTGGTAAAGATGCTCGTAGGCGTCATCAAATGTCACCAGAATATCTTTCAGGTCCAATCCACGCTGCTGAAGGAAATCAAACAGTTGGCGAAAACGACGCGGAGAGTAATTATTTATTCCGTAAGTCAGATGATTGGTCAGTTTATGGAAAGCAAGAACAGATGGCCGGGATGAAACTGAATTACGGTCAGTGTCCGATCCCATCGAGCGCTCCCGCTTCAGCCGGACCGAGCACAGCAATGGTCAGCTTGGAATTGTCAAAACTGTGGCGGGCCAATTCGGTCAGTGAGCTGGCGCTGACTTTATCAACCTCGTTTAGAATCTGGGTAAGCGAACTGAAGCGCCCCATCATGAGTTCCTGACGTCCCAGCCTGCTCATCCGGCTGGAGGTGGACTCCATCCCCAAAGTTATCTGCCCCTTTATCTGGGCTTTCAAACGGTCCAGTTTCTCAGAACTGAGTTTTGTTTTGGCTACCCGGGCATACTCTTTGAGCACAATATCGACCGACTGCCGCACATGACGGGCATCGGTCCCAATGTAAGTATTGACAATCCCGGTGTCGCGATAGAAGTCATTATAGCTGTACACGGCGTAGGCTAATCCTTTTTGCTCGCGTACTTTCTGAAACAGCACCGAAGACATCCCGCCGCCAAGATAGGTACTGAGGGCTACCGAAGTAATCCGGTTCGGGCTGTCAAAAGGAACGCCCGGATGCCCGATACAGATATGGGTCTGCTGGTTGTCATCGTTTTCAACATGAATCTTAGGCTGTCCCGAATAACTGGCCGCTTCCGCAGCCGGACTGGCTCCGGTCGGGAATTCAAAATACTTCCTAACCAACCGAACTAATCTCTGATGCGAGACCGAACCGGCCGCACTTATCACAATTGAGTCCGCCCGGTAATGCCTGTTCAGGTATCCGGTAATCAAGCGACGGGGCATCCCCAGAAGATTCTCCTGACTGCCCAGAATCGGTCGTCCCAGCGGATGGCCGTTCCAGAAAGTCTCGGCAAAGATATCATATATCCGATCCGAAGGATTGTCCTGTGATTCTTTTATCTCCTCGGCAATGACCTGTTTTTCTCGTTTGATATTGAATGGCGTAAGTGTGGCCCGACAGGTAATATCAGAAAGCACATCTATGGCGCTCTCCAGATGTTCATCAAGTACTCGGGCCGTATAGCAGGTCTGCTCCCGGGAAGTAAAAGCATTCATGGAACCACCAATGGATTCCAACGCCGAGGCAATCTCCTTGGCGCTTCTCTGCCTGGTTCCTTTGAAGAGCATATGCTCTATTAAGTGCGAGACGCCGTTCTCTTTAAGTGTCTCCGAACGCGAGCCGACATCGACCCAGACCCCGATACTTATAGAGCGGACTGAGGGAATGGTCTCGGTGACCACCCTCAGTCCGTTTTTCAGTCTCGTCTTTTTGTAAGTGTCGCCGTTTGGCGAAGAGGTTCGCAGATTCATCCTAACGGCGAGATCTCTCTCTGCTGTCCCGGTTGCCATCGCGGCGCGGGCCACGATCAGAGCGTTCCGGACGATCCGATTCACCTTCCGGATTGTCATTGGGCAGTAATGCCTTGCGTGACAACCGGACCTTACCATCTGATTCAATACTGAGGACTTTCACCTCAACTTCGTCACGCATTTTCAGGACGTCTTCGACCCGGGCAACATGACGGTGTTCAAGCTCAGAGATATGCAGCCAGCCATCCATGTTCGGTCCCATCTGAATGACAGCGCCGTACTGAGTCAGGCGAACAACCTGCCCCTTGTAAGTCTTCCCTACTTCGGGAACCTCTACAATAGCTTCCACTCTGGCTTTGGCCGCAAGTCCGGCCGCTGCTTCAACCGAAGCAATCATAACAGTACCATCATCGGTAATGTCAATCTTGGCACCGGTTTCTTCGACAATGGACCTGATCATCTTACCGCCGGGGCCAATCACCTCACCAATCTTGGAAGGATTGATCTTGATGGTGATAATTCGCGGTGCCCACTGTGAAAGGTCGTCACGGTGGCGATCGATAGTCGCATTCATTTTATCCAGAATGTGAAGGCGAGCGGTCTTGGCCCGGCTAAGCGCTTCCTGCATAGTCGCAATACTCAAGCCGGTGATCTTAATGTCCATCTGGATCGCGGTGATACCTTCGGCAGTACCGGTCACCTTGAAGTCCATATCACCAAAGTGATCTTCATCGCCAAGAATATCGGTCAGGATGACAACGTTGTCATCTTTTTTGATAAGTCCCATCGCTATTCCGGCCACGGCAGATTTGATCGGCACACCGGCGTCCATGAGAGCCAGGGAGCCGCCACAAACGGAAGCCATCGAAGATGACCCGTTTGATTCCAGTACATCCGATACAAGTCTCAGCGTATATGGGAAGCCGTCTTCGGTCGGTATAACCGGCAGAAGAGCCCGTTCGGCCAGGGCGCCATGCCCCACTTCACGTCGGCTGGTGCCACGGATCGGTCTCGCTTCGCCTACACAGAATGGCGGGAAGTTATAGTGCAGCATATAGCTCTTGGTCGACTCCCCTTCCAGTTCGTCAAGGCGCTGTTCATCCATCTTGGTGCCCAGCGTAACGGCCACCAGAGCCTGGGTCTGGCCACGAGTAAAGACCGCCGAACCATGAGCCCGGGGCAGGAAGCTGACGTCGCAATTGATATCCCGGATATCTTCCGGGTTGCGGCCATCAATACGCTTCTTCTCGTTCAGGACCATTTCCCTCATGGAGTCAGAATCAAGATCATGGATGATCGTCTTGATATCACCTTCCTCTTCCGGGAATTCTTCGGCCAGAGCTTCGAGAATCTTAGTCTCAAGAGCTTTCTTGCTGTCACGACGAGTAGCTTTGTCCGGGATATGATTAAATTCATCCAGTTTGGAGCCAAGCATCTCTTTCACTTTAGCCGTGAGAGTATCATTGACTGTGACCGGTGTATACTCAAAATTCTCTTTACCACAGGCAGCCTTGAGCTCGTTGATCTTGGCCACAATTGTCTTAATATGTTCATGGCCAAATTGAAGAGCTTCAATCATCTGGTCTTCGGGGACTTCTCGACCACCACCTTCAACCATGGTGATCGCATCGGCTGATCCGACCATAGTTACATTGATGTCGGACTCTTCCAGCTGGGCAAAGGTTGGAAACGGAATGAATTCTCCGTCAATTCTTCCCACTCTGATTCCGGCTACCGTAGTCTCAAACGGTACATCGGAAATGGCCAGGGCGGCTGCCGTCCCGGTCAGAGCGAGTACATCCGTGTCGTTTTCCTGGTCGTGGGAAATGATGAAGTTAATGCACTGCGTTTCCCCCATGAAGTCTTTTGGAAAGAGGGGGCGAATGGGCCGATCAATCAGGCGAGCTGAAAGAATCTCTTTTTCCGAAGGACGAGCTTCCCGCTTAAAAAAGCCGCCGGGAATCTTTCCAGCCGCGTATGATTTTTCACGGTATTCAACTGTTAGAGGAAAGAAATCAAATCCCTTCCTGGGTTCTGTTTGCGCACAAACCGTAGATATGACCATGGAGTCGCCGTAGCGAATGGTCACGGCTCCGTTGGCCTGCTTGGCCAGATTACCGGTCTCAATTGTTAACGTGCGACCGCCGATTTCTAATTCAACTTTATGTGTCATAAGACAGTAGGATCTCCTTCGCCTAACGGCGGATTCCAAGTTCTCCGATTATCTGGCGATAGCTCTGAATGTCTCTGTCATTCAGATAGTCCAGCATCCGTCTGCGCTGGCCAACCAGTTTCAGAAGACCGAGCCTCGTATGAAAGTCTTTCTTATGATCTTTCATGTGGCCGGTCAGATGGTTAATTCGTTCCGTCAAGAGCGCGATCTGGACTTCCGGAGTACCGGTATCCTTATCGTGCAGACGGTGTTTAGCAATGATTTGAGCTTTTTGCTCCTTGTTGGTCGGCATTTCGACCCTCCTTTTCAATTATATCAATCGATGTTATTTTATCTCTTTTAAGTTGCTCTTTCAATTCATTCGTAGAATCAAACTTTTCATTCTCACGAATAAAATGCGTAGGATAAAATGTAATTTCCCAATCATAAATATCCTTGTCAAAGTCAAACAGGTTCGCCTCAACAGAGATTTTTCGTTCCGGGTTGAAGTGGTTATGCCCGATGAACATCATTCCATTCTTGCATTCATCCCCTACCCGCACTCGACAAGTATAAACACCTTCGGGAGGTAATAGTTTCCGGTTGTTATAGTTCAAGTTGGCAGTCGGGTAGCCCAGCTTCCGCCCCAACCCGATTCCGCGTTCCACGGTCCCGTAAATGGCATATTCATGCCCCAATAGTCTCAGCGCGTGCTCAAAAGGACCTTCAACCAGAGCGCGACGAACTCTCGATGATGAAACCGGCTGTCCATCCACTAAGACCGGTCCGACCACTTCAACCGAAAATCCGAGTTCCTTCCCCAAGCGACACAGTTCGTTGATCGTTCCTTTTCTATCTTTCCCGAGAGCGTGGTCATAACCGACCACCAGAGTGTTCACACCAAGTCGTTCCACAAGAATCTCGCGGACAAACTGCTCATGGGTCATCTCTTTGAGCTTCTCATCAAAATCAAGAATTAGAGCGTCCCCTTCAAGAAAGTCCGGAATAAATTTCTGTTTCTCCTCAATGGTGGTCAGCAGTAACGGAGCATCATCCGGCGTTACCAGGATTCTTGGATGCGGATGAAAACTAATCAGCAATGGCACCGCTTTGGAGGGGGCCGCGTGAAGAGCCAGTGACCTGAATATCTCCTGATGACCGACATGGATACCATCAAAAGTTCCAATGGTCGCCACTACCGGCCTGCCACTCGGTTTCGGATAGCTGTCTAAACCTCTGTAGAATTGAAAACTCAATTGAGTACCCTCAAGTAAGTAAACAACTTCCGGCCTTTTTCAATTTCTCCATTGAGCGCGTCTGAGTCGACTTCGGCCGTCCCAACCGCAATCACCCGACCATTCGGATCTCGAAGCATCATTGTCTCACCATGTTCAAACGGATTATGCACCTTGACAATATCCTCTTTGGTCAGGTCACGACCGGAGATAACATACTTGCGAAACTCATCTGAGATTGTCACAGCCGGATAGTTCAGAACTTTATTATACGGCAGGAGATGTTTGTTCAGTTCCCCCTGCTCATGCAGCTCTTCTACTTGCGTGACTGTCAACGCATCTTCGACCGAGAACTTCCCCACCCGGGTACGCCTCAAATGTGACAGAAATCCACCACATTGCAATTCATCTCCGATATCATGAGCCAGACTTCGGATGTAGGTCCCTTTGGAACAGGTAACTTCAAGGGTTATGCGCGGATTGTCATATTCAATCACCTTCAAGTCCATAACCTGAACCATTCGCTTGGGCGGGTCGACCGGCTCATTGCTCCGCGCCGCCTCATAAAGGCGCCGTCCATCTACCCGAACTGCTGAATAAGCAGGTACCTGCTGGACAATTTCTCCTCGGAATTTATCAAGCATACTGTCGATTTCAGATACCGACATATCCGGAGCGGAGAACGGAGCCTGATTAAAATCAACCCCTTCGGCGTCATAAGTTGGCGAAGTCCGTCCAAGCGTAATCTCCGCTTTATAGGTCTTTTCCATACTGGTGAGGAACTGAACTACTTTGGTCGCTTTGCCCAGACAGACCACCAGAAGCCCTTCGGCCAGCGGGTCCAGAGTACCAGTGTGCCCAATCCTCCTTTGAGAGACAGTTCGCCGAATTTGTGAGACCGCTTCGTGGCTGGTCATCCCCGGTTCTTTGTCGAGCAACAGTGTGCCGTTTAGATAGGTTCGATTAGGCACCATTGAAAACCTCACCGAACAGTTCGAGCAGCCTGCTTTTGGCCGTTTCAATCGGGAGTTCAATCGTGCAACCGGCAGCATTAAAGTGACCGCCACCACCAAATGTCCCGGCAATACTGGCCACATTGACACCGTCGCGCGACCTCAAAGAGGCCTTGACCGAATTTTCGGAATCTTCCTTTATGAACAGCCCGGCATCGACTCCCTTAGTAAACAGGGTAAAATCTACAATTCCCTCGGAGTCATGCCGGCTTGCCCCGGTCTCCTTGAGCATATCGTCGGTCATCATCAGGACGCACAGCTTGCCGTCAAAGTAGTACTCAATATTGTTGAGTATCTTCCCGACCAACTTCATAGCCTGTGGCTGCATACTGAAATAGATTTGATCGGTTATCATCTGCGGTCTGGCTCCGGAGGCCACGAGTTCGCCCGAAATCTGAAGGGTGCGAGCAGAAGTGGAATCAAACCTGAATCGGCCCGTATCAGTCATTATGGCGGTGAAAAGAGATGTGGCGACATCAGGATTAATTTTGTAGCCCAGCCAGGCAAAATACTCATAGACCATCTCGCCTACTGACGAAGCTGAAGAATTGATCCAATTGACCGCACCAAAATTCGCATTGTCCAGATGATGATCGATGTTCAGTATACGTACACTCGAGTCCAATAGTTCGTTAGTTCGTCCGATCCGTTTTGGATCAGGGCATTCAAGTATTATAGCCGTATCAAATTCAAGGGCGTCCAAAAACTCTTCCGAAGTATATGGTATCTCATTCACACCCGGCAGAAAAAGGTATTTGTCAGGGATATTCCCGTCTCTAACCAGAATCACCTGCTTGTCAATTGACTTCAAGTACGCGGCAAAAGCAAGCTGCGTACCGAGCGCATCACCATCCGGATCGATATGCGAAGCAACCAGGATAGTCTGGGCCGAGTCAATTGTCTCGTTCATACGAGAAAATAGCTGGATAATATTCTGCTCAGTTACGGCGCTGTTCATCATCCTGCTTTATCTCGTTAAGTAACTGTTCAATCCTGATCCCTTCTTTGATGGAAGGATCAAACTTGAATGTAAATTCCGGGATATGCCTAATATTCAGACCTTTCCCAATCTCTTTTCTGATTCTCTTGGCCTGCGCTTCAAGGACATTCTGAACCCGTTCAAGTTCAAGTCCGTCCCCGATGAAAGAATAATAAACAGTTGCATAACGGAGATCATCAGACACTTTCACATGCGTGAATGTTATCAGGCCGCCGAGATGCTCACCCAGCTCACGATCATACATCGTTGAGATGTCGCGGAGAATCTGCACGCCAATCCGGCTCGATCTTTTAAACTGCTGACCCATCTTTAATAGCTCTCAGTAGAGTAATCTAAAACTTCAATTTCAACCATGGCTCTGATCTTATCCATCAACTTGGCTATAACGCTATGGGCGAACCCTGATTCATTGGCGACCACGGCAGCGCCCAGAGTGGCGTTTCGGTGTAAATCATTTTCAGCCACCTCGGCTATAGATACATTAAATTCTCTTCTCGCTTTGGCGATAAGAGACTTTATTATCCGTCGTTTCTCTTTCAGTGACCCTACGGGAGGGAGTAACAAGCGCACGGTCAAGACCACAGTAACCAAACCACCTCAGCTTTACGTCAGTGTCCTGGCGGTTTCAACAAGTTCAAAGGCCTCGACAACATCGCCGACTTTGAGATCATTAAAATTCTCCAGGCCAATTCCGCACTCAAAACTCTCTTTGACTTCACGGGCGTCATCCTTGAACCGCTTGAGAGAGCTTATATTTCCGGTGAAAATGATCTTACCGTCACGCACCAGCTTGACTTTATCGGTTCTTTTGATCCGACCCTCGCGGACATACGAACCGCCGATAACACCGATTTTGGGAACTTTAAACAAATCTCTTATCTCGGCCGCGCCCACGAATTTTTCGTCGACATCGGGACTGAGCATTCCGGACAGAGCGTCCTTGACATCTTTTTCCGCTTCATAGATGATGTCATACAGTCGAATGTCAACACTTTCCGTCTTGGCTATCTCTCGTGCGCGCTGGTCCGGTGAAACATGGAAACCAATAATCACCGCTCCTGAAGCCGACGCCAGAAGCACGTCAGACTCTGTAACCGCTCCCACCCCCTTGTGGAGGATGTTGGCCCTGACTTCATCGGTAGCAATCTTGCCCAGAGTATCAGCCAGCACTTCCACTGATCCGTCAACGTCCCCTTTAATGATCAGCTTGAGTTCCTTAATCTGACCTTCTTTGATACGATCAAATATCCGTTCAAGGCTGACACCACCCAGTATTTTTCTGGCATCCTGCTCCCGCTTGATCTGACTCCGTTTGGTGGCAATTTCCTTAGCCTCCTGGTCATTGCGTACGGACATAAAGGAGTCACCGGCCTGCGGAACTCCCGAAAGGCCCGTAATCTGAACCGGGATTGAAGGACCAACCATCTTAAGCGGTTGCTCGCGGTCGTTCGTAATTGTGCGAATGCGCCCGGACAGCGGCCCGGCAACAATTGAATCACCAATCTGTGAAGTACCAGTTTGAATAAGAACGGTAGCAACAGCCCCTCGTCCTTTCTCAAGACGCGCGTCAATCACTACGCCCTGCCCGCGAATGGTCGGATCGGCTTTAAGATCAAGCAGTTCAGACTGGAGCAGAATCATTTCAAGAATCTTATCTATCCCTTCGCCAGTCTTGGCTGAGACTTCAACCATAATTGTCTTACCGCCCCAGGACTCATCGATGAGATTATGATTTGAAAGCTGGGTTCGGATACTATCAACGTTGGCGGTCGGCTTGTCGATTTTATTGATAGCGACAATAATCGGAACATCGGCCGCCCGGGCATGGTCAATAGCCTCAATCGTCTGCGGTCGGACACCGTCATCGGCCGCCACGATCAAGATAACGATATCCGTTACCTGAGTACCTCGGGCTCTCATCGCTGTAAAAGCTTCGTGACCCGGCGTATCCAGGAAAGCAATATTGCCCCCCTTATGTTCCACCAGGTAAGCTCCGATATGCTGGGTGATTGCGCCCGCCTCACCGGAGACCACGTTACTGTCCCGAATATGGTCCAGCAACGAGGTTTTACCATGGTCGACGTGTCCCATGATCGTCACAATCGGGGCTCGCGGCGACAGGTCTTCAACATGTTCATCTTCCCGGGCCGTTTCACCAATCTCCGCGATCTTGTTGACTACAAAACCGCATTCATCGGCGACCATTTCAATTGTGTCCATGTCAAGGCGCTGGTTAATTGTGGCCATCAGCCCCATCTCAAACAGCTGCCGGATCAAGTCCGCCGGCTTGAGGTCCATCTGGTTGGCCAACTCAGCGACCGACATAAATTCATTGACATCAATGGAATTCTCCGGCCCCTCCTGCTCCGACATAGTCCCATCCGGGCCACGGCGATATTTCCGCTTGGTCTTTCCGCCGGAGAGATCAGCCATAGTCGACTTAAAACGACGGGCGACTTCTTCCGGATTGACCACGCGTGTTTTCTTTTTGCGCCGTTCTTTCTTCTTCTGCTTCTTTTCCACCTGTCGGAACATTCCGGCTACAGGCGATTTTGCATCAGAAACAGTTATAGCGCCGATAGTGGACTGATGTTTGTCGGTCGATCCCTTCACCTGAGTCCGCTGATCCATCTCTTTTTTTGCTTCCTGCTTCTCTTTGGCAAATTCAGCTTTGATCGCAACAAGCATCTCGTCAGTAGCTACTGACATATGAGACTTTGGTTCAAAGCCCAGCTTGCGAAAAATTCCAAGCATAGCGCTTGAGGACAGCTTGTACTCTTTGGCTACTTCATGTATCCGTTTTGAGGCGTTAGTCATTCAGCGTTCGCCTCCTGTTTTCATCGAATTATCAGTCACTACCTGTTCAGACATCTATTCCTTGTCTTTCTCAACGACCTCAACGACCTCTTCGACCTCTTCGGCAGCGGTCTCCGATGGAGCAGAGCTATCGTCATCAAAGTCCTCTTCATCATCACTAACACTTGGAGCCGATGCTTCCATAACGTCATCGACTTCGGTCACAAATTCGGTATCATCCTCAAAAACATCCTCGGCCTTGAGCTTGCCCTCGTCTTTTTCGGCGACAGCCTGGAGTCGTTTCTCTTTCAGCTTCTTCTCATATTCCGCTTCGAGCTCGGCCACCAGCACCTTTGCTTTTTCCAGCAGCGTCTCAGCTGTCTTTTCTCCCAGGCCCTCAACTTTCGTCAATGCTTCAATCGAGCAGGCAGCCAGTTTCTGCACCGAACTGATATCAGCGTCGATCAGGCGCTCCTGGAGTTTAGGACCAACTCCATCGAGCTGCCCAATCGGAACCAGGAGGTCAGCTTCGCGGCTCTTGTTTTCATCATATTCGGTTTCGGACATGATGTTAACTTTCCACCCGGTCAGCTTGGAGGCCAACCGTGCATTCTGGCCGTTACGTCCGATAGCCAGGGAAAGCTTTTCGTCTTCGACCGCGACTGTCATTTTGGCCTCAAGATCATCGACCTCAATGTTGACAACCTTGGCCGGAGCCAGGGCGCGTGTCACAAACATCTCCGAATTGCTTGAGAACGGAACAATATCAATTCGTTCGTTATTCAGTTCCCGTACGATAGACTGCACCCGGACACCTTTGATTCCCACACAGGCACCAACCGGATCGAT
>JARGFS010000073.1 GCA_029211095.1 bacterium | reverse complement strand
ATACACCCGGATCAACCTGAGTTCCAATTAGTTCTTTGTGGTGGCCCACCATTTATGTTCTGTCGTTCACCGCTTGCGGTGGGTACTATCGGAACAGCAGTCGACTACTTTGGCTCCCACGGCAAGCCGTGGGCGACCATTCCCATTGTAGTCCTAAGTCACCCTGAACTCAGTCGAAGGGTGATTCCATCGATCAGAACAATCATGCTTCGACAGGCTCAGCCTGACTTGATACAGTAGATTCCGCTCTATCCAATCCAGAAAAGACCCGGTGAACAGCTCCAAAAAGCGCTTGGCGAACGGTCAGAGACCGTTTATATATACTTCCTGAGGATTGTGAATTTTTGCTGGGGCAGTAGCTCAGTTGGGAGAGCGCCACGTTCGCAACGTGGAGGTCGTCGGTTCGATCCCGATCTGCTCCATTATTAGAAGATTATGATGGTTCGCCGGATGAGCACAGAGTTTTGAGATTCAAGACTCGCCGTTTGTCACTGGCGAAGCATGAGGCTGATTATATCAGTGCTAGATGGGGAATTAGCGGCTCCCTGTAACCCGGAATCCGCTATACCGGGATCGAATTCCCACCGGAGGGTTGGCGGTTGTTCAGCTCAAGGGCTAAGCGGTGTTGAAGGCTGGGCCTCGTACAACAGAAGACTGTGAATCCCGTCAGGACCGGAAGGTAGCAGCGGTAAGCGGCACCCTCTGTGTGTTGCGGGAATACCCAGCCGGAGCTGGCTGACCGGCGAGCGGTTCAATACGAGATTCGATGGTGGGTGCACAAAAATCACAGGTGTTGTACACTGAGAGCGGCACCTGTATTTTTCCTAAGATTAGGTAAGGCAACACGTTACCGTAGAGGCTGGGGCTGTTGGTCAGGGTTGATTGCTTTATTTTGTGATTGACAAGCGCTGAGGGGCAGAGTAGATTTTGTGTAAATAGCGACCAACATAGACCTGTATGTTCTAGGGCACTTCTTTGAGTGTCTCAGGTTATTAGAAGAATCATCAATCTATTTACACAAGGAGTCTCAAATGAGAAGAATCACTGTTGTCATGTGCTTAATGCTCATTCTGGCTTTCGCGCTGACAGTCACGGCCGAGGACGCCCCCTGGTTTGATATGGAAAACTGTTCTTTCTGTAGTGATATGGATCAGGAAATGATGATGAAACTCGGATGGGAGCATTACAATATTGAAAATGGTTCCATGACAGTTTCCACAATTCCAAGAGAGTATACTGAAGAGTGGGAAAAAGTCCGCGCCGGTTGGAAAGCCAAAGGGGAAAAGATGATGGCCGGAGAGAAGATGCCTCTGTGTGGTATGTGCACGGCTATGGGTGGGCTTATGATGAAAGGTGTCAAGAGCGAAGAAGTAAAATGGTCGATGGGTTATATCAGCCTGATGACTTCGGACGATCCTGCCATTGTCAAGGAAGTACATGCCTTCACGGACAAGACCAATGCCGAGTTGGACAAGATGATGGAAGCGGAGATGACGGAAGGTATGGGGCACTAAGGCCACGGTCACTAAGCTGTAGTTACTTTCCGTATGTATAAGAGAACCAGACCCCATCCTCGTTTGAGGGTGGGGTTTTTGTTTACTGTTCTTCTCCATTTTAGCTTTCAGAATCCTCAATGATCAGTTTTCTTGGTTAAATGAAATCTGTCCACGTCAAGCTTCTGGCTGCTGTCGTCATGTGGGGCTGGTCCTTTGTTGCTACCAAGGTAGTGCTTGAATACATGAGTCCGGTGGAGGTCATAGGTCTTCGCCTTTTGATAGGACTACCGATACTGGCCACTATTGTACTTAAACGGCGAATACGATTCGAGTACAAGAGACGAGAGTGGCTGGTTGTAGTTGCGGCATCACTTGTACTGGCCTTCCACTTCGTAATTCAGATCACCGGACTGATTGAGACCTCGGCCACCAACACCGGATGGATCATCTCCGTTACCCCTGCTGTCATCGCCCTGATGTCGTTTCTGTTTTTGCGAGAAAAGCTCAGTCCGATACAGATCGGCGGTATTTTGGTGGCGACGTTAGGCATCGTTTTTCTTGTTTCCAAAGGGGAATTCTCAAGGCTGGATTGGCTTTCCAGTACGGGGGATTGGTTGGTTTTAGGATCAGCTTTCACCTGGGCCATTTATACCGTCCTTACGCGAAACATATCTCAACAGCATAGTCCACTGGGTGTCTCGTATGCTATTATGCTCTTTGCCGCGATTCCGACCTGTGGATATATGTTTGCGACGACTGACTTTGTCGACTTGGTGCACCTTCCACCGGAGCCGATAGCGGCCATCCTATTCCTGGGGATATTCTGTCAGGCGGTTGCATTTTGGTTCTGGCAGGAAGGGGTCTCAAAAGTAGGGGCCAGCAAGGCCGGATTTTTCTTGTATCTGGAACCGGTGGCAACAACGGTTTTGGCTGTGCCGTATCTTGGTGAGTATTTTGGTCTGTTCACCGCGGTGGGGGGCGGGATGGTGTTGCTTGGAGTCTATCTGACTGAGCGCACAAATAGCTCATGAATCGACTCGGTGCAGAATCGCATGGGGAGAAGTGGTGAATGCGAGAGTCATTCGTTTTCACATGGGTATTGAAAAATCTATAATGCATGGCCAATCTGTCCGGCACCGGTTTTTGCAGACGGCCCTCAGTTATCTGGGGAGACCGTATCGCTGGGGGGGAGATGATCCTTCAGGTATTGACTGCTCCGGTCTGGTGGTGGAATGTCTCAAGTCGGTCGGCACTCTCGAAGAGCATGAAGATTTCAGTGCCGATCGTCTCTGTATGCTTTACTCGGACAAGTTGATCTCTTCGCCCGTGCCGGGGGGCTGCTTTTCTCCTTTTCCAAGCGAAAAGCTCTCCATGTGGTTATCTGCCTTGATGAATTCTTTCAGATTGGGGCGGGGGCGGAGACTCCAGGGTGAACTCCGTTGAGGCGGCCTGGAAATCCAATGCCTTTGTCAAAATCCGGCCGATCCGATACACCGAGGACAATCATAAGCTGGTCAACCCATTCGACTTCCCGGATTAGTAGAGAATTCTTTCCATCATACCGAAAACATAATATACCGGTCAAGGAACAACTTGCCCGCCCGGTTGTTGAGGAGGGTGGTCGCCCTATAAGCGGTTGACAAATATTGAATTAGAAGTATCTTTTGGTTGTCTGCCAAAGATACTGCAAGTTACACCATGGAGGAAATGAGATTGATACAGCTGCGACGTTCATCACGTACCCGTCACCTCACCAGAGCATTAATCGCCATTTTTGTTCTCTGTTTCACTGCCGCCAATCTAATGGCTTCTCCGCCATCACCTGAGCTTCTGGAGAGACTGAAGTCTTCCGGCCAGTTGCAGGAGTTCGTGGAGAGCATGAGAGAGGCTCGCGCCAAAGGTGTCTTTGAGCCGGGCCCCGAAGCGGCTTCGTTTAGAGCCGGCTTGACTTCGTTAAAGTCTTCTGCGCCGGCGGCCGTGGACACATACCGGGTAGCGGTTGTTCTCTGCGACTTCAGCGATCAGCCTTACACTGATTTCAACGCCTCGACTCCCTCTGACTTTGATCAACTTCTCTTTTCTACAAATGAGTATGATAATCACTACTCCATGACCGAATTCTATCTGGATAATTCCTACGATGGATTTTATCTTGAAGGCGTTATTGCTGGTTGGTACCGTTTGCCGCAAACGTATGCTTACTACGTGGATGGTCAAAGAGGATTTGGGTCTTACCCTCAGAATGCGCAGCGAATGGCCGAAGATGCAATTTCGGTTTCCGATGCAGATATCGATTACTCTCAAATTGACAATGACGGCGATGGTTGGTGCGATGGTGTCTTTGTGGTTCACTCCGGTCCCGGTCGTGAACAAACAGGGAATGACAACGACATCCATTCTCACCAGTGGTCGATGACTTATACGATGAATCTTGACGGCACCAATGTACGAGCCTATACCACCGAACCTGAAGAGGATGCTGGTGGTGGACTCTCTACTATGGGCGTTTATGCTCACGAATACGGCCACTTCATTGGACTGCCGGATTTGTATGACACCGACTACTCTTCTTCCGGAATTGGGGACTGGTCGCTCATGGCTGGTGGTAGTTGGAATAACGGTGGGAGGAATCCCGCTTTTATGGATTCATGGTGCAAGAAAGAGGTCGGTTTCCTGACACTGACCAATGTAACAAGCAATATGATTGATGTAGAAATGCCCTCATCTTATCATAACCCGGTCGCGTATCGACTCTGGGAGAATGGAGTTGTAGGACAGCAATATTTCCTGATCGAAAACAGACAGGAGACAGGGTTTGATATTGGTTGTCCCGGTTCCGGCATCTCTATCTATCACATTGATGAGAGTCGGGGAGGTAACTCAGATGATGACCATCGTCTGGTCGATGTAGAACCGGCCGACGGAGTCTCCGACAACGGGGATGCCGGCGATGTCTGGCATCCGGGTACGGTGGACGCATTTGATGACCTCAGCGACCCGAACACCCGGGCCTACTTTGGAGCTCAGACCAAGACTGCTGTCTGGGGAATCTCAAATGCTGATTCAGTGATGTATGTTAACTTTGATATCAATTACTCGCGGCCAAGATTTGGGCTACAGAGCTATTCATTCTCCGATGCTGAATTTGGTAATGGGAATGGGTCTGCCGAAGCTGGCGAGACGTTAATCTTCACTTTTACCCTCCAGAATCTCTGGCTGCAGGCGGATAATACGATTAGTTCGCTGACGGCTGACAATGGGGACATCTTTTTTGATATTCCTTCGGTGAATGTAGGAACAATTGCCGGAGAGGGTGGTACCGGCGGCAACAGCCCTGCGAACCCGATCAAATTTACGGTTCCATCGGACTTCACACCCTGTATAGATTCCTTCTTCCTGGCTATAACTTCGGACCAGGGGGGGGATATTGTTTATGGGATGCAGCTTCATATTGGCGAGCCGGAGATACTGGTCGTAGATGATGACAACGGCGGTTCTACCGAAACCTACTTTACAACCCAGCTGTTTAATCGGAGCCGTCCGTTTGATATGCACGACAAGTCGGTTTCGGGTTCACCAACCGGTGCGCAGCTTCAGAACTACAAATCTGTGATCTGGCTGATTGGTCCGGAACGACCGAGTATTCTGTCGGCGGCCGATATTACAGCCATACAGGATTACCTGGATAACGGAGGGAACCTGTTCTTGACCGGACAGTCGATTGCCGGACAGCTGGATGTATCCAATCAGTCTTTCCTGAATAATTACCTCAAGGCTTCTTATGATTCGGTCTATTTCTCTCCGGTTCACTTTGGAGAGGCTGGATCGTTGCTTGGTGACGGAGTCAATCTATTGTACCACTCGCAGCATGGTCAGACGGACCAGCAGATTATCACACCGGTCAATGGTTCCAGCGCTGAGTTTACTACCGCCGGGGGGACATCGGCAATCTCCTATGTTGGCGCCTACAAGTTGGTTCTCTTCTCATTCGGCTTTGAGGCCATTTCAGGCAGCTATGAGCATCTGGGATACGCAACCCCGGACACAATCTTCGGTCGGGTGATGAATATATTCAATGTTGATACAACTTCGCTGAACCCGATTGTCAATGCCGCCGATATCAACGGCGAGGCGTCGGTGATGAACGTGGTTGGAGCGACTCCGGAGTTTGCATGGAACAGCAGTGATACCACTGGCGGAAGTCAGCTTGAGTACGAAGTAAAGGTTGGCACCGGCACGCTGTGCAGCAACAACGACAACATGTGGTCGCCCACTATCTTCTCCGGCTCGGATACTTCGGTAATCTATGCGGGACTGGCTCTGGAGCAAGGTCAGACATATGTTTTCCAGGTGAGGACGTTTAACGGTACAACCTGGTCAGCCTGGCAGCAATTGTCATTCCGTATGAACAGCGCTCCATTGGTTGGTGATTTGATCAGTCCGTTGGGGGAGGCCCTGGTTAGTTCCGAGACGCCAATTCTGGTTGTGTTCAGTGGGGCCGACAATGAAGAAGATAATTTGACTTACGAATTTGAAGTCTATTCAGATGATGCGCTGACCAATTTGGTCTCCTCGGCAACTTCGGTTCCCGGTGGAGGTGTTTCCACAACCTGGACGGTCGGATCGGCTCTGGCCGAAGACTCCCGATTCTTGTGGCGCTCGCGGTGCACCGATGGGTACGAATTCTCGGCCTGGACAGACTCGGCTTCGTTCTGGGTCAATGCGGTCAATCAACCGCCCGACGCATTCAGTCTGGTCGGACCGGCCGATGGCTATGAGATGCTGGTTGAGGGAGAGAGTATTACTTTTGACTGGCAGGCCAGTTCAGATCAGGACCCGACCGACCTGGTGACCCATTACACCCTGCAGGTTGCGCCGGATCCTTCTTTTGTGACCTACCAGGAGTTCACCAATCTTACCGATACCAGTCTGACTCCGTTCCTGACTCTGAACACTGATACAACCTACTACTGGAAGGTAAAAGCGCACGATATTGGCGGCAGTGAGACCTGGTCGACAGAGACTTACTACATTGTGACTCCTTCGACCGGATGCTGTGTTGCTGACCGGGGGAATGTCAATGGTGACATTGGGGATGCGATGGATATCTCTGATCTGACTTACCTGGTGGATTTCATGTTCAGCGGCGGCCCGGCTCCGATATGTACCGAAGAAGCAAATGTTGATTCTTCACCCGGTGAAGCAATTGATATTGCGGATTTGACCTTTGTTGTTGATTACCTCTTTGGAGGTGGTCCCGCTCCCGGCGCCTGCCCATAAGATAATGCCGATACATTCGGTATAGCAATTGGACCGGCATGGGTCAATCCCGTGTCGGTCTGTTTTTTTGATAGAATCTGTCTCTGGTAGAGTTAAGCGTTATTCAAACGAGCGGACGATCCGGATGACTTCGCCCGGAGAGTTGACCTGCATTAGCTCCTCACGAACAGATTCAAACTGGAGCATCTCCGAGAGGGACTTGAACGCCTTCAGGTAAAAGTTGTCATCGTATGGGGGGGCCGCCATTATAAAGAAGAGGTGGGCTGGCTGCTGGTCCAGTGAGTCGAAATCATAGCCAACTGTCGAGCGTCCAAAACCCATCATGAATTCTTTGGCTTGCATTGATCTTATATGAGGGATGGCAATTCCGTGACCAATTCCGGTGGTTGCTTTTTTCTCGCGATTGACATAGTCGATAAGAAGTTTCGTCCGGTTCCCAACCCGGTTACCGGCCTCCAGGACGGAAATCAACTCATCGAGGACTTTCTCCTTGACCTGCTGCTGCCATCTTACTTTTGAAGCGCCCTCTTCGAGCGGCTCAATTTCGGTCGCCATCTCCAGCTTCACGGTCGCTTCGGTCATGTATCGCGAAAGGTTCATATTCTTCTATTATCGGAGCTTGTATCGTCTACTTTAAAGGCGCTCGGGTGGGAAATCAGGTTTGTATTCCTATCGCCGAGAGTAAAGGTCAGACAAAACCGGCTTAATCTCTCTTTTTTGACACGACAATATAGACCTTAAGCATTATTTCTGCAAGCGGGCTCAAGTGCTGATTATGGGCTTAAAACCGGGGGATTTCAGATATTTTCTGACCTCGGAGATCCTTTGGGGAGAAGACTCTAACTTTTTGAGACCACTTGACTTATTGCTGTCGGGCGGCTAATTTGGGGTGGTAATATGCTCATCGGGCCAATGAACCCGGGGTGGGAATCTGCCGATAATATGATACGTAACATGTAGTTAGAGAGGCGCTGTGAAGCCGTATACGGAACTGAAGAGAACCCATACTTGCGGTGAATTAAGAAAAGAAAACCAGGGAGCCAGGGTCTGCCTTAATGGCTGGATTAACAGCTATCGGAATCTGGGCGGATTGCTCTTTTTGGACCTTAGAGATAGATATGGTAAAACCCAGGTAGTCATAAATCCTGAAAATTTTGACCCGAATATGCTGGCCGAAGCCACACGGACCAGATCCGAGTTCGTGGTGGCAGCTGTGGGCGAAGTGGTTTTGCGGGAGGAAGGGACGGCCAATCCAAATCTTCCGACCGGAGAGATTGAGATCAAGGCGATTGAATTCTACATCCTCTCTGAGAGCAAGACCCCGCCGTTTGAGATAACGGATGAAACGACAGCCGGCGAGACACTCCGTCTTGAATATCGGTATCTTGACCTGAGAAGAGACCCGTTTCAAAAGCGGCTCCGTTTTCGCCATCAATTGGCTCTGGCGGTCAGGAATTATCTGAGCAACCGGGACTTCTATGAGATTGAGACGCCGCTACTGATCAAATCAACGCCGGAAGGGGCGCGTGACTATGTTGTCCCCAGCAGAGTTTACAACGGTCGGTTTTATGCCTTGCCGCAGTCACCGCAGTTGTTTAAGCAGATTCTGATGGTTTCCGGCTATGACAAGTATTTTCAGATAGCGAGGTGTCTTCGGGACGAGGACCTTCGCGGAGACCGCCAGCCGGAACATACGCAGATTGATATGGAGATGTCTTTTGTTACTCCGGATGATGTTTTCACGGTCATTGAGGGTCTGATTCAACACCTGTATAGTGAACTTCTGGATGTGCAGGTTGAGACTCCTTTCCCGCGTTATACTTACGATGAGGTTATGTCCCGATGGGGAATTGATAAACCGGACCTTCGCTTTGGTATGGAGTTGGTCGACCTTTCTTCGGTTGTAGCAGACTCTGAATTCAAGGTCTTTACCGACAATGTCGCCTCCGGCGGCGTTGTTAAAGGGATTGTTTTGCCGGGCGGTGGTTCCTATTCTCGCAAACAGATCGATGAACTAACGGACCTGGCTAAAAAATTTGGCGCCGGTGGATTGGCCTACATACTCCGAACAGAATCCGCCGATAAGTCACCGATCCTGAAGTTCATAGGTGAGACGGTCAAGGATAAGCTGGTCGAGACCGCAGGAGTGGCCAAAGGGGACGCACTCTTTATTGTCTCTGACAAGGCGGGCCGGACCGAGGAGATTCTTGGTCAACTCCGGCTGCACCTGGGGAAGAAGCATGAACTGATTGATGCGAGTCAGTGGAGGATGCTCTGGGTTACCGAGTTCCCGCTGTTTGACTATGATGAAGAATCTAACAGCTACTCAGCCATGCACAACATTGTCTCGCATCCGATGGAGGAGGACTTGCCCCTGATAGAAGAAGGGTTTAATTCCACGCTGCCGGGCAGTGACCTGAATCATCCTTGGCGCAAGGCTCATGCTTCTCAGTATGATCTTGTCATCAACGGGTGGGAGATGGCTTCGGGCGGCCAGCGGATAAATAGAAGCGAGCTGCAGAAAAAGGTTTTGAGCATTCTGGGAATCGATGATGCCCGGGCGGAACGGATGTTTGGGTTCCTCCTGCGCGCTTTGGAATATGGTGCTCCACCGCATGCCGGAATCGCTATCGGACTGGACCGGCTGGTAACATTGATGGTCGGCAAGAACAATATTCGCGACGTGATTGCGTTTCCCAAAACGGCTAACGCGGCCTCATTGATGGACGGTTCACCATCGGTTATCGATCAGGTGCAGCTGGATGAATTGGGATTGAGCATAAATGCAGATTCGGAAGAAGAATAAACGACACGGGAGAGTATGGATATAAGTAGTCAGGAAATGATATCGCGCAGCTATTCAGTGGAAGGACTGGATCAGCGATTACTGTTTGGCCAGAACGACATGTTCCTCCGGCTGATTGAGACCCGATTCTCGTGCAAGATTGTTGCGCGCGGAGATTTGGTTACTATCGAAGGGTCGCCTGACGAAGTTGACCGGGTGTACCGACTGCTGAGTGATTTGGTCACCAGGGTTAAGCAGGGGGACGCCATAACTGATCAGTACCTCAACTATGCCGTAAGCATGGTGCAGGAAAATGGATTTGGCCCGGCCGATGATATCTCCACCGAATCATTATTGACCAATGCTCTGAAGAAATCTATCAAGCCAAAGACTGTCGGGCAGACCCGGTATGTGGAGGCGGTGGATAAGCACGATATCGTTTTTGCGGTTGGTCCGGCCGGAACCGGCAAGACTTACCTGGCTGTCGCTATGGCGGTTGCGGAGTTGAAAGCTAAAAAGGTAAACCGCATTGTCTTTACGCGTCCGGCGGTAGAGGCGGGGGAATCACTCGGATTTTTGCCGGGAGATATCAGGGCCAAAGTTGATCCTTATCTTCGACCGATATATGATGCCCTGTACGACATGCTCCAGCCGGACAAAATTCGGAAGCTTCTTGAGCACGGGGTTATCGAAATTGCACCGCTCGCGTTTATGCGTGGGCGGACTCTCAATGAGGCGTTTGTTGTGCTGGATGAAGCGCAAAATACCACCAGCGCACAGATGAAAATGTTTTTGACGCGAATAGGTGAAAAATCACGCGCGGTCATTACCGGCGATATCACTCAGATTGATCTTGAGGATAGACGTAAATCCGGGCTGGTCAGAGTGCAAAAGGTGCTAAAGAACGTCAAGGGAATAGCGTTTGTCAGCCTCACCGAGCGAGATGTCATCCGGCATAAGTTGGTGCAGGAAATTATCAAAGCCTACGACCGGTATGATCGGTCAAAGCGGGAGAAATAGTACAGGACGGACCCTGTCTCCATGTTTTCATTCTTACTAAAACTGAAGCGACGGATCAAGCGGCTCCTCAAAGTACAAACTGAGAGCAGGCAGACGCTTTCGCATTCCACTCGCGGTAAAATTCTGAGAATGTCCTACCTGTTGGTAGCGACGATTCTGATTGGCGTACTGTATCCCGGTGAGTCCCTGTACGATCCGCTTGATATGCCTTTGAGAGGGGAAGTTTCCTTTGAGGATGTCATAGCTCCCTTCCCAATTACGGTTTTCAAAACGGACCGGGACTTGAAAGAGGAACGGGAAGTGATCCGGATGGCAGCACCGCCCGTTATTGACTGTGATACTCTGGTGCTGGTTCAGGTGGAAACCGCCCTGGACAAGATGCTCAAATTTGTGGATTCACTTCGTACCGGGCGGGAGGGGATTGCTCCGGATACAGCCGAACTGATAAATATTATCTCGGATAGATATCTGCTGTTGAGCGAAGGGGCTATCAGGCAGACGTTGCAGGTTCCCAATCTTGATTCGGTCGGTTTGCGCATCCGTACTATTTTTCGAAAGGTCATCTATGAGATTGGAGTCCTTCCGGACAACGCTGTTATACCGCAGACACCAAACAAAAGCATACTTGTAAGGAGAGGAGCAAAGGAGAATATCTACGCGCGCGACCGTCTCCATCAATTAGCGGGTGCCAATGTTCAGTTTCTTACGGCCCTGAACCGACTATATGCGGTTGACTCGATCGATGTTGAGTATCACTACCTGTTGGGACGGAGTTTCATTCGTCCTAATTTACGAGTCAACAAAGCTGAATATAACGCCCGGATAGAAAAAGAGCTGGAACAGATTTCCAACGTTAAGGAACTGGTCAGCCAGGGGGATATAATAATCCGGTCCGGTCAGCGCATTGATCAACGGCAGGAACAGATCCTCAAAGAGATGACCAGATTGCAGCGCAGCCAGGCCTCCGAAGAAGGTTTCATCAAACCGTATCTACCCGTTCTGGCCAGGATTGCGCTGGTACTTTCCATTCTGGCGCTTCTTTTTGCCTTCCTCAAATTCTTCAGGAAGGAACTGTATGCATCCAATCAAAAACTACTGGCCATACTCCTGGTCTTCGCAGCTCAACTATTCCTGATGCAGCTGGTTGATCGCTGGGAACTGTCCGGCTATTTGTACCCGGTTGCTTTCGCGCCGATTGTCCTGACAATTCTGTTCGATATTGAGATCGGGGTTATGACCACGATAGTTCTGGCCATGCTTCTGGGGGTCATGCACCGGTTTGACTTTGACCTCTCGCTGATGGTCGTCACAATCGGGATGAGCGCCGCTTTTGCATCGAGATCGGTCAGGCGAAGATCGCACTTTTTCCGGATTATGGGCTTCACGGCGTTGGCTTATGTTCTGTTTATTCTGATTGTGGAGAATTTGAAACTGAATCCGGGTGCCGATCTGATGTCCGAGGTCGGCTTTGGAATTTTGAATGGTGTGATTTCATCCTTCCTTGTTATTGGAGTGCTGCCAGTCTTTGAGTCACTTTTTAGTATAACCACCGACATTACCCTTCTGGAACTTTCGGACATGAACCATCCTTTGTTGAAGCGTCTGGCTATGGAAGCGCCGGGGACGTACCACCATTCTATTATTGTGGGCAACCTGTCCGAGTCAGCCGCCAAGGCAATCGGCGGGAATTCTCTGCTCTGTAGAGTCGGGGCCTACTACCACGATATCGGGAAGATTGAGATACCGGAATATTTTGTCGAGAACCAGCTTGGGATTAAGTCCAAGCATGAAATGCTGACACCTTCCATGTCATCGATAATCCTTTCCTCCCATGTCAAAAAGGGGAGGCTGCTGGGCGAAATTCATGACATTCCGGATGATGTACTGAATTTTATTGAAGAACACCACGGGACAATGGTCCAGATATATTTTTACTCCAAGGCGATGAAAGAGACCAACGGGCAGGTGGACAAGGATAAGTTTAGATATCCGGGGCCCAAGCCACAAACTCGTGAAACCGGAATAGCTATGCTGGCCGATGCTGTGGAGGCGGCTTCCCGTACTCTGGACGATCCCAAACCGGCTCGGATAAACAACCTGATACAGCGCATCATTGATGAAAGATTTCAGTCCGGAGAGCTCGATGAGTGTCCTTTGACGCTGCGTGACCTGGCCCGGATTAAGGATGCGTTTGCCCAGGTGCTGATTGGCGCTTTCCATCATCGTATCGACTATCCCAAGAAGGAAGAGGCCGATAAGTAAAGTGGAACTGCGAATATTCAAAGAGACCGAAGTACGACTCCCCCGGAAGAATATTACCCGGCTGTTTGAGCTTGTCGCCGAAGAAGAGGCGGAGCCGGACAGTAGGAGCTCGACCAACCTGATTTTCGTCACCAACCAGAGGATCAAGAATCTCAATAGTCGGTTCAGGGGGAAAACGGCTGCGACCGATGTACTTTCGTTCAATATTGATGAGCCGAACGATGAGGACGGGACGTTTGGGGAGGTCTATATCTCGGTGCCGTTTGCCAGGCGGCAAGCGAAGGAGTATGGAGGAAGTCTGTCTGAAGAAATCCTCAGGCTGGCCTGCCACGGTTTTTTGCATCTGTTCGGTTACGATCATATTCGACCGGATGATGAACGGGTTATGAAAAAGCAAGAGGCGAAATTTCTATCAAAGGTTTATGCGTTATGATCTGGTCATTCATTGAAGGACTTTTGATTGTGGGCGGCCTGGTCAGTGCCTACATCATTTCGGTATACTCGCTGGCGATCAATATTGATCCGGATGATGTAGAGGAGCTTGAACCCGGTTTGAGCCGGAAGCACCGCCAGCTATTGAGAACTCTGGCCGATGATCCGCGCAGGTTCAGTCAGGTCGCCGTCCTGTATAAGTCTTTTGTCTTGATTGCGGTTACCTTTTTTGCCCTGGACCTTCTTCCTGAAGCTGTTCTCGGCGGTCAATGGAGAGCTCTGATTGCCGCATTCCTGCTGGCCGGGACATGGCTCGTTTATCTTCTGGTGGTTGAATACCTGCCGCGCAAATCCTCTATGGAGGCTGTGGGACCGGGGATGATTAGATATCTCTGGCTGCTAAGTATTGTCTACCGGCTGTTTTCGCCGCTGTTGATATTGTATCGGGGCGCGATGGAGCGAGCCACACGGGATAAGAAAATTTCCGAAGATGACAAGGAAGAGATTGTCGAACGGGCGATCGAGACTCTGGCCGATGAAGCCGGAATTGCCGAGACGATTGTTGAGGCCGATGAAAAAGAAATGATCGGACAGATCTTTCAACTCGATCAGACGGTGGTCAAAGAGATTATGATTCCGCGGATGGATGTAACGGCGATAGAGAAATCAATGTCCTTCCAGGAGATTCGAGAGATGGTCCATCGGGATGGGCACTCCCGCTTCCCGGTCTATGTGGAGAGTATTGATAAAGTAATCGGGCTTTTATATGTCAAGGACCTGTTCAATCGGATGCCGGCTCCGGGAGAAGAGTTCCGGATTACCGAATATCTCCGGAAGCCGTATTTTGTGCCCGAGACAAAAGTGATTGGAGAACTGCTAACGGAGTTCAAAGCAATGCGTCAGCATATCGCTATTGTGCTTGATGAATTTGGCGGTGTCTCGGGAGTGGTAACGATGGAAGATATCATTGAGGAGATATTCGGGGAGATTCAGGATGAGCATGATTGGGAAGAGGACGACATCATTAAACTTCCCGATAGCCGCTATCTGGTTACGGCCAGCCTGATGGTGGAAAAGCTACAGGACTATTTTGACCGGGAGTTCAAACAGACGGAATTTGATTCTGTGGGAGGCCTCATTTATGACCTGGTCGGATCGGTTCCCGATGTCGGGCAGAAGGTCAAATGGCACGATTTTGAATTTGAGATAAAGGATGTCGAAGGTCAGCGAATTACTCGCGTGATTGTCCGCGTAAAACCTAAATCCAATACCGGTTCTTAACTAACCGGCGATTTCCTGACCTTTCAGGGCCGTTTCAAGGACTCTGGCGAGCGTGGCCGTCTCTTTGAAACAGGCCGCGGCTGAATTGTACAGCTCACTGAGTTGATATTCCATTGAACCGCAGTTAATCATTACATACGGTACATTATCCTGCTGACACAATTCGGCTGTTTTGTATAGTTCCACTTTGCCGGTGAACTTGGCATCGCAAATGAACAGATCACAACTCCGGGAGAAGTTCCCCGGAATTCTGTCAACATTGTCTACCCGTTGAATGGAGACTTTGAGCGGAATCCCCTGTTTGAAGTATGCGGCCGTGATTGAGTTGTCCAGGGTAAAGAGGAAGACGTTTCTTTCGGCGTTGGTGTTGTCCCGTGGTTCCCCAATTCGGAATTCATCTACGACCGGTAAGGTCAGGGTGAAGGTGGTGCCCATACCCACGATCGATTTAGCGGTGAGGTCGCCGTCGTGCTCGCGGGCGATATTCCGACAGATGGCCAGCCCCATGCCGGTTCCGATAACTTCATCTTTGCCCCAGACCCCTTTGGTTGAGAAGAAGGGATCAAATACTTTGACCAGATGGGATTGCTCAATGCCGCTCCCACTGTCCCCGACACGAACCTGAATATTGTCCCCTTCCCGCATCAGGGCTATCGTTATAACACCATGTTTTTTAATGGCGTGCTGGGCGTTAATCAGGAGATTCAAAAGCAACTGCTGAATCTTGCTGGCCGAGACTTTTACCGGCGGTACTTCTTCGTGGTAGAATGCCAGTTCAATATTCAGATTAGTCATCTCTTTTTCAACCAGCGCAATGGATTCGTCTATAATCGGTTTGAGGTCTTCGCTGCCCACCTCTTCCGGTTTGGCTCGCGAG
>JARGFS010000072.1 GCA_029211095.1 bacterium | reverse complement strand
CTATATGTCGGGAGAGCGGAGAGAAAAGTCGTCTGCCTTGAAAAATATCTTCCCGGAGGACAGATTGCTCTGACCGGAGAGGTTGAAGACTATCTCGGATTTGAGCATATCGAAGGGGCCGACCTGGCCATAAAATTTACCGAACATGCCAAGAAGTTTGGTCTTGAAGTTGAAATGGAAGAGGTTGAAGAACTCTATTGCGATGGTGATGACCGGGTGGCCAGATGTGCTTCAGGCAATATCTACCGCGGCAAGGCGGCCATTGTATCGACCGGCGGATCACCGGTTAAGCTGGGAGTCCCGGGAGAGGAAAAGTACAGTGGCAAGGGCGTATCATATTGTGCGATATGCGATGGCGCTTTTTTCAGAGACAGGATCATTGCGGTTGTCGGAGGTGGCGATGCGGCTGTCGAGGAAGCCGGCTATCTCACTAAATATGCCTCCAAAGTGTATATTATTCATCGGCGTGATGAACTCCGGGCGGCTAAGATAGTTCAGAAACGGGCCTTTGCTAACAAGAAAGTCGAGTTCATCTGGGATACGGTGGTCGAGTCAATAAATGGTGATGACAAAGTTGTTACCGATCTTACGCTCAAAAATGTAAAAACCAATGCAACCTCGACCCTTGAGGTTGGCGCTATCTTTCCGTATCTCGGTTTCCATCCAAACTCCGGTTTTTTCCGCGAAGAGGTTAAAATAGATGAAGGTGGTTTTATTATCACTAACGACCATATGGAAACTTCGATAAAGGGAATCTATGCCTGCGGTGATGTCCGGTCGCAATTAGTGCGCCAGGTTACCAACGCGGTGGGGGATGGAACAACCGCCGCCGTGGCCGCTGAGAAGCGGTTGGAGGAACTCGAAGATAAGGCCGCAGCCAGAGTTTGAACTCCATTTTCAGGACCAAATATGGATCATAGTTATCGGCGATAGATTGCTGGCTGTCGCCGACTAACTCTTGTAACCCCTTGACTGCCAGACGATCACGCAGATGCGATAGTCTAATCGTCTCTCTGCGTCGTGGAAATGTCCTTGCAACTTTTGTTCATTATTGTTATAATTTAGGTGCACCTGACAGTAGGTAGTCCTTTCCGTTGTTACTTGTTCATTAAGGTCTTCGGGTTTTAGCCGATTACTGCAATGTAGATACGATCACAAATTTGGGAGTGGTGTGCGCTGGTTTTCCAGCCACCTGACGTTAGAGTCGGGCATCCCCCTCCACCACTCCCATTTTAATTTTCCTCACCCCAATACAATTGATCTTTTACTCCTGCGTCCGATAATCTGGGCATAAGTAAACTTACATCAATGTCGGGGTTCTATGTTTCCGGTTGGTAGATTTTCATTCAGGTCAGGGTTTCTCGCCCGGCTTAGTCATTTGATAATAATCCAGGTTGCCTTTGTATGTCTGGCCTTGCTTCTGGTAATTTTTGATGCCCCCGGTCACGAAGGGACAATCAATCTGGCGGATATCTCCGAGCACCAATCGCAACTCTCCAGGAATATAGAATCACTTGTTTTATTAGATGAAGGATTCCCAGTTGCCGATTCACTCTCATTTGTTACGCGCCATGACATCGCCGAAATGGTCCGGGAAGACAGTTCCGCGTTGTGTGTTGAAATCCGCAGCTACGGTGTTGAAGGAGAAGATCATCTTCTGTTCAGTCTTCATTCTGAACGATGCGAAGGTAACGAACCACTCCAGAGTGAGGTGCGCCCCGACGGTTCCGGGCAAGGAAAACTGAGGGGGACAGATGTACGCTCCAATTACGAGTGGTGGCTTGATACTGATTTGATCAGCAGTCAGTCAGTTTCCCAACGAGAAGGCCAGAGTGCAATTGTCGTGTCCATCTCAAGAGAACACGGACTTATTTTTTCAAGCCGCTCGCATCTGCAGTATGCTCTCGTGTTGATCGTGCTGGTTTCTATTCTCATAAGTCTGCTGACTGTGCGACTCATTGCCAATAGATTTCGCCGTCCTCTGGCCGATCTCATTGAGGGGTTCAACCGAACCGCCAACGGGGAAGTCTATTTGATGGTGGAACCGGGTGGGGATGAAGAACTGTTCAAGCTTTCTTCGACCTTTAACGCCATGTCTCGCTCATTGCAGGCTACTCATAATCGCCTGTCAGCTTCAAACCGGAGGTTGTCCCAGTCCAATAGAGAGCTGGATGATTCCCGGTCGTTTCTTAAAACCATCATCGAGAACACTCCATCCGCGGTCATAACTACCGATGCTGACGGGAAGATAGTCCTCTTCAACAATAAAGCGGAGGCAGACTTTGGATACCATGAGAGGGAAGTCCTTGGGCGGGATCTGAAAGAGTTGTTTACGCGGCCGGTCGAGACCAACCGCCAGGAGCATACGGGCGAGCAAAATGAATTGCGAAGAGAGCTGCTGGCCCTCAGAAAAGATGGGACCCCTTTTCCAGTACTGGTTGTCCAGTCGGAGATTGTCAGCTCGGACCGGGGGAGTAGCGGCTGGCTGTATATGATCAGGGACATTACCGAGAGTAAAGACTTCCAGAACATGATTATGAGAATTGACCGCTATTACACCAGGGGGCAGATGGCTGCCGATATCGCCCACGATATCAATAATTACCTGGCCGTGCTTTCCGGGAATCTTGAACTGGTCCCGCTCTTCTTAAAAAAAGGGAATCATGAGAAGATTGAGAAGAAGCTGGAAATCATGAAAGAGACTTTGGACAAAATCTCCACCTTCTCAGCCGGATTAATGGACCCGCATCAGGGAGAAACAATTATTTCTCGGGGTGATATCAACCAGACCGTGGAAAATGTTATCACCTTCCTCACACCACAGAAGCGGTTTGAGAGTACCAATCTCTCAGTGGAACTTTCGACCGAGATTCCACTGGCCGATTTTGATTCAGCCCAGATAGAGCAGGTCCTTATCAGCCTTCTCTACAACGCTTCCGATGCTTTACAGCATGATGATGAGAATGGCTGGATCAAGGTGCGAACATTGATTGCACCGAACCGGGGCTCTTCGGTTCGCGTTGAGGTAATCGATAGCGGCCCGGGAGTGGCCGAGCAGCAAGTTCCCAAGCTGTTCAACAAGCGCTTCAGCACCAAGCGCAAGGGGCACGGACTCGGGCTGATCTCAAGCAGGGAAATAATTGAGTCTCACGGTGGAGAAATCTGCTATAGCAAGAGTGAGCATTCCTGTTTCGCGTTTTCGCTCCCCTGTCGTCAATCGACGGGCGGAGCCAATTCGGATGGCCAGCCAAAGGTGGTGGAGAATCTGGAAGTCAGCCGTTAGTTTTTAGTTTGCTGTCGGTCGGCTCGCCCGATAGTTTTTAGACTATGACGTCCTCAAACCGGAACAATTCAGTTTTCAGCCAGCGCGTGATCATAGTATCCTCCATTGCTTTGGCGCTGGTGGTTTTTATTTTCGCATGGGTAAGTATAACTTCGAGTCGCTCCGACAGCCTGTCACTCCTCCGGGATCAGGGGGCTTCATTTACACAGTCATTAGCTTACTCCGCCGAGGGCGCCCTTGAGTCGGAAGCCTTTTTTGACTACCTGATTTACCGCCGTTTTAACGCTCTGGCCCTGGAACTAATTGCGGCCGAATTTCAACTTACCGAAGACCAGATCATGCGATTTGGGCTTGATCATGATCTATATTCCATTCACCTCTTTCAAGAGGATTCAACGCAGTTGCTGGAAGCATATATCAGCGGTCCGAGGACCTCACTAAAGCAGTTTGTCCTGGAAGAGGTTTATGGGCTGTTTACCTATCCGGAAAACAACTATGTACTGCTGTACGATCAGGGAGAAAGTCCGGGCGAAGCAGCCCATTATTACCTGCAACTGACCAATGATCTAAAACATGTGATACTTCTGTCAGCCGATGCCAACTACTTCACCGAGACGTTGCGCGAGACCCGGATCGACAATCTGGTACAGAAGATGTCTCGTGAGGCTGGAGTGGACTACATTGTCTATCAAACTGACAGCGGCGTAGTTTTCTCCTCCCGAAAAGTCAGCAACCTGAGCCAGATAGCGTCTGATCCGTTTCTTGAGCAAGCTCTGCAGGAAGATTCTGTCACCAGCCGGATAGTTGATTACGCGGAAGGGAAAGTTCTGGAGTTGGTTCGCCCGTTTGCGACGCCGGATTATCAGTTTGGTGCTTTCAGGGTCGGACTCTCACTGAACCGCTACTATAACGTTTCGCGCGGTTATGATCTCCAGATGATCACCCTTTCGGCGGTACTTTTCATTCTCATCGTACTGCTGCTACTCTATTTCGGGAGCCGTACCAAGCGGCGTGAAATCTCTCAGCAACTGGCCCAGGTAAAGTCAATAAGCGACAAGATATTTGATGAGATGCGCACCGGTGCGGCCGTAATTGATTCCGGCGGGAGATTTGTTCTGGCCAATAGAGCCTTTCAGGACATTCTCGGGGTTTCAGATTGCGAAGGCAAACCTGTCTCTGAGTTTGGGTTCGGAGATGAGATTTCCAAGATGCTGGCCAACTCATCCAAGCCCGGCGAAACAGAGATTTCAGAAGAGGTTGACCACCAACTGAAGTGGTTGTTGATTTCAACTTCAATGGTCGGTTTGCCCGGCGAAAGCAAATCCGGGCTGGTGGCCATGTTCTATGACATCACCCGTCTGAAACAGTTTGAACGGGAGGCCGCGCGCAAGGAAAGGCTGTCCGAACTGGGTGATCTGGCCGCCGGAGTGGCCCACGAGATTCGCAATCCACTCAATACTATTTCGATTGCGGTGCAGCGTTTGGGTAACGAATTTAAGCCCCAGGAAGGGAGCGAAGAATACCTGCAGTTTGTTCAGCAAATCCGGGGGGAGACGCGTCGCCTTAATGATATCATAACACGTTTCCTTGCCCTGGCCAGAGATGAATCTGACAAGAAGGCGGAGCGGATTGATCTGACCGGGTTTCTTCAGGGGATGATCAGTTTTGTCAGTCCGGAAGCCGAAACTTTGGCTATCAAATTGGACATGCGTGTTCAGGACAATTTGGAAATTGCCATAGGTGCCGACCAGTTGAAACAAGTGATGTCCAACCTGTTCAACAATGCCAAAGAGGCGTTGGCGGGCAAGCCGGGGGTTATCACGATTGGAGCTTTTGTCGAGAACAAAACAGTGGTCATCAGGGTAGCCGACTCCGGTCCGGGTATCAAGGAATCTGACTATGAAAGAGTTCTCGCTCCGTACTACACCACCAAGGATGCCGGGACCGGGCTTGGCTTGCCGACTGTGCACCGGATTGTCACCGCCAGCGGAGGAGAGCTTCGCATTGGAAAAAGCAAATTGGGTGGTGCGGAGATTGAGTGCCGCTTCCCGTCGTGAAACCGGGTGGGTTATCGGAGATTGATCGGGCCGGTCTATTGACAGACCGGGGAGGGGCCGCCGCCAAAGAGATAATCAACAAAGCCGGTCAGGTCAGAGATGTCGATAGCTTCTGATCCATCAATATCAGCCGCGATGAAATCGGGCGGAGCGGTTCCGCCACCAAACAGGTAATCCACCAGATACGTCAGATCAGATACGTCGGGGCCAACAGCATCCCCGTTTATATCGCCACAAATATATACAAGCAGCGAAATATTGATTGAGTCGGCCCGGTAGCTGTCTGCCACTGTAACGGTGAAGTCTGCCAGTTGACGATCATGAGGAGAATTGCCGACCAGCGAGTCACCGGACACGGTTAACCAGGCAGGGAGGCTGGAATAAGAAATGACGATATCGTTCTCATCAGGATCGGTATAGTTGGGATAGAACGAAAAGGGCGTCTCCGCTTTACAGGTGAGTGAGTCCACCGGACTTACTATGGGTGCGGTGTTGATTGTGAACGTGTGGGCCCACGGTTCGCCGATGTACGGGTGAGTCTCCACCCGACCGGAGTTGTCGGCGGCCTGAAGATAATAGCGAACGACACTTCCGGAGGAGAAAGCAGGTAGTTCGCAAGAGAAAGAGTCCGGGTATGCGGTTGTTGAGAGATTGAGCGATTGGTTCGCGCCGCCATCAACGCTGTAAAACAGTTTCAACGAATCCTGGATAAGGGCTTGCCCCGAACAGGCCACAATCCGGGCCGCAGCGGTAAGAGCGCTTTCGGAAGGTTGATAGCCGAGCAGTGGTCGATGATCTACATACAGCATTTGAGCATCTGGGACGCCCATCGCCCGGCAATGGATAGCATCGTCATCCAGCCATGATCCAAGATAGCCGCTTACCGTATAACCGGGCATCGCATCGCGGTAGGTCTGAAGCGCGAGAGTGTCATAGGTGGCGCTTCCAAAGAGCGGCACAAAGACTCTGTTGTTGAGAATGATTGAATTAGTATAAGCGGTTCCGTATGGGCAATAAATGCGGACGACTGTGTACGGTTGTCCCCATTCTGAAATCTGCTGCGACAGCTGTTCGGCCCTGTCATTTAGCAAGTGGTAGCTGCTGCTGGAAGTCGGGACATCTTTGACCATGACTGTTGTCGGACTGAGGAACTTGGCCCAGCAGTCAATATGATGGATGCCACCCGATTCTATATAGTTGAGGACGGTGTAGTCGTTGCCAAGATAGGCCAGCATCAATGAGTCAACTTCGTTTTCGGTCTTGGTCGGATTTTCGTCATAGACCAGCTCGGTCGACATGGATATCCCCAGCCCATCGGACATATGGTTTCCGCCCGGCGTGATCAAATCCATCCCAAAATAGGGCAGACTCCACTCACCAGACAGTACTTGCGGAATGACATCATCGTACGGTCTGGGGCGGTTGTATATCGGGTCAACTATCCCCAGCTGATCATTGTTGAAAATGAACCAGGGGCCGTAGTCGCGGGTCCAGATGGAATTGGTGGGGGCAATAACAAACTGCGTGTTGGCCATGGTCACCCCGTTGGATGAGTAGTATGAGGTGGCCGAGCTCTGCTGAGAACTGCTGCCAACAATCGTCGTGACCATCAGCCCCTTGGAGTAGTCGGCTACCAGAGAAACGGGAATGCCCAGGGGCCAGCGGATGATCACACCCTGCGAAGGTTCCCATTCGGCGCTGTTGCGAATTGTTCCTGACGGGGCGGCTGTGCTCCGATGATTCTTGCCGATTTCATCCAGCTTCTGTTTTTCAAGCTCGGTAAGTCCAATCGGAAGAAACTCTTCGACAGAACTGTCATCCAGCCCGCTCACCGGGGCAATTACTAATAGTAGTAGAATGACAAGAGTGATTGAAAGGTTACGTAGTAGTCGAGTTGGTTGCTCACGGTTCATCATTCAAGATAACATTGTGCGGCAATTTGTCAATGGGAGATAGGGGAGGCGACGAAAGACGCTTTGGTGCAACAAAAAAACGGCCCGGAGTCCGGGCCGTTTGTGATATCAAATAGCAGGGTGGGTCTATTTGCCGTTGACAGTCTTGATCAGCCATTCGGTGCTGACTGATTTCGGACGCGTGATGGCAGTACCCATAGCGCGGTTGAGAACCAACTGCGACAGCATACCCAAAGAACGAGAGACCGAGAACAAAACCGTGTAGTATTCGAATTCTTTCAATCCGAAATGATACAGCAGGGCGCCGGAACCGGCATCTACATTCGGCCACGGGTTCTTGGCTTTGCCATGCTCTTTGAGGACATCGGGGACGATACGGAAGACGCGGTCGACGGTCTGGAAGACCGGGTCCTTTTGCAAGTATTCCCGTCCGAAGGCATTAAAGGCGGCAAAGCGCGGATCAGTCACGCGGAGAACCGCATGTCCGTATCCGGGGATGACCTTCCCGGAATTGAGAGTTTCCCAGGCATAGTCGCGGATTTCCTGTTCACTCGGAGCGCCGCCGAATTTCTCCATAGTCTCCAGTACCCAGCCGAGACATTCCTGATTGGCCAGTCCATGCAGAGGACCGGCGAGTCCGTTAAGACCGGCTGATACGGCGTAGAATGGATCGGACAGAGCCGAGCCAACCGTGTGGCAGGTGTTGGCGGAAACGTTACCACCTTCGTGGTCGGTGTGCAGGGTAAGGTAGAGGCGCATCATCTTGGCGGTGACACCCTTTTTGGGAGGCAGGCCGAGCATGTGGGCGTAATTGGCACCCCAGTCGATACGCGGGTTGGACTCAATGATCGGTCCCTTTTTGTAACGGATGCGGTAGACACCGGCAGCGATAGTATGTATCGTCGCGATAATCTTCATGGCATCTTCAAGGGCCGGTTCCCAGTAATCTTCCTTCTTCATTCCTTCGGTATAACGCTTGCGGAATGATGACTCATGTTCCATCGCGAGAATGGCTGTGTCCAGCATAGCCATCGGGTGCGAGGTTTTCGGCATTGCCTTGAGAACTTTCCAGACATAAGCCGGGACTTCGCCGAAGCCCTTGAGCTCTTTTTGGAAGGTCTTGAGTTCATCGGCGGTCGGGAGTTTGCCGGTGATGAGCAGCCAGAAGATTTCTTCGGGCAGTTTGTCTTTGATCTTCATGATCGGGTAGCCACGGATGATCAATCCCTGATCAGGTTCTACTACCGATGTGTCGCAGACCATGCCCTTGACACCGCGCATGCCACCGATTGCCTGGGCAACAGAGACTTCGGAGATTTTGTCATCTCCGTGCGTTTTAACGAGATTTTTCCGTTCTTCACGGAGTTTCGGGATCATTGCTCCCAGGGTTTCTTTGAGAGTCTTTGTTTTAGCCATGGTTTGGCTCCTTTTTATCTCACAAACCTCTAAGTAAAGTTAGTTGGCTTATGTGAAATGTTTCACATTTTTAATTAAGCTAAAGTAATCTTTTTATATTGTCAAGTGGAGGGTAGTATTCAGGACCTACTTTTTTACTATTTTTGCAGAAAAAGATGGCGGGCAGAAAAATGCGACTGGTTAGACTCAGTCAAATAGCTTCCCCGGATTCAGAATGCAGGCTGGATCGAACAGGGTCTTAATCTCCCGCATCAGACCGAGAGTGGGGGGATTAAACTCCAGATGGAGAAACTGCTTTTTCTCAAGCCCGACTCCATGCTCGCCGGTCAAGGTCCCCCCAAGGGCGATAGTCTTTTCCATCAGCAGGCCGACATGCCGGGTAATAAGCTCCCGGTTGATCGTCGTGTCGCTTTCGGCCATGAAATTGACATGAAGGTTTCCATCGCCGGCGTGTCCAAATGAGTTGATTCGCAACTTGCTGGTCCGGTTCAGTTGGGATACCCAGCCGACCAACTCCGCGAATCTTGAGATCGGGACAGCGACATCTTCGGACAGCCTCAATTCGGCGGCGGCTTTGGCGGCCAGCGATAGATTCCGCCGTATTTTCCACAGCTGATCCGCTTTTTTTGGATCGCTCTCGATCCTCAAATATGAGGCCCTGTTGTTGTTGCAGATTTGCTCAATCTTCGCCCGGTTGTCGGTCTCGATTAGCAGAATTGCGCCTACTCGATCCAATCCTTCGTTTTTCTCGTACTCATTGGAGCAGGCGGCCGCGTCTCCATCGAGAAATTCAAGCACGGTGGTCATTATTCCGGCGGCCACAATGTCGGTGACCGTTTGTCCGGCATCGGCCGGGTCGTCAAAAGCGACCAACAGCGTATCTCCCGGAGTCGGAATAGGGGAGAGTTCCACGGTTATCTCTGTGATGACAGCGAGAGTGCCTTCGGAACCGATTAATAGATCGGTCAGGTTGAAACTATCCGAGGTCCTCCCATGCGAAGCATTGTAACAGCCGGTAGTGATGAGCTTTCCGTCCGGCAGGACAGCTTTCAAACCTTGCACATAGTCACGGGTGACACCGAATCTTTTGCAGCGGAGTCCTCCGGCGTTTTCCGCCACGTTTCCGCCCAGGGTCGACTCTTCATAGCTGGCCGGGTCTGGCAGGTAAGTCAGGCCCTGTGCAAGGGCGGCATCAATCAGCTGCTTTGTGATAAGACCGGGACCGCAGGCGGCCATTCGTTCCTCTCGATTGATCTCACAATGATCAATCTTCTCGGTAGAAAGTACGAGCGCATTGTTCAGTGGGATACAGCCCCCACTGAGGCCGGTACCAGCTCCCCTGGGGACGAGTGGACGGTTTGCGGCGTGGCAGAATGATACTACTTCAATGACATCGGACTCGGTCGCGGCCATTATCAGGGCCGGGGAAGAGCCTCGATTGGGAGTTGCATCGGTGAGATAGTCGCTGTCGATCGGGAGGTCGGTTATGATCTCAGCCGTGGGGGAGAGTCGTTGGGCCAGTTGATCAAATTCCGGGGATGGCAATAAGCACCTACTTATCAGATTTTTTGGAGTCGGAGCTTTTCTTTGAGGAGGAAGAATCGGACGATGAGGAACTGGAAGAAGTGGAGTCGGCGGCGGCATCCTTTTTATACTGACCACTTCGATAATCAGTAATATAGAAACCACTCCCCTTGAAGAGGAACCCGGCCCCGCCGCTTATAATACGGCGAACCTTCCCTTCACATTTGGGGCAGTTCTCCAGCGGTTTATCCACCATAGACTGAAACTCTTCAAATTCATGGCCGCAGCTGTCACATCGATACTGGTAAGTTGGCATGATCTATTTATATCTCCTTCTTAAGTCAATATATAGCTAATTAGAACTTTAGTCAGGGAATCTAAACGATTCACCCCAGGATTTGTTCCAGCCCCTTCTTGAGCCGTCGGCAGCCGTCCTCCAGCAGCCCTCTCTCCACCGAGTAGGACAGTCTCAGGTAGCCCTCGCAGCCAAAGGCGGAACCGGGGACCAGAGCAACCCCATGATTCTCAAGCAGGTAGTTAGCCAGGGCGAGAGAATCGGCGTAGGGAGAGCCGGAGGGAACCAGGTATCGGAGCCAGAGGTAGAATGCGCCCGATGAGGGGTGAACCGATATACCCGGGATGTTGGCCAGCAGTTTAAGCATCAACTCTCTCTCTTTTGCCAGTTCGGATGCAACAACCGATCCGTACTCCGGCTCCTTCTCCATAACGGCCAATGCCGCCCGCTGTGAAATGGTGGCCGCATTTGAAGTTGTATGTGATTGCAACAGGTTCGCGGCCGTGATAACCTCAGCCGGTCCGGCACAGTAACCGAGACGCCAGCCGGTCATTGCGAAGGCCTTGGAAAAACCGTTTACCATCAAAGTCCGGTCAGCCATTTCCGGTGAATGCTGGGCTGGGCTGATATGGAACGACGGGGGGTAGATTATCTTTTCATAAATCTCGTCCGAAATCACCCAGAGGTCATGTTCCAAAGCAGATTTCGAGATAGCTTCGATTGCCCGATGATCATAAACCGTGCCGGTAGGATTGTTCGGGCTATTGACAATCATGCCGACCGTCTTTTCGGTAATCGCCTTCTTGATCTCGGGCCTGGTTGGCTGAAAGTTATCTTCGGGTCGCGTATTGATAATTACCGGTATTGCACCACAAAGCCGTAATTGCTCCGGGTAGCTTGGATAGAAGGGAGAAAAAAGAAGAACTTCGTCCCCCTCGTCGCAGAGGGCAACCAGGAGGGAGTAGATCGCCTGCTTAGCTCCCGAGGTGATGAGAATCTGATCCGGCTCATAGATCAGCCCTTGATCCTGTTTGAACTTCTCGGCGATAGATTGGCGAAGTTCCACGAGTCCCTGGTTGACCGTGTATCCGGTCGCATTATCCTGAATTACTTCGGTGGCCGCCAATTTGGCCGATTCCGGGGGAGGGGCATCCGGTTCACCGACCGCGAATGAAACCACTTCTTCACCTGCTTGCCGCATTGCCGCAATCCTGGCAAAGAGAGACATAGTTCCGGACTGGCCAATCCGGGAAATGCGTTCCGATAGTTTCATAGTGGAATGATAAACTGCACAAATCCAGATTTCAACAAACAAGTTATGGTTCATTTACATTGGCGAGATGAGGCTTTTCGGAAATTTGAGACAGAGTGGAGGACTCAGCCGATAATTGGCGAAACTCCTGAAAAGTTCCGCCATCGTATATTTGTGTTGGAAGCAGGTCGAGCCCGGGATATTCCAGGCCGACACTTCGATATCTAAGCAGTCACGAACTCTTTTTTCACCGGACCGGCATCGATAACTTCCTGTGGCGTCCCCTCCTTGAACTTCTTGAAGTTCTCTATGAAGAGAGCAGCCAATTGAAGGTACTTGTCCTGGTAGGCCATTTTGTCCCCCCAGGTGTCAATCGGATTGAGGACATCTTCGGGTACATCCTGACAGGACTGGGGAACTTCGAATCCAAAGACCGGGTCCTTCTTATACTTAACGTCAAGAAGAGAGCCATCCAGGGCTGAGTTCAAGAGCGCCCGGGTGTGGCGGATCGACATCCGCTTTCCGATACCGTACGGCCCGCCGGTCCAGCCGGTATTAACCAGCCAGCAATTGACCCCATGCTTGGTCATCTTGTTTTTGAGAAGTTCGGCATAGAAATACGGATGGTGCACCATAAACGGAGCGCCAAAACAGGCGCTAAAGGTGATTTCCGGTTCCTTGCCCAGATCAATCTCCGTTCCACTCACTTTGGAGGTGTATCCGGAAATGAAATGGTACATCGCCTGCTCCGGGGTGAGATGGGCGATAGGGGGCATTACTCCCGAAGCATCACAGGTCAGCATGATTATGTTTTTGGGATGACCGGCCATCTTCTCCGGAACGGCATTGTCGATATATTCCAGCGGATAGGCGGCCCGTGTGTTCTCCGTGCGTGTTTCATCATCCAGATCAAGAAGGCGACTGACCGGATCGTAGATTACATTCTCAAGCACCGTCCCGAACTTTCGCGTACAGGCAAATATCTGCGGCTCGGCAGTCGGGGACAGAGCGATCACTTTGGCGTAACAGCCACCTTCGAAATTGAAGATACCTTCGTCACTCCAACCATGTTCATCATCACCGATTAACTTCCGCTTCGGATCAGCCGATAGCGTTGTCTTTCCCGTACCGGAGAGGCCAAAAAAGAGCGCCACGTCATCCTTGTTGTCACCCACGTTGGCTGAACAGTGCATGGTCATAATATTTTCACGCGGGAGGAGATAGTTGAGTACGGTAAAGACAGACTTTTTGATCTCACCCCCATAGCCCGAACCTCCAATCACGCAGAGGCGCTGGTCAAAGTTCAGGAGGATGAAAGTCGGGGAGAGGGTTCCGTCGATCTCAGGTGAACCCTGAAATGAAGGAATGGACATCACCGTGAAGTCGGGGACGAATTTACGAAGCTCATCATGCGTCTGGGCAGTGATGAACATGTTGCGAACAAATACGGAGTGCCAGGCATATTCGGTGATAATCCGGACGGGAAGACGATAATTCTCGTCCGCCCCGGCGTAGCAGTCCTGCACGAACAGGTCCCGTCCCTGCAAATAACCCTGGAGGCGTTGCAGGACGAGATTGAACTTGTCTACTGCGTAGGGACGATTGTACTGCCCCCACCAGATATGTTCCTCACTACTGGCTTCCTTAACGACAAACTTATCATTGGCGGCACGAGCCGTATGCTTGCCGGTGTTGACAACCAACGGCCCCAGGTGGGAAATCTTGGCTTCCCGCCTGAATATCGCTTCCTCGTAGAGAGCCTCGGTAGGAAGATTCCAGTAAACATTGTTAAGGTTGCGAAGGCCGAGATTCTTGAGGCCAAACTCGCTCTTGACCGCTCTGGCCTGATCAATCGCCGGTGTTTTTATATCCAGGATGTAGTGACTCATTTCCAGTCCCTCCGAAGTTTACGGTCGCCAATGTAGATTTCGTTAGGCGACTCCGGATCAAGCGCCCACTTGATACGAGCAATTCCTTCCACAATCTCCTTGATCGTCCCGCAGTAGCTCAATCGAAGGTGCGCTTCCATCCCGAACTCTTTTCCGGGAACGGTGACGACCATGGCCTTCTCCAGGATGAACTTGGACAATGCGACCGAATCTTTACTGTAAGCGGTGAAATCAGGCAAGCAATAGAAAGTCCCCTGAGGTTTTATTGTATGTATCCCATTGAAAGAGTCCAGCTCGGTCATCATCACGTCCCGGTTGTTCTGAAGGGTCACGCGAAGGCTCTCTACCGAACTCTGCACGCCCAGCAGCGCTCCCGCCGCCGCCGTCTGCAGTATGACCGATGGACAGGACATGTTTTGTGCCTGCACATTGATCATCGCTTCGATAATCCTGGCATTGGCAATCGTCCAGCCAATTCTAAAGCCGGTCATGGCATACATTTTGGAGACACCGTTAATAATAATCAGCTTGGAGGCCTCGGACTTATCTTTGGCATACTTGAATACGGAAGGGACCTCGACATTGTCGAATACAAGTTTGTGATAGATATCATCCATTATGAGATAGAGGCCCTTTTTCTCGCAATATTCGACAATCTCAGCTATGAAATCCTGGGAATAAACGGCCCCCGAAGGATTGTTCGGGCTGTTGATGATTATCGCCTTGGTATAAGAGCCGACATTCTCAATGATATCCTGAATGCGCGGCTGGAAACGACCATCCTCCGGTTTTACAATCACCGGGACGCCATACATCATCTTGATAATCTCGGGGTAGCTGACCCAGTACGGAGCGCAGACAATAACTTCATCCTGCGGATTCAGGATAGTCATCAGGACATTATAGATGGAGTGCTTGGCTCCGTTGGAAACCAGAACATTCTCCGGTCCGACTGTCTTAGCATAGTTGTCTTCGGTGTACCGAATGACAGCCTTTATCAGAGCGGGGATGCCTTCGGTCGGCGTGTAACGAATGTCAGCCGACTGCAGTTTGGAGGCGCAGTTCAGGATTGCATCAATCGGGACCTTGCTTTTTGGCTCGCCGGAACCGAGATGTATGACCGGGTCCCCTTTTTCTCGGAGAATCCGCGCCTTTTCATTGAGGGCCAGGGTTGGAGATTCTTTGATCTCGCGTGCTAATTGACTGATACTCATCTCTTCAGCCTTTCATAAGCGTGGCTATGGCAGTAACGTCGACTATATCTTCTACGGAACATCCGCGCGACAGGTCATTGGCTGGTTTGGCCAATCCCTGAATAATGGGGCCGGTCGCACTGGCCCCGGCCAGACGCTGGGTTAGCTTGTAGGCAATATTCCCGGCGTCAAGATCGGGAAATATGAGAACATTGGCGTTTCCGGCTACGGGTGAACCGGGAGCTTTGCTATTTGCGATTTTTGGTACGATGGCCGCATCCACCTGGAGTTCACCATCGAATGGAAAGTCCGGCTTGGTCTCTTTGAGAATGGCGTACGCTTCCTGCACTTTGCTAACATCATCATGTTTGGCCGACCCTTTGGTGGAAAAGGAGAGCAACGCCACGGTCGGGTCAACACCGAGCAGGTTTTTCATCGTGTCAGCCGTTGAAGCCGCAATTGAGGCCAACTGTTCGGCGGTAGGGTTCGGCACCACCGCACCATCGGCATAAAGAAAGACTTTGTTTTTTTCTCCATTGAATTCCGGAACGGTCATCATAAAACAGCTTGAGACAGTGTTGATCCCTTCTTTAAGGCCGATCACCTGAATCGCCGCTCGGAGGACATCACCGGTCGTATTGACCGAGCCCGCCACCGAAGCATCAGCGAGATCATGTCTCACCAGCATAGCTCCAAAAAAGAGGGGGGACTTAATAGTCGCT
>JARGFS010000071.1 GCA_029211095.1 bacterium | reverse complement strand
CGGTTTTATTATCTCCGGAGACTGGCTGTTGAAGCGGATTGCTCTTGAGAATCGAAAGATCAATTATGCTACTTCGCTATTTCCGGGAAAGCGGCTGCCGGGGCGGTCTTTCCTTGGCGGCGAGTACCTGGCGATATCTGAATCTTCAGACAATAAGGAAGCGGCCCTAAAATTCATTCGCCACCTCACCTCACCGGCCAACCAGATAAAGTTCTGCAAGGCGAACTATTCAGCGACACCTTCGAGTCAGGAAGCGCTGGCCGATCCATACTTCTCATCCAGTAAAGACCTGAGCCTGTTCAACCGGCAGGTAGTGCTGGCCAAACATCCTCCGGTCGACCCGGACTGGGTGGAGTTTGAGAGTATTATTGAAGAAGCTGTTGAAGAGGCGCTGTTTGGATCTGGCAATATTGCGACTCCCTTGCTTAAAGCTGAGAGGAAAATAGAAGAGATCAAGGAGCGCTGATGCTCCAGTCACGCCTGAATTGGTTCTGGCTGACTCTCCCCTGGCTTTTTATTTTTGGCCTCTTCTGGCTGTTTCCGGTAGTCTACTCGTTGCTGCTCGGTTTCACTAACTATCGTCTGTTGGAGAGTGGTTTTGACTGGATTGGGCTGGCAAACTACGGTCGGCTAATTGCCGATCCGCTTTTTATCTCATCGCTGAAAAACACCGCCATTTTTGTGGTCGGTACTATTCCGGCCACGACAGTGCTGTCGTTGATAATGGCGCTCCTGGTCAATCGCAAATTCAAAGGGCGGGCGATCTTTCGTTCCGGCTTTTTTCTTCCTTCGATAACTTCGATGGTCGTTATCGCGCTGATATTCACCAATCTACTTCAGCGGGGCGGCTATGTTGCCTTGCTGACCGAGATGATCGGGTTGAACACTCCTGAAAACGGTTTTCTTCTGGATTCATCGACCGCGCTTCTGTCTATCATGGCAATGGATGTCTGGATGTCGGTCGGCTACTATATGCTGATTTTTCTGGCCGGGCTGAAGGCTATTCCTGAGGAGTTGTATGAGGCGGCAGAGATAAGCGGGGCCGGGCCGTTCCGGAAGTTCTTTTCCATTACCCTCCCTCTGCTGAGGCCGGTCATGCTGTTTATTGTTGTGGTAAACTCAATCAAATCATTTCAGGTCTTTGTCGAGATTTTCGTTATGACTTCGGGCAAGTTTGATACTTCCACGATGGTCTACTTCATCTACAGTACCGGTTTGACCACTCACTTTGACCTCGGTTACGCTTCGGCTGCGGCCTATACCCTCTTCCTGATCATTCTCGCCTTTTCGCTGGTTCAGTTTTTTCTCATTCGGCGGAAGGAGGCGATATGGTAGCCAGAGTTCTGAAACGCTCGGCTCACTATTCGGTGCTGGGTTTGATTCTGGTGGTGATGGTCTTCCCTCTGCTCTGGATGTTCCGGGTGGCGTTATTACCTTCGGGCAGCTCGTTATCTCTTTCGAGTCTGTTCGCCGGTGTAATAACTCTGGCCAATTTCTCTGACCTGTTTCAGTTTAACAGGATGGGCCTGTTTCTTTTCAATTCAATCTTCGTTGGACTGGTGGTGACTCTCTCGAATATACTCTTCTGTTTTATGGTGGCATATGCCCTGTCACGCTACCGCATGATCGCCAATAAGATTGTATTTGGGTCGATTGTCGGGGTGCTGATGATCCCGGCGCATATCATTATCATTCCACTGTACCTGATTTGTCTCAAAAGCGGGATATACGACAGCTACTTCGCCCTTATTTTGCCCTGGCTGGTGAACCCGATTGGCGTCTTTCTGGTTAAGCAGTATCTTGAATCATTGCCGCCAACCCTTGAAGAAGCGGCGCGGGTTGATGGCGCTTCGGAGATGACAATTATATTTCGGATCGTCATGCCGCTGTGTAAGCCGGCCCTATCGGTGTTGGCCATTCAGGTGTTTTTCACCAACTGGAATTCGTTTATGTTTCCTTATATACTTACTCAGTCCGAATCGGTCCGCACTCTCCCGGTCGCCCTGGCCCTGTTTCAGGGGCACCAAGCTATAGACTGGCAGCATCTTATGGCTGGATCAACTCTGGCCGTTATTCCGATACTCCTGATCTTCCTGATTATGCAAAGACAAATCGTATCCGGTATAACGGCCGGGGCGGTCAAGCAGTGAGCTGTCCCGCACATTTTGCTTGATATTGTTTTATGGTTACTATTACATAGTTGGTCTGTAAAATAAGTAAACAAATTGGTGTTGAGTGTTGGTAAATTGAAAGGAAAGCGAAGATGAAGAGCACTTACATGGTAGTGGGTATTTTGATGCTCGCCCTGATAGCGGGTTGTGGCGTCAACAAGGATTACGTTGCCCAGCAGATTGCTGATTCAGAAGGGCGTACGGATTCCAAGATAAGCGGACTGCGCGACAAGACCGATGCAAACGCGTCAGAAATTGCAAGACTGCAGTCACTGGCTCAGCAGCTATCTGACAAGACCGACATGGCCATAAACGAGGCCAAGGGGTTTGAGAATTACCAGGTGATCTGGTCCGGGGAAATCAAGTTTGATTTTGACGCTACGGAACTGAACGAATCGGCCGCAGCTACAATGATGGAAGCTGGCGAAGCGATGGAAAAGAACGCCGGATCAATCATTGAGATCGCCGGACACACTGACCGTACCGGGGCGGCCAAGTATAACTATATGCTCGGTCAGGAGAGAGCCCAGTCGGCCAAGCGTTACCTGAACGATAAATTCGGATTCTCGCTCTACCGGATGTTTGTTATCTCCTACGGCGAGTCTCGTCCATTGGCTCTTCCGGATGAAACCAAAGCGGCTTCCCAGAACCGTCGGGTGACGCTGAAAGTTTGGGGAAACCTGAAATAGTCAGTTAGTGAACTTTGAACAAAGCGGGAGTCTCTCCCGCTTTTTCTTTTTTGGAATTATTTGATCTCGAATTCAAGACCGGTCGTTTCAAATCTGGCCCGTACTTTGACGGTGTCAGGGTAGACAGAGTAGGTCTCGCTATAAGTGAGCGGTTCCAAAGAACCGGCGTCGCGACGACCGTTCCGGTTCCTGTCGACAAATCCGGTCATGCGATAGCTCCCGGCCGGAAGGTCCAGGTTAAACTCAGTCCCCCTAAGCAGCTGTTCATGAATCGAGCCGTTCTGGTATTTCTCAAAGCGGAGAAGCAACTGTGAGGCGGAATCGGTCAAGCTGCTAAAACATCGACCGGAGACCGAGCCGAGCGAATCCGGATCCAAAAGAGTAAACTGCAATTGCTTCAGCGTATCCCCCAGTTTATTGCCGCTTGGATCGGCAATCTCAAATTCTACCATTGAGACAGTGTATCTCCCCGGCTTGAGGGAAGGTGCATCAAGCCGTAATTCCAATTCCGACTCCCAATAGGAACTGAACGGTTCCTGGGTGATAGAGTCTTGCCAGAGCAAGATGGTTCCATCAGTAAACAGGCTGTCATCCAAAGGCTCGGAAAAATAGAAGGCGAGGGCGGCCTCTTCTTTGAGAACGGGCAGGCTTCCCGGCAGGAACTTGATCAGTTCGGGCGCAATCAGGTCCGCTGCTTCATCGACAAGAAGACTGTCAAACAGAAGTGGCTCGGTCTTTCCCGGAAGGAGTAACCTGACCCGATACAGTCCCGGTCCGGTGTTGGGAACATAGTAGTTGAGACTTCGTGAGCGATCCAGGTAGGTCTCCAGCAGAGCTGTAGCCGAAAGGATCAGATTCGGGTCGGAGTCCGACTCCAGTGTCAGCCAGGACAGGTTGTTCCCCAGAGGTCCGGTCTCTACTTCCTCTTTTAGTCGCAGCCGCAGCATACCGTTGACGCCAAGACGGGCCAGAACGATCCCCTGCCCCGCGCTGTCGTAGCGGTTGATCGGGAGATAGAGGCTGTCCAGAGAAAGCTCGCCTCCAATGGCAGCCGGTCTATCCGGGAGGGCAAAACGTTCATCCTGTTTGCTAAACCAGTCATCCCGGTTTTCATCTTCAAAAGCAATCAGGAAAAATTCTCGATTGGGGAGATAGTTGAAAGAGAAATAGCCGCCAACACCTGACTGAACCAAGTAGTCAGGATAAAGAGAATCAAACTTGAGTGAGTCCCCCAGTCTGGCTGGATCAAAGAGAGCCACTTTGGTGCCGGTCAATCCCTTGTCCCCTTCCAAAATGAAGCCGCTAACGCTACCGGAATCGATGGTGGGACCTGTAGAGAATGCTATGGTCGCGCCAGTATCAACGGCATTGTTCCTGAGGTCTCTGACATCGGAGGAGATTGCGATAACATAGGTCTGATCCAGAAGAAAGCTATCGGCCATCAGGATTTCCAGACGGTCGGATTTCCATTTCACTTCTGGTTTTTGGATTGGTCGGGGCGAAATGAAAACACCGGTGCCGGAACCGGGCTGCTTAACCCGCTCCGAAAATTGGATAGTGATTCTATTGTCAGGGGGAACATCGACGGCCCCGTTAGTTGGCCATGACTCCAGCAGCGTGGGTCGAGAGCGGTCCTCTTCCCCGCCAGGTGGGGCGGCAACTTCGGCACATGCAACCAGCCCAGCCAGAGCAGACACAATGATTAAGGGATGAAAACGGAATCTACTGGGATTCAAGTTTGAGCTTCTCCATTATCTTCTCATCATCCGGAGTCAGGTCCAGGGCTTTCTGCCACCAGACTTTGGCGGTCTGCAAATCACCATCGGCGTGATAAGCGTCTCCAAGATGATCGAAAATAACGGGGTCAGTGTCAAGCTCAACCGCTCGGCTCAAATGCTTCCGGGCCTTTTTGTAGTCGCCCAGTTTGTAAAATACCCAGCCATAGCTGTCGAGATAGGCCGGATTATCAGGGACAATTTCCAGCGCTTTCTTTATCAATTCTCGGGCATATTCAAGATTTTGTCCATGATCGGCCAGCATATAACCGAGATAATTCAACGCCTGCGAATGATCCGGGGAGCGGGCTATCAACTCCTCGAATGTCTCGGTCGCTTTGTCAAGGTCGCCCGATTGTTCATAGGCCGCGCCCAGTGCGAAATAGAGTTGCTTGGCCGATTCTTCGTCCCGCATATGATTGAGGCCGGTGCGGTATGATTCAATCTCCTTGTCGAGCCGGTCTAACTGCCGATAGGCATAGCCGAGGTCAATCCAGGATTGCGAAGAAGTGTCCAAAACCTGGGTAAGCGGTATGAAAAAACGAACCGCCCGTTCAAAGTTATCCCGAAGGGCGGCTATCCGACCCAAATAGTAGAAATTTATCGGGTGGCGGTCTCCAATAGCCAGCAGGGCGGAAAAGATGGAGTCGGACTCTTGCAGTGAATCAGCCGCGTACAGCATTGAAGCAAGACGCCGCTGCGCGGCCTTATCTTGCGGGGATATTGTAACAACTCTGCGCGCCAGCGGTATGGCCTGGTTTATGGAGTCAAGATGAACATACAGGTTTCCCAGCATTCTGTTCAAGAGGACATCGTTGGAGTCAACGGCCAATCCTGCTTTGTAAGTCTGGAGAGCGGAATCTGTCATCTGGGCGGCTTCGTACATCTCCCCCAACCCGACATAGGCCAGGGTATTGGTTGCTTCAGGATCAACTTCAATTGAGGCTCTAAAGGACTCCCGCGCTTTGACCAGATTTCCCAAACGAGCGTATAGTTTTCCAAGCTCAGTATGTAAGCGATAGAGTGACGGACGGATTCTGAGGAGATTGTTGTAACTCCATATCAGGGAGTCGAAATCATTGTCGCGGCGATAAACCGAAGCCAGGTAGGAATAGGCATTACTGTTCAGAGAATCCAGTTCCACCACTTTCAGAAAGGCTTCTTTGGTCTTTGCTTCGTCGCCCAGAAGCCGGTAGCATCCGCCCCGTATTTCATAGACGGCGGCATCTTCCGGATCAATGTGTGAAAGGACTTCCAGAGCGTCCGGAAATAACTGCTGGCGATACAGAACCATGGCCAGTGAGTATCTTATCTCATATGAGTTGGGGTAAATCTGCAGGGCGTTTGCGTACGATCGAGCCGCATTGGGCAGATCTCCAACCTGCTCATAGAGTGTGCCGTTGACAAATTCATTGAATGCGCGCGGGTCCAGCCGCTCTGCCTCTTGTGGCCTGGGAAGCACAACGGTCTTGAGTTGGTGTCCTTCGGGGCCAATTGCCGCAGTTTGGTTCTTAACCGCGGTGCGAGAACAGGAACTCACCAGAGCCAGGGTAAGGCCCAGTATTAAGATTATCGACTTCTTGAATCGTCTAAGCATAATTATACTAACACTCTAAGTAGTCGCTGTTAACGACTGTAGCACAGGTTGCTTGCAAGAGGCGCTATCAGTCAATAAGTTTCAGAAAGCGTCTCTTCCCTACTTTTAGTATCATCTCTCCCGTCAGTTCAAATTCATGATCGACATCGGTGATCTTGTCATCATCTATTGTAACCGCACCGGCCTTGATTAGTTTCCTTGCTTCTGAGCCGGATTTGGCCATTTTTGCTTTTGAAATGAGATGAACCAGAAAGATTTTGGACGGATCAATTTCGATCTTCTCCAAATCAGCGACAGTCATTTCAGGTATTTCATCTGGCAGTTTCTTCTGTGAGAATACCCGCTCGAACTCTTCGCGGGCAGCTTTCCCTGACCCTTCCGGATGGTACATCTCCACCAGCTTCTCCCCCAGCTCTTTCTTGATGAGCATCGGGTTAACATCGGGATTGGAGAGGGACTTTTTGATCTCTTCCAATTTCTCCAGCGTGACATCGGTGGCCAGTTCAAAGTACTCATATATTTTGTCATCAGCGATAGACATAGATTTGCCAAAAATCTCCCGTGCGGATTCTTCGATTCCAATGTAATTGCCCAGAGACTTGGACATCTTTTTGACTCCATCCAGCCCGACCAGAATCGGCATGGTCAGAATCGCCTGTGCTTCGACACCAAAAGCTTCCTGAATGGTCCGCCCGGCCAGCAGATTGAAAGTCTGATCGGTCCCGCCAATTTCAACATCCGCTTTCATGGCGACCGAGTCGTAACCCTGCATGAGCGGGTAGAATAGTTCGTGGATAGAGATTGCCACCCCGGCTTTGAATCGCTTGCTGAAATCATCCCGTTCCAGAATGCGGGCGACCGTAAACTTGGTGGCCAGTTCCATGATCTCGGCAAAACTCATTTCTTTGAACCACTCGCCATTGTAGCGTATCTCGGTTTTGGATTTGTCCAGAATACGAAAGAACTGATCCTGATAGGTCTCGGCATTCTTCATGATCTCATCGTATGACAGTTTTGGGCGGGTAGCCGACTGCCCGGAGGGATCTCCAACCATCGAAGTAAAATCACCCACAATCAGGACTATTTGGTGTCCCAATTCCTGAAATTGCCTTAGTTTCCTGATTCCGACCGTGTGCCCAAGGTGGATGTCCGGCGAAGTTGGGTCAAATCCCTGCTTTATCCTGAGGGGCCCCCGTTTGCCAGCCAGAGAATCCTTGACTTTCTGCTGAAAATCCTCTTCGGGCAGGACATCAACCGTCCCCCGGGTGATTGTCTGCCATTGGTGATCAAATTCCGCCAGTCTGTTATTCGTCATTCATCTCCTCAAAGCAATCTTTCATTAGATATCGGCATATAATAGAGTGAAGTTGATATATGCACGAAAGTAGAACAGAAGATATGAATACAACCACAAAAAGCAACTTCAACAACCGGGTTGAATTAAACTTGACTGGAACACTTGAGAGCAGGACTATAGGGCATGGTTAAAGTGAGTCCGTCCAAGCCGCCGAGCAGGCGCCGAATTAGAATATCGATCTATGCGCTGATCAGTCTGATCATCGTCTTTTTTGCTATTTTTGGCTTTCACACTTACGATGTCTACCAGAACCAACTCCCCTCGTTTGAGCAACTGCACAATATTGAACCGAGCCTGAAGACCAAAATATACGGCCGCAACGGAATCCTGCTTCAAGAGTACTTCAACGAAAACAGAGTCCTCACGCCTTATCGAGAATTGCCGGATACGCTCATCAATGTTCTACTTGCCTCAGAGGATCAGGAGTTCTTTGATCACTGGGGGATCAATTTGCGCCGGGTGATGATTGTTGCTCTCAAAAACCTGGTGAAAGGAAGGATAACCGGCGGCGCCTCAACAATAACCCAACAGCTGTCCCGGATGCTCTTCCTTACGCGGAAAAAGACCTTTGATCGCAAGTTCAAAGAGGCCTTAACTGCTATTAAACTGGAGCGAACTTATTCCAAGGAAGAGATACTGGAGATGTATCTCAACCAGTATTACTTTAGCCGGGGGGCCTATGGGGCGGCCTCGGCCTCCCATATATTCTTCTCCAAATCAGTCGACCAACTGACCCTCAGTGATTGTGCCGTTCTAATAGGTGTTCTCAAGGGGCCGAATATCAACTCGCCGCTCAATAATCCGGATAAGTCTCTGCAGGCGAGAAATAGAGTGCTCTATTCCTACTATTCTGTAGGGGGGATCACTCGCGAAGAATTCGATTCACTCCAAGCTCTTCCCTTGGATATCCATCCTCCCGAAGAACAGATTGGAGCTGCCCCCTATTTCACCGAGACAGTCCGACGCTACATCCATGATAAGTATGGGGAAGACAAACTCTACTCGGGCGGCCTGAAAGTTTATACTTCGCTTGATATCGACTTACAGGCGGCGGCCGAAGCTGCCGTATCCAAGAAGGTCGATTCTCTCAGAGCCATAATTGAGCGCCGATATGACATCAACAACCGCCACTACACCGAGATTATCCCGGATACGACTGATGAATTAGGCAACCCGATCAGGACCTACAAACTGATCCAGGGTGCGTTTATCGCGATTGATAATGCCAACGGCGATGTCCTCGCGATGGTTGGCGGCCGTGATTTCAAGGAGTCGCGCTGGAACCGAGCTTATCAGGCGACCTTGCAGCCGGGTTCCAGTTTCAAACCGTTTGTATACACCGCCTGTGTGGACAATGGTTTTCATCCCACCGATATAGTTGATGACAACCCGATTGTGCTCGACATTCCTGGCACCAAACAGTGGCGACCACACAATTTTGACGATAAATTCAAAGGACCGATCACTCTTCGCGATGCTATAAGATTGTCGCGAAATCTGGTCGCTATCCGCCTTCTACTGAAGATCAGCCCCGAGCAGGCGATTTTCTATGCCAAGAGTATGGGGATTACCACTCCACTGGCCCCGGTCCCTTCGCTGGCTATTGGCGTTAGTGAAGTAAAACTTATTGAACTGGTGTCCGCCTACAGCACTTTTCCCAACAAGGGGATTCATATCCCCTACCGGTTGGTTCATAAGATTGTCGATCGGTATGGGCGCGTTTTGGAAGACAACATGGCGGTAGAGAAAGATGAAGTTCTCTCCGAGCAGACAGCCTTCATCATGGTTGATCTGATGAAGTCAGTGGTTGACAATGGAACCGGTAAACGGGCTCGATGGATGGGTTTCAGCCGACCGGCCGGAGGTAAGACCGGAACCACTAATAATTTCTGCGACAATTGGTTCATCGGCTATACCCCTCAAATTTCTGCCGGGGTCTGGGTCGGGTTCGATGACAAAACTTCGATTGGCCGCAACCAGGACGGAGCCAAAAACGGGGTACCGGTCTGGACGGAGTTTATGATTGCCGCCCATGATTCATTGCCGACGCTCGACTTTGAAGAACCGGATGGAATTGTGCATCTTGATGTCTGTCTTGCCTCGGGTGAGTTGGCGACTGATCGTTGCCTGAATGTAGTGAACGAAATCTTTACCGAAGACAACCAGCCGATCACGACCTGCAAAATACATCCTTCAAAAGGGACTTACCGGCCCCGCCAGGAGGATCAAGCGGCTCCAGATACCTCGGATGAGCGGGTTCATTTCTGAATCATTCGTTTGCGATCTACAGCTTTACCCGCGGACGCCATTGATACTTGCTCAGATCAATCGATCCGTCCAATTTGAAGATTACCCCCTCAGATTGCAGCAAGGCAAGTTGTTCGTGGTACCCACTCCCCCGGCCCAGCGAGATTCTCCCCTCTGAATTAATAATTCGATGCCAGGGGAGCTTTTCTTTACCTGAGCTTGAGTGAAGCGTTCGCACTACCTGTCTTGCGGCACGAGGAGAACCAGCCAGACCGGCGATCTGCCCGTAAGTGGCTACTCTTCCTTTTGGAATACGCTTGATGATTGTGACAACTCGGCTGTGGAAGCTGGTTTGGGGCATGCTCCAAATAGTGAAATTCTGCTGATCAGCGCAAGTGTGGAGCTGGGTCAAAAAGCTCTTGCCAACAATGAAGGCTGGCTATACATTTGGACTCGTCCTTCTACCGGACGAGTCTGTGCCGGAGTGGTGAAACTGGTAGACGCAGGGGACTCAAAATCCCCCGATGGCAACATCGTGTCGGTTCGAGTCCGACCTTCGGCACCAACACAGTTGGTCATTGCGATGACGTTTTCTGGAGAATCACGGACTTTATACCGCCAACAAAAGGTGGCTGAGCCACTCCGACCTTCGGCACCAGTGACGAAGTCACTTCTATTCCTTCGGATATTATCAGTCGAGCAGCTCAGAATCTGCCTGTGAGGGGTAAACCATGAGCGATGAGTTAAAGAGTAGAGAAACATACTGCTTGCATTCTAATCTCATAGAGAGCTTTTGTTACCAATTTTACGGCTATGGCAACCTCGATTCAGACTATTGGTATGTTGGAATGGAGGAGGGAGGGGGAAACACATTTCAAGAGATCGATCACAGACTAAGGGTCTGGATATCCATGAACTCTCCCGAGACAGTCGATCTCAAAGACTATCATAAGCGTATTGGAATATCAAAGTACTTTGTCAAAAACCCTCCTATTCAAAGGACTTGGAGCAAACTGATTCGTGCGCACTTGGCACTGGGTGGCTCAATATCGGAGATATCAGATGTTAGGTGTTTTCAACGCAAATCCTGGGGGCGGTCGGATGGAGATAATTGCCTTTTGGAACTAATGCCTCTTCCGTCGCCGGGCATAGACGAATGGAAGTACGGAGGGTATTCTGACATTCCATATTTGAGAATCAGAAAGGAGTATATAAAGCACCTGATAGACACAAGAGTTTGTCACTTGAAGAAACTGGTTACATGCCGCCAGCCCAAACTAGTCATGTTTTATGGTCTTAGCCCACGTTACAAAGAGGCCTGGAAAGCGATTATTGGACAGACTCCCCAAGAATCATCCTTGAAACAGTTGTGGATCCACACCTCAGAACAGACCAGATTTGCAATCTGTCCCCATCCAATGGCTCATGGATATGCAAATGATTATTTCACTTCAGTCGGCGATTACTTGCGGAAGCAACTATAGTAAAACACATTGAAGACTGGATTCAGTCGGCTTCGACTAATTCAGATCTTCCAATGGATGTTTTACTTTGCGGGTGCCGCGATACATCTCGAATTTAAGCAGGCGGCACTCAATCGGGCCGTTGTACATTTCAATTCGTTGCGAAGTTCTGAGCCCGATATGCTTTGCAGCCGAGAGATTTCCGGTAAAGACAAAAGCATCGTAATCAGTAAAGTTCTTTTTGAATGCATCCCCCATCAGATGATAGCTGTCATTGATATTCTCAACAGCAAGTCGTTCCCCGTAGGGTGGATTCACAATCAGTACGCCTGGCGCGATCGGAGGGATTAAATCTATGAGTGGCGATCGCGTGAACCGGATGTCTTTCTCCAGACCGGCCCGACGAGCGTTGCTCGCGGCCAGTTTGACCTGCCTGGAGTCAATATCTGAGCCGAGCATTTCAAAATTCAATTTCGGTCTGATCTGCTCTCTCGCCTCGGTGCAAATCTGAGAGAACCGGTTCTTGTCATAATCGGGCCAGTTCATGAATCCGAACTTTCGCCGATTCAGCCCGGGCGCAATATTGCGCGCCATCAGTCCGGCTTCGATAAGAATTGTCCCTGAGCCGCACATCCCATCCACAAAGCTACTCTCTCCGTCCCAACCGGACAGCAACACTATTCCGGCCGCGAGAACTTCGTTCAAGGGAGCTTTACCAGTCTCCCCTCTGTAGCCACGTTTGAAGAGCGGCTCGTTTGAGGAATCAAGCGACAGCGTGCACTCGCTTTGATTGATATAGACATTAATCCTGATATCCGGTGACTTCAGATCGACCGAAGGCCTCTTACCCATATTATCTCGGAATTGATCGGCTATTGCGTCTTTGGTCTTCTGAGCCACAAAAAGAGAGTTGTCGAACACCGAATTGATGATGACGGCGTTTATCGCAATAGTCTGATTGGCGTTCAGGAATCGGCCCCAGTCGATCTTTCGCGCCTTTCTATAGAGGTCAGCAGCCTCTCGTACCTGAAAAGTTTTGATGGGCACCAGAATTCTGGTGGCTGTCCGACACCAGAGGTTGGCTTTGTAAAGTAGCTCCTGGCCGCCATAGAATTCGACCGATCTCGTCAGTTGCTTGATCTTCTGTGCGCCCAGAGCTATCAGTTCCTTGGACAGTGTCTCTTCCAGGCCGAAAAGAGTCTTGGCGACCATAGGGAATCGACTCTTGTGACTATTAGCGGGGACAGGCATGAGACAAAGAAGCGAATTGACGGCCAAAGTCAATCAGTATGTTGCGCGCCTATGGTTCTTACGGACCCGCTCTTTTTTTTTGGTTGCAGAGATTGGAGAAAGTGAGCATTTTATGTTTTACAATAGTGACTTTGTTGGAAACAAACGGATGTTTATAACAGGAGTAACAGTGAAACGACTAATCTTTATTTCCCTCGTGGCAACAATGTTGATTTTCGCTCTTCCTCTGGCTGCTGCCGCCCAGGGAAGCTATACGATGGAAACGCTTGGTGAGCGACTAAGCTCCGCCGCAGATGATGCTGCAGCTGCCGCTATCTGCCAGGAATTCATGGAGAAAACCGAAGATATGGATCTGATCCGACAGGCTCAGAGTAAATGGCAGGGGATTGACGCCCCGTCCGTACGTGCCTATTCCAGGAAAATGGCAGAGGAAAATCCGGAATCGGCCAGGCACCTCTATTTGTACGGGAGAGTGGTTGATTCGGATGTACAAAAGGTAGAGATTGGCCGCAAGGTTGTCGATCTGGACGCCAAGTGGCCTTATGGTTATCGACTCATGCTGGCGACCTACGTGACAAAACTGTTCACTAACGAATCCGGTAGTGAAGTGACTCAGAAACTGGCAGCTATGCTCCCCGAGGACGGACCTAAGTTTGCGCAGTTGGCTGAGATTGATAATGGACAGTCGTACGCCCTGGAATTTCTGGCCGCCTACCAGGTCTATGCCAAGGAGTACGCAGGTGCCAAGGAGACTTTCGATAAAGCCAAAGCGCTTGGTGGTGATTGGCCCACGCCGCTGGACTATGTTGGCCTGCTGGCCATGGCTGGTGACTTTGAAACCGCTCTGGCCGACCTTGTCTCATTTGCTGATCAGATGGTCACTCAAGGTCAACTTGGTGCCGACGAAAAGGAAGATTTCCTGAATTACTATTATACCTCTTCGCTATATGCGGCCGAGGCCTTTGAAGAGGTCATTCGCTATAAGAAAAGCAAAACCGGTTGGGAGTCCGATGAGGGATCGCTCTATGATATCGGTTGCGCCTATGCTCGTTCCGGCGATCCTGAAATGTCGTTTGATTTCCTAAATCAGGCCCTGGCCAATGGTTGGGATCGGGTTGGGCATATCTCCGAAGACCCCGATCTTGAGGCGCTGCATTCAGATGCCAGATGGTCCGGTGTGGTGGAGAAAGTAAATGAGAACTGGATTGCCGGTAAGCCAAAGAGAAAAACTGAGACGCTGGCTGAGAAGGTTGATGAGGTTGCTCCGGATTGGAGCCTGGAGGATGTAAACGGAAATATGATATCATTGGCCAGCCTGAAAGGGAAAGTCCTGGTACTGGATTTCTGGGCGACTTGGTGCGGTCCCTGTCGCATGGCTATGCCAGTAATTGATGAGTTCGTCAAGGACGGACTTAAAGAGGATGTTAAGGTCTTCTCCGTCAATGTTTGGGAACAGGGTAAGTCCAAGCCAGCCCAGTTTATGGAAGAGAACAATTATGATATGATTCTTCTGTACGGAGACGAAGATCTGGCCCGGGCCTATGGGGTCTCAGGTATCCCCTATCTTTGCGTAATAGACAAAGAAGGAAAAATCCGATATAAACATACCGGCTACAGCGATGGCCTCAATGAAAAGCTGATCTGGTGGACCGAGGACCTTCTATAAACCGATCCCAAATCGACTAAAAGCGCAAGAGCCGGTTTTATATCGGCTCTTTTTATCTCCCATTTGCAGACTTTTCTGTCCATGCCGCAAATGATTTAATTGACAAATCAGACTATTATTGTATTTTTGCATCAGGTAAGAATGAAAGACCGACAGCAGGTCTCCATTGGAAGGATTCGGTTGGGTTGACATCGAGCATCCACTACTCTTCAGCGTCTGGCCGCAGATGCGCTAAAGAAGCCACTTCTCTTGATACTAACAGTATTAATATCGATCAATTCCAAGCTATATCACCAATATGGACAGTAACCACCTTTAACAACATGGAACGCTGAATGTATCGCAACTTGATTCTGACAACTCTATTCCTGCTGCTATTAACTCCTGTTCTTATGGCTCAGTCCGGGAGTATAACCCTGGACAATGTAGTCGGCCTGGTATCCGGCGACACCATATCATCGGATCGAACGGTGGCTTTTATCTTCCGACTGTCCAATCAGACCGGCGGATCTGTCACCGGTTTCACTAACGGATTCCGGATCTACTCCCCCGAGGCCGCAACCTGGGCAGCTACGGCGGGAAGTTTTACTGGTTCAATCAGTCCTGGAATGATGGAAAACCTGTTTATAAATCCGTTCAGCGATGATGGACAGGAGAGTGACACGGTCGGTTTTGGTGGTTTCAAGCTGTTCAGTCCCGGCATCCCTGACGGATTCGATGAACCCGTCTGGGTGATTGAGATAGGACCAATTGCTGCTACCGAAGCTGGCAAAACCATTTGCGTTGATTCAACGTTTTATCGCACCGTTGGCAAATGGAGATGGTCTCTGGTCGGTTCGGACTCTTTGGTCCCTTCCTGGGATGGACCGCACTGCTTTACTATTGCAGACTGTGCCACGACCGGCGACAGTGACGTTGATGCCATCAACAACGGCTGTGACAACTGCCCCGATGATACCAATGCCGGGCAGGAAGATGGTGACGCCGATCTGATTGGAGATGTCTGCGACAACTGCCCCGACATAGCTAATGTCAATCAGAAAAACAGCGATTCTGATTCACTGGGTGATCTGTGTGACAATTGCCCGGATGATGCAAACTTGGATCAGGCCGATGGAGATGGTGACGGAGTCGGCGATGTTTGCGACAATTGCCCCTTTGACTACAATCCGGATCAAGCCGATCTGGACCAGGATGGTATCGGTGATGTCTGCGCCACAGATATCGACGATGATGGCGTCCTCAATGCCGATGATAACTGTCCCCAGAATCCCAACCCCGGACAGACGGATTCCGATGGAGACACTGTCGGGGACGCCTGTGATCTTTGTCCCGGCTCCGATGATCTGGCCGATGCCGATGGAGATCT
>JARGFS010000070.1 GCA_029211095.1 bacterium | reverse complement strand
ATGACCTTTTTGTGTCTTAGTACTCTAAAATACGCAAAAAACGGTTGACAGACTAAGGACTCTCTGTATATTTGCGACTTGATTATTGAGTGTGGAGGGTAGTTTTGTCCCTCTTAAAGCCAAAACGCAAAGGCAAGTCCGACAGTGATTTCCGACAAATCTCATTGTTGGCGGCCGTTCCCGGTATTTTGCTGGCCGCTCCGCTGATCGGTTTTTTCGGCGGGAAGTGGCTGGATGGTAAGTTTGACACTGATCCTTACCTGATGATGGCCGGAGTCGTTTTGGGATTTGCAGCCGCTGGTCTGGAGATTTACGGGCTGGCCAAAAAATCGGAAGCGATGGAAAAGGAAAATGAAGAGCAGCTTTGACCTCAGTTTTCTTGATCGCACGTTGCGCACTACCGCTATCGTGTTTTTGATCATGCTTCCGTTTGGCATCTACTATTTCGGAGTTTTCCCAACTCTGGCCGCTTATTCAGGCGGCATTTGGGGGATGATCAACCTGATCTTTATTTCGGCCCTGGTTCGTTCGGCCATTCGTCCGGATGGAGCGGATAAGAATCGGGCCATTGTTTTGTCTCTGATAAAATTCCCGCTTCTTTACTCTTCCGGTTACTTTCTGCTGACGGTAGAGAAGTTCAGCGCCATTCATCTCCTGATAGGGTTTAGCGCAACTATGGTGGTTTTGGTACTTAAAGCGGCAGGAAGACTAATGCTGCATCTGGATGAGAAAGAAGTAGAGCAGGGTAAGCTGGGGAAAGTTCATTGATTAAACGTCGCCTTGGATCAGCAGCATTACTTGCAACGGTGTTGGCGCCAACCTTGACGTACGCTTCGGACGGTGGCACTCATCTTCCGGACGTAGTGGGAATGCTGACCCATGACGAGACTATTTCCCTGTGGAAACCGGTTATTTTCTCGTTTGCTCTGGCGGTTCTTTTCTCAATCGCCGCTGTTAGAGTCTATGCCAAGCGTGAACTGCTTCCGGGGAGATTCCAGAATGTTATGGAGATGCTGGTTGAGGGAATGTTCAACTTCCTGGAAACAATTCTGGGCAAAGACGCAAAAAAATACACCCCCTTTCTGGGGACGCTCTTTTTCTATATTTTGGGGATGAACTTTTTAGGCATTATCCCGTTGGGCTTCTCACCTTCCACGAGCATTAATGTTACAGCTTCTCTGGCAATACTGGTTTTCTTGTATGCTCAGTGGACCGGAATCACCCGTCTGGGGATTGTTGGCTATTTTGACCATCTGGCCGGACAGCCGCGCGATGTAATCAGCTGGTGTCTGGTTCCCCTGATGTTTCCCATGCACCTCATTGGAGAAATCGCCAAGCCGTTCAGCCTGGCTCTCCGACTCTTTGGCAACATCACTGGCGAAGATATTCTTGTAGCCGCTTTTGTCGGGCTTGGGATTTCGCTGATGGCTCTCTTTGGGTGGGAGCACGGGTTTGTTCTGGGCGTCCCGCTAAACATCCCCTTCATTTTGCTTGGCATTTTGCTGTCGACCATTCAGGCGCTGGTATTCACCCTGTTGTCGACCATTTATATTTTGATGATGCTTCCACACGAGGAGGCTCACTGAGGAATGAAAACAATAACGAACGAATAGATGTAACTGTGTTACCTGAAGGAGTTTTGTAATGGATTATCAGGCAATGTTAGCATGGGCGCTTCCAATGGGCGTTGGTCTGGCTGCAGTCGGTTCCGGTTTGGGACTGGGACGTGCGGTAGGTTCTGCGATGGAAGCTATTGGTCGTCAGCCGGAAGCTTCCGGTAAGATTCAGACCGCCATGATTATTGGTGCCGCTCTGATTGAAGCGCTGACCATTTACGCGCTGGTAGTGTTCTTCATCCTGTCCGGCAAGATCGGCTCATAAGGCAACCTTGTTGCTTTTTGTAAGCGTGGGCGACACGCCGGGCAAATTGTGAGAATACAGGAGCAAAAATGCATTTAGAATGGTCACTGTTAGCTACCCACGCGTTAGGTTTTTTGATAACGCTGTGGATTCTGAAAAGGTACGCATGGGGACCGTTGCTGGAGGTTATTGAAGAGCGACGGACTAAAATCGCGAACGAGTTTCAGAGCATTGAGGACGAAAAGTCCAAGGTCGATCAGCTGACCGAAGAGTACCAGGGGAAGCTCAGGAAGATTGATGAAGAGCGACGCCTCAAAATGGTCGAAGCGGTTAACGAAGGCAAGAAGATCGCCGAGCAGATCAAAGTCGACGCGCAGACCGAAGCTACCCAGATGGGCGAGAAAGCCAAGCTGGAGTTGGGTCGGGATGTGGCCAAGGCGAAAGTTCAGCTCAAGGAGGATATGGTCTCAATTGCCATCACCGCGGCTGAGAAACTGGTCAACGAGAAGCTTGATGACGCCAAGCATCGTGAACTGATCGGCAATTTCATTGACAATTTGGAGAAAGCGTAAGATCTCGTGTTAGCACAGGAAGTAGCCAAGAAATACGCCAACGCACTTTTTGATTCGGCCATTGCGCACTCTTCGATGGATACGGTTCACACCGACCTTGAAGATATTGCCAGTGTCGCCAAATTTGATTCATCATTGATGAAATTTCTGAACACGCCCAACGTGGCGGAGACTGCCAAGGTGCAGTTGATTCAGAATATCTTTGGTGAACGGGTGCAGCGTCTTTCTCTGGAATTCCTGTTGGTTATGATTGAGAAGAAACGGATTGCGTATCTTCCTGAAGTAATTGATGAGTTTACCCGCCTGGTAGAAGCAAAGAATGGAATTGGGCGGGCAACTATCATCACCGCCATTCCACTCGATGAGAGTCAACGTTCCGCGCTGAGGACCAAGCTGTCCGCAAAGACCAGTCTGAAAATCACAATGGAAGAAAAAGTTGACCGCTCAATTATTGGCGGGGTGATCGTCATACTGCATAACGAGATTATTGATGGTTCTATTCAGCACGGGCTTGACCTTGTCGAAGAACAACTGTCCAAAGTGCGAGTGCATTAAAAGAGATGATTCGCATCCGTCAGGATGCATGAATGAGATAAAGATATTTCTGATTTGATTAAGGTCTGTCTGGTTTAAGGAGTTAGATAATGGGTCTCAACCCGGAAGAAGTCTCGTCGGTAATACGAAAAGAGATTGAAAAATATGAATCGAAGCTGGAGATGGAATCGGTTGGTACCGTTCTCCAGGTCGGTGATGGAATCGCTCGTATCTGGGGACTTGAAGATGTCCAGATGTCGGAGTTGATTCAGTTCCCCGGCGATGTTATGGGGCTGGTGATGAACCTCGAAGAGGACAATGTTGGTGCCGCCCTGTTTGGTCCGGACACCGATATTAAAGAGGGTGACACTGTCCGTCGCACCGGCCAGGTTGCATCCGTTCCGGTAGGCGAGGCTATGATCGGTCGCGTGGTGAATCCGCTCGGTCAGCCCCTTGACGGCAAGGGTCCCATTGCTACTTCCAATACACGCGTTATTGAAGGACGCGCTCCCGGAGTGGTGGAACGCCAGCCGGTGAAAGAACCAATCCAGACAGGACTGAAGTCTATTGATTCCATGATCCCGATTGGACGCGGACAGCGCGAGTTGATCATTGGTGACCGCCAGACAGGTAAGACAGCGGTAGGGATCGACACAATTATTAATCAGAAAAACACAGACGTAATTTGCATATATGTCGCTATCGGTCAGAAATCTTCGACTGTAGCGCAGGTTGTTGAGACCCTGCGCGCCCACGGTGCAATGGAGTACACCATTGTCGTGGTTGCTTCGGCTAATGACCCTGCGCCGCTGCAGTATATTGCACCTTACTCCGGGTGCGCAATGGGCGAAGAATTTATGTACAATGGAAAGCATGTGCTCTGTATTTATGACGACCTTTCCAAACAGGCTGCCGCTTATCGCCAGTTGTCACTTCTACTTCGCCGTCCTCCGGGCCGCGAAGCCTACCCGGGCGATATTTTCTATTGTCACTCCCGGCTTCTGGAAAGAGCCGCGAAGCTCTCCGATGAACTTGGTGGTGGCTCTCTGACCGCTTTGCCGATTATTGAGACCCAGGCAGGCGATGTCTCGGCGTATATTCCGACCAACGTGATTTCCATTACCGATGGACAGATATTTTTAGAATCGGAACTATTTTTCGCCGGTGTTCGTCCGGCCATTAACGTTGGTATCTCAGTCTCCCGCGTGGGCGGTAATGCCCAAACCAAGATGATGAAACAGGTTGCCGGATCGCTCAAACTTGATTTGGCCCAGTTCCGTGAGTTGGAAGCCTTCACGCAGTTTGGTTCTGATTTGGACGAAGGAACTCTTAAGCAGCTTAATCGCGGCCAGAAGATGGTCGAGTTGCTCAAGCAGGGGCAGTATGTCCCAATGAAAGTGGCACATGAAGTGATAATGATTTGGCTCGGTACTCAGGGACAGCTTGATGACATCCCGACCAGCGAAATCTCACGCTTTGAATCTGAGTTCATTACTTTCTGTGACAAAGACTATCCGGATATTTCTCACAACCTTGAAAAAGAGCACAAGATATCTGATGAGACCACAGCCAAGCTAAAAGATGCCACCGAGAAGTTCAAGGCACAGTTTTTGGCCGCGCTGAAATAGAAAACAGTATCGGCCACAGTAGCTGTGGCTAATAGAAATAGAGGATGGACAAAGTTCCATGCCGACACTGAGAGAAGTAAAAAAACGAATTAGAACGGTCATCTCGACCAAGCGGATCACCAAGGCGATGGAAATGGTGGCCGCTGCCAAACTGCGCCGTGCTCAGCAAAGGGTAGAGCAGACTCGTCCGTACAGTAAAAAGATGGATGACATGTTGTCCAACCTGGCCGCCGGTTCAACCGGTGAGATCGTCCATCCTTATTTTGAGGAGAGGCCGATCAAGCGTCAGACGGTGGTGGTGGTTGCTTCGGATCGCGGACTGTGCGGTTCTTTCAATGCCAATATAATTCGCCGCGCCAACGAGTGGTTGAACAACGATCCCGAAGGTGAGATTGAGATCGTCACAGTTGGGAAACGGGCTAACGATTTTTTCAAGCGTCGCGACTGGCCGATTATTGCCAACGTCTCTGATTGGGGCGGCATGCTTGATATGAATAAGGCGCGTGATCTGATGAGGCTTCTAACTGAGAGATTCGTTAACGGCGAGACCGATCGGATTCAGCTGTTCTTTACCCGTTTTCTCTCTACCGTCCGCTACAAAATTGTCGGCGAGGTATACCTGCCAATTCCACGGCCGGAATTTGATGAGGATGACAGCAGTACCAGTACCGGATACCTCTTTGAGCCTTCGCCGGAAGAGATATACGCGGCTTTGATGCCCAGTTATGCTATGACCAAAATGGTCACGGCAATTGTTGAATCACTGGCCAGTGAGCATGGTAGTCGCATGATGGCGATGGGTAATGCCACTACCAATGCCGGTGAAATGATTGACTCCCTGACTCTCGACTACAATAAAGCGAGACAGGCGCAAATCACCAAAGAACTGCTTGAAGTGGTCTCCGGTGCCGAAGCCCTCAGGGGATAACGATGAAAAAAGAGATTATTGTAATAAATTGGAGTAGCTTAAATGGCTGAAAATGTCGGAAAAGTTGTCCAGGTAATTGGACCAACAGTCGACTGTGAATTCAAGTCCGACCAGCTTCCGAATATTCTCAACGCGATCAAAATCGCTGACAGGGAGAGAGGAATCAACGTAACGGCCGAGGTCGCCATTCATATGGGTGACAACGTTGTGCGCTGTGTTGCTCTGGCCTCAACTGACGGTCTGGTACGTGGGATGGATGCGGTTGATACGGGAGACCCGATCACGGTTCCGGTCGGCGAGAAGTCACTGGGTCGTATCTTCAACCTTCTGGGTGAGGCTATTGATGTTGGGGACCCTGTTCCATCGGATCAAAAGCGGATGCCTATCCATCGTCTCGCGCCGTCGCTGGAAGAGCAGTCAACCGGGATTGAGATGTTCGAGACCGGAATCAAAGTTATTGATCTGCTTGAACCCTATTCCAAGGGGGGTAAGGTAGGATTGTTCGGTGGAGCCGGTGTTGGCAAGACCGTTATTATCCAGGAGTTGATTCACAATATTGCCACTGAGCATGGCGGCTATTCGGTCTTCTGCGGTGTTGGTGAGAGAACTCGCGAAGGGAACGATCTTTGGCTGGAAATGACCGAGTCCGGCGTTATCGAGAAGACAGCGATGGTCTTTGGCCAGATGAATGAACCGCCCGGCGCGCGTCTTCGGGTGGCCCTTTCCGGTTTGACAATGGCAGAATATTTCCGTGATGAAGAGAACCAGGATGTTCTGCTTTTTATCGATAACATCTTCCGTTTTGTACAGGCCGGTTCGGAAGTGTCCGCACTTCTCGGACGTATGCCTTCGGCGGTGGGCTATCAGCCAACCCTGGGAACGGAAATGGGCGCTCTGCAGGAGCGGATTACTTCCACCAAGTCGGGATCAATTACATCGGTACAGGCCATTTATGTTCCCGCTGACGATTTGACCGACCCCGCTCCAGCAACCACTTTTGCTCACCTTGATGCTACCACTGTGTTGTCGCGGCAGATCGCTGAGCTTGGAATCTATCCGGCGGTTGATCCGCTCGATTCGACTTCTCGAATCCTCGATCCCAACATTGTTGGTGATGATCACTATCGGGTCGCCCGTGGTGTTCAGGTTATTCTGCAGCGCTACAAAGACCTTCAGGATATTATTGCCATTCTCGGTATGGATGAGCTTTCTGAAGAAGATAAGTTGATTGTAACCCGGGCCCGTAAAATCCAGCGTTTCCTCTCGCAGCCGTTCTTTGTGGCTGAAGTATTTACCGGTAAGCCGGGTAAGTATGTGAAGGTTGAGGACACTATCAAAGGATTTGACGAAGTGATCTCCGGTAATTGTGACCACATTGCCGAGCAACACTTCTATATGGCCGGCGGCCTGGACGAAGTGATTGAACGGCATGAAAAGGGCAAATAGGCAGGCATAGCTGATGTTCAAGCTCTCAATTGTCACACCGGAACGGGTGTATTGCGAAACTGAAGTTGAGTCCCTGGTCGTACCGGGGACCGATGGCTACCTTGGCGTTCTCTCGCATCATGCGCCACTGATTACGGCGCTCAAGCCGGGTCGCATTGAGTACCGGGATGCCGAGTCAAAGGTGCACACTCTGGCCGTCTCCGGCGGGTTCATAGAGATATCTGATAACCAGGCCACTCTTCTGGCCGACACCATTGAATCGGGTGATGAAATCGATCTGGAGCGAGCCAAAGCTGCCCGGGATCGGGCCCAGGAGAGAATGGCAAAAAGGAATAGTAGTGATATCTCAATCGATAGAGCGGCCGCAGCCCTTTCCCGGGCGCTCAATCGGATGAAAGTATACGGAGATACACACTAATCCGGGCTGCTGGCTCCGCTGGCGGGCAAATATCCGCAGCCACAGCGTAACCCCCCTTACCACAATGCCTTATACAGACAAGACGCACCCTTTTCCGCTTGACTTTCAGTCCATATTTGGTTAAGATCATAGGCTATGAAGCTTTGTCTAAATGAACATGAGTCCTTTCCCATCAAATTGGAACAGGAGTTTGCGGCCGGAGAGATTCTGCCTGAATTTCAGGGGCTGATATCACTGGGGCAGGGTAAGGTGTTGCTCAGCATCCAGAAGGCTGACGAGGAGTATTACTGCCAGGGTAGTCTAAACTCCAAAGCTCAGCTGGAATGTGCTCGCTGTCTGGAACCGTATGAGACGGAACTTGTTAGCGATATTGACTTCATTGCCTGCAGCCAGGAGCACTATGACTCATTGAAGAGTGAAGCAGTCGATGATGAAGACTATGTTTTTATTGATAGTACTGATGTGAGTATAGATATTACCGCACCGATTGAACAAGCGCTGATCCTGGCCGTTTCTATGAAGCCGCTTTGCGCCGAGACCTGTCGTGGGATTTGTCCCATGTGCGGAAGCAATCTCAACCAGACAAAGTGTGATTGCAACAACGAGAAGATTGACCCTCGCTGGGATGGCCTGAGAGGCCTGAACGGCGGATAACTACTAACTGAGGATTGTGTAATGCCACTTCCTAAACGCCGACATTCCCGTACGAGGGGTCGCAAGCGCAGAACCAACTGGAAGATTTCCGCACCCAATGTTGTGGAGTGTTCGCACTGCCACAGCGCCCGCTTGCCGCACCATATCTGTCCCAGCTGTGGACACTACAACGGCCGGCAGATCATTACAATCAAGGAAATTTAGCACCCTATCTGAGTCGATGGTTCATGTTGAACTGTATTAAGGATAATGACCACGGACAATAAAATTCGTATAGTCCTTGATGTTATGGGCTCTGATTCGGGCGAGGAGCAGATAATACAGGGGGGTGTTGATGCTGCCCGGCATCTTGGCGAAACTGTTGAACTCCTTTTTGTCGGAGACAAGGAGAAGATTGAACAGCTTCTTGCTTCTATGTCCGATCTCCCCCCCGGGATAAACGTGGAGCATGCTGAGACAGTAGTCCCCATGCATATTTCTGCCACCGACGGTGTTCGCATGCGGGACAGCTCGATTGCAGTCGGGCTGAAGCTGGTCAAGAAACGGGAAGCGGAAGCTTTTGTTTCCCCCGGAAATACCGGTGCCGTCATGGCTACTTCGCTGCTTACCCTGGGCCGACTCAAGGGAGTCAGTCGCCCGGCTATAACCGCTGTTTTCCCCACCGCAACCGGACATCCGACTGTTGTGCTGGATGTGGGAGCCAATGCTGACTGCAAACCGCAGCATCTTGCCCAGTTTGCCGTGATGGGGTCGGTCTATTTCCAGGTAGTCTTTGGTCATGAATCTCCGCGCGTGGGATTGCTCTCCATTGGGGAGGAGCGGAGCAAAGGGAACGAGCTGATATTTAATGCTCAGAAAGCTTTGAAAGGCTCCCAGATAAATTTCGTGGGAAACATTGAGGGGAGAGACATTCTCTCCGGGACGGTAGAGGTGGCGGTGACCGATGGATTTACCGGCAATATTATGCTGAAATTTGCAGAGTCTATCAAGCCTCTGTTGGTAAATTCTATCCAGCGTCAGATCCAGACAAATATTTTCTCTCGAATGGGAGTGGTGCTGTTACTCCCGTTCATGAAACGAATGCGCAATCTGTTTGACTATGCTGAATCCGGCGGAGCGCCACTGCTGGGTGTCGATGGAAACGTTATCATTTGTCACGGCTCATCCAACCCCAAGGCGATTTACAACGCAGTTCTGGTGGCCCACAAGATGGCTACGCAGAAAATCAGGGAACGAATTCACGACGAGCTGGTAACGAATCATTTTGGAAGGACTAATGGAGAAAAAGATAAGAGCCAGGATAATCGGGACGGGATCATATACACCGCCGCGGGTAATGACCAATGCTGACTTTGAACGGATTGTTGATACCTCTGATGAATGGATTGTCAGTCGCACCGGAATTAAGGAAAGGCGAATTGCTGACGAAGGTATTGCCTCCTCTGATTTAGCCGTTGCGGCCTGTGAAAAAGCGCTGGAAGCTTCCGGTTGTTCTCGCGAAGAGATTGATCTGCTGATCGTTGGCACCGTTACTCCAGATTATCGCCTTCCCTCTTGCGCCTGCGTTGTACAGGAGAAGATGGGTCTGCCCAATGCAGCCGCTTTTGATGTTGTAGCCGCCTGCACCGGGTTTATCAACGGACTATCAATAGCCAATTCATATATAGCTTCCGGCCAGGCCAAAAAAATCCTGGTGGTGGGCGTAGAAAAGCTCTCGAGTATCGCGAATTACAAGGACCGAAACACCTGTGTACTTTTTGGTGATGGAGCCGGGGCCGCGGTTGTAGCGGGTGATGACACCGGTCGGGGTGTTCTCTCAACCTTCATGCGCTCCGATGGCAACATGCGGGAGTTGCTCTGGATAAAAGCTGGCGGATCAATGCACGCCTTTTCAGAAGAATATGCGGCCAGTGGTGAAGACAAGGTTCTGATGAACGGATCCGAAGTTTTCAAAGTTGCCGTGAAAGAGATGGGGAACGCGGCCCGGCACGTAATGAAAGATGCCGGTGTGGACCAGAGTGATATTTCGCTGGTGGTACCGCATCAGGCTAATATTCGAATTATCGAGGCTCTGGCCAGACGACTTAAAGTTGACCTGGACAAAGTGTACATGAACATTTCCAAGTACGGTAATACTTCGGCTGCCTCCGTCCCAATTGCACTTGACGAGGCGTATCGCGAAGGAAGAATAAAGGAAGGTGACCATATTGTAATGGTCGCATTCGGGGGTGGTCTCATTTGGGGATCAGCCCTGGTTAAGTGGTGATTGTATGAGTAAGACTGTATTATTTTTCCCCGGCCAGGCCTCGCAGTATGTGGGCATGGGCAAGGAGCTTTACGACGCTTCGGAAGAAGTTCGCAATTTGTATCAAATAGCTTCGGAAGAACTTGGCACCGATATCGCGAAAGTCTCTTTTGAGGGACCCGCCGAAGAACTAAAGCGTACTCGTTACACTCAACCAGCAATCCTGCTTCATTCTCTGGCCGTGCTAATGCACCTGGGCAAACGTTTAGGTTCTTTTGATTATGCCTGTGGGCATTCACTGGGGGAGTACTCCGCTCTGGCCGCTGCCGGTGCTATGAGTTTTGAGGATGCGGTCAAATCAGTAGTTCGGCGCGCCGACCTGATGGAAAAAGCCTGTGTAGAGCATCCCAGTACCATGGCCGCTGTAATTGGTCTGGATGAAGCAGCCATTACCGATGTCTGCATGCAAGCTTCCGCTAAGGGAGTGGTTGTCCCGGCCAACTTCAATTCTAAGGCACAGATTGTCATCTCCGGAAGTATGGAAGGTATCGAAGCAGCCACAGCCCTGGCTAAAGAAGCAGGCGCAAAAAGAGCCGTGATATTGGAAGTGGGGGGCGCTTTTCACTCCCCGCTAATGGAAACCGCTCAGGCAGGGATGGAGCAATATCTGTCGGAGATCAAATTCAATGATCCGATTGTCCCGGTAATTGCCAATGTAACGGCCGGACCGGTTACTGATGCGGCCGAAATCAGGGACCTTTTGGTAAAACAGATCACATCTCCCGTCCGCTGGTCGCAGACGATGAGCTATTTGCTGGACCAGGGGGTGAGTTCTATAATTGAAATCGGGCCTGGAAAGGTACTGACCGGAATGGCCAAACGGGATATGCGTCCTGAGAAATCTCACAATATAGACAGTCTGGCAGATGTGCAAGAATTCTGCTCGATAACCGCATAGAGGGAAAAATGGATTTTACCGGAAAATCAGTTGTGGTGACGGGGTCTGCCCGGGGAATCGGTCGGGCCATTGCCGAGCAGTTTTCGGCTGCCGGAGCAAATGTGGTCGTCAGTGATCTGGATCAGGCAGTCGTTGATAAGACAGCTGCGGAAATAGGCGGTTCCACTATTGGAATTGCGGCTAATGTGACCGATAGCGAGGAGCTGGAGAGCCTCTTCCAGGCCACCAAGGAGAAATTCGGTTCTTTTGATATTTTAGTCAATAATGCCGGTATTACCCGCGATACTTTGATGATTCGGATGGATGAAAAAGATTGGGACCTGGTACTTGACATAAATCTTAAAGGTGCGTTTCTTGCCACAAAATTAGCGGCCAGGATCATGATGAAACAGCGATCCGGCAGGATTGTTAATATCAGTTCTGTGGTCGGACTGACTGGCAACGCCGGTCAAACAAATTACTCGGCCAGCAAAGCGGGGCTTATCGGCTTTACCCGCTCCGCAGCCAAAGAGCTGGCCGCCCGTGGAATCACCGTCAATGCGGTTGCCCCGGGGTTTATACAGACTGAGATGACAGAGGCGCTTTCGGATGCAGCCAAGGAGAGTTTTCTCCAGAACATTCCGTTAAAACGCCCTGGAACACCACTCGATGTCGCCCGTGCCGTCCTGTTCTTTGCTTCTGAGAATGCAGAGTACATCACCGGACAGGTAGTGGCGGTTGACGGTGGTCTGACCATGCAATAAAGAAATGAAAGTCATAAAAGGAGACTGAACATGTCAATTGAAGACAGAGTAAAAGAAATCATTGTTGAGCAGCTTGGCGTGGACGCCGCTCAAGTGACAACCCAGGCTAAATTTGTTGATGATCTTGGTGCCGATTCATTGGATACGGTTGAACTGGTTATGGCCCTCGAAGAAGAATTCTCAATTGAGATTCCGGACGAAGACGCCGAGAAGATTACTTCGGTCGGCGAAGCCGTCACCTACATTAACGACCACGGCGACAAGGGTTAGCCTATCATATCCTGTGAACCAAAAGCGAAAGATGGCTCATGAATCGGCGAGTTGTTGTAACCGGCATGGGGGTCATTTCCCCGGTCGGAAATAGTCTTAATGAATTCTGGACATCCATCCTGGATGGACGTTCCGGAGTGGGACCGCTTACCAAGTTTGATGTCACTGAGTATCCGGCCAAGATTTCGGCTGAAGTAAATGACTTTGATATTACTTCGATAGTCGAAAAAAAGACGGCACGACGGATGGATTTGTCCGAGCAGTACGCCATTGGCGCTTCGGATCAGGCTATCAAAGACTCCGGTTTGGATCTGGAGAGTATTGATCTTGATCGGTGTGGAGTGGTTATTGGTTCCGGCATAGGCGGTATTGGGACTTTTGAGAAACAGCACTCTCTTCTGGAGAAATCAGGTCCCGGACGCGTATCTCCGTTCTTCATTCCGATGATGATAATTGATATGTGTGCCGGTCTGGTCTCAATCCAGTTTGGATTCAGGGGACCAAATTACGCCACTGTTTCCGCCTGTGCATCTTCTTCGCATGCAGTCATTGATTCCATGCGTCTGGTGCAGCGCGGTGACGCCGATGTCATGCTGACCGGCGGCGCGGAAGCAACCATCACTCCAACCTCATTGGCCGGATTCTGTCAGGCTAAAGCGCTCTCGACCCGGAACGATGATCCGGAAGGAGCATCGCGGCCGTTTGACAGTGGTCGTGATGGTTTTGTAATGGGCGAAGGATCAGCCATGCTGGTGATTGAATCGCTGGAACATGCGCAGGCCAGAGGCGCACGCATTTACGCCGAACTACTTGGCGGCGGAATGTCGGCCGATGCCTACCATATGACAGCGCCGCACCCGGACGGACATGGGGCCAAGAGAGCTATGTCAATGGCCTTGAAAGATGCCGATGTCAGCCCGGAGAAGATTGATTACATCAATACGCACGGCACCTCCACTAATCTGGGGGACATTGCGGAGACCAAAGCAATCAAAGAGGTTCTGGGCGACCGTGCCCATAAGCTCGTCTGTAACTCAACCAAATCGCTGATTGGCCACCTGCTTGGCGCGGCCGGGGCGATTGAACTGGTTACCACGGTCAAGTCTATCGAGGAATCAATTGTTCACCGGACGATCAATCTTGATAATCAGGATCCGGAGTGTGATCTTGATTTTGCCTCGGATGGGAACAGAAAATTAGACATCAATTATGCCATGTCCAATTCCTTTGGTTTTGGCGGCCATAATGTCTCAATATTGGTAGGCAAAGCAAACGGCATGGGATAGATGCGCTTTTGGGAACCGTTAAGAAGACTTCTAAATCCGGGTCAGAATACTGAATCTGACCCGGATATCCCCAAATTTGAACAATTAATCGGCTATCGCTTCCGCGATAGAAACCTTCTCCTTCTCAGTCTCACTCATAGATCCTATTTTCAGAATGACGGCGGGCGTTCTCCGGCCAACGAACGTCTGGAATTTTTGGGTGATTCCGTTCTGGGTCTGGTTATCTCGCACAAGTTGTACGATGATCATCCTGAACTGCGCGAGGGGGAACTCACCAAGATGAAAGCCCAGCTTGTAAACGAAATCGGGCTGGCCATGGTGGGAAAAAAAATAGGCCTCAATAATTTCCTGCGTATGTCCCCGGATGAACGTCGTTCCGGTGGCTGTGAGCGTGCTTCGATTATTTCTGACGCCTTTGAATCTGTCATTGCGGCCGTCTATCTTGATGGCGGGATGGGACCGGCACGAGATGTGATACTTCGTACGATATATACCAGCAAAACGGAATTGACTTCTGCTGAATCACAAAGGAATTACAAAGGGGAGTTGTTGGAGAAAGTGCAGGCGAACGGGGATGGGATGCCTCGCTACGATGTTATCAGTGAGGACGGACCGGACCATGACAAAACATTTCATATTGATGTCTATATAGACAACCAGCTCTATGGAACCGGACGGGGCAGCTCCAAAAAAGAAGCAGAGCAAAAGGCCGCTGCCCAGGCTCTGGAACAGTACTCCTGCTGACTATTTGCCGGTAAGGCCGTCAATGGCCTGGTTTCTTACCACTATAATTTCATAAAAAAGTAGTATTGTTTTTGTTTGACTCTCAATTGCAGCTCTTAATAATTAGTGTACGAATGTTGCATAATGGATATCCATTAAGAAGAAATGTAGCAACCTGGATGCATTCACATTTTAAGAGGAGAACTGTTCGATGCGCAAGACGAAGAAGAAAGTAACAAAGAAGGCAGCGCCGCGCAAAACGACTGCCCGCAAGACGACCACGCGGAAAACTACGGCCAAGAAAGCGACCACCCGTCGCAAACCGGTCAAGAAAGCTGCGACTAAGAGAGTGACCAGGAAGGCCACCGCTCGCAAGACAACCGGACGCAAGGGCGTCAAGGAATGGTCAGCCGCCGAGACGAGAACTCTCCGCACCGCTTACAAGACCATGACCGCGACCGAGATCGCCAAGAAACTCCGCCGCACCCTTTCGTCGGTTAAGTCTAAGTGCCGTGCTATGGGTCTGACCAAGCCGGCTTCGGCACGTCGCACGGCCAAACCGGCCGCGACCCGTCGCAAAACTACAACCAGAAGAGCTACGACCCGCAAGGCTCCGGCTCGCAAGGCAACCACGCGCCGCAAACCGGCCCGTAAAGCTACGCCAAAACGTCGCACGACCAAGACTCGTCGCCGTTAGTTCAGGCACTACAGCTGATTTCTCTAAGGCCCGCTTTTCAGCGGGCCTTTTTTTGTGTCTTGCCAAAACGGACATGTTATACCATGATAAAGTATCCGGGTTGATACTACTGCAGGTGGAATATCGATATGAGAAATCTGATAGTCCTGATTATTCTGTTTGGGCTTAGTTCTTCGGTCTCCGGGCTCGAAGTTGACCCGTTTGCTGACTCCTGCTTTGTCAATCGGGGTGACTGCAACCACTCCGGTGAACCCAATCCGATCGATATCTCAGACCTCACTTATTTCGTAGATTTCATGTTTGACGGCGGCTCTGAACCTGTCTGTTTGATGGAAGGGGACATCGACGCCAGTGGCGAACTGGATATCTCCGACCTAACCTGGCTCGTTGATTATATGTTTTTGGGCGGGCAGGAGCCGCCCCTTGGCGCCGGGATAGATTATAAGGTTTATTGTGTCAATGTTGCCAAGTCTCCACACGAGATTATTCAGATAGGAGTCTTGTCCCAAGTGGCGGATTCCTTTACACTTCCATTCAGTCCCAGTAAGAGAATCTCAGTATCACACGATGGTGCCGAACTTTTCGCTGGACACGGAGATTCGACTTTCATATTTGAAGTGGGAGTACCAACCACAGGGCACTGGCTAACTTATTCTTCGCATAACGGTGTAGAGGCC
>JARGFS010000006.1 GCA_029211095.1 bacterium | reverse complement strand
GAGACGACCGAACTGGTCAAGTCAGCCACGATAGAACCAACCGAATCAGAGATTAAGCTGGTTCCGGGAGATGGGGATGTGGCCATCATTACAACCGGTCGGCGCGGGAAAACGCACCATGTTGGCACCCAGTACGCTCTGGCGTTTGATCAACATCTCCGAGTAAAACTATTCCTGGAACTTCCGACCAAATTGGAAAAGGCACGGTTCCCGGTTTTGGATAATTCCGGGGCACAGCTTCTGGGGAATTATGAGATGCCAGCCGAACAGAAGGTTTATGCCCCGATCACAGGGGAATTCAGTGTCGACTCCCTGACCAGCACGATGCTCTTTCTTACGGTTGATGCCAGCTTTGAGAGCGTGACCAGTGACACTATCAAGCTGGATGGTCAGTTCAAAATGCGGTTCCGCGATTGAGCGCTTTTTCCAGACTCTCCTGAAACAGAACATACCCAAACTCATCAAACAGGCAGAACTGCACCAGTTCAAGCTGTTTGGCCATCTGCTGGAAGCCACCTGCCGAGGCCACCATTAGATTCGCGCACGCCTTCATAGGGAAATTGCCGACCCCGGTTCCGAACGCGGGAAGAGCAACCGACTTGATACCTAATTCATCGGCCAGCTTCAGACTGCTCACGGTTGCCTGACGGATAAGCCTGGCCGAAGTCCTGAGGTCCTGCCCCATAACCGCCGCATGTATGATCACTTTGTATGGCAAATCGCCCGCTGTCGTGTGAATAGAGTCGCCGGGGAAGGCCGGACCTTTGGCCACCGCTTCCCGCTCGATAATCTCACCCCCGGCAGCCTTGATAGCTCCGGCTACACCGGACCCCATCCAGAACTGGTTATTGGCGGCATTGACAATCGCCTCAACTTCGGTCCTGGTAATATCTCCGCGAACAACCTCAATCTGCATTTGGAACCTCCAATTACGTCCGAACTCTGTTCCTGATACCCGGCAGTCTGTTTTCAACTCTGGCAAAAAGAATCCAGACCAGATAACCAAACAGACAGCCCACAACTCCCCCGACAACTATGTCCGCCGGGTAATGCACCCCCACAAAGATACGACTGAGTGCAACAAGAGCGGCAAAAATCAGAAGATAGACCCGCGTGCGCGGCAGCGCTAACGAGAAAAGAGCTGCCAGGCCGAACGCGTTAGCGGCGTGGGACGAAGGCATCGCTTTCCCTCCCCCGCAATCAACGAGCAGATGTACATCCGGCAAGGTATGGCAGGGGCGCAGGCGGCCAATGAGCGGTTTTATAAGCGACGCTGAGGTCTGATCGGTCAGAAGAAGAACCAGGGCCGAAAAAAGGCAGAGCCAGCGCACCCGGCTGTTGCCGAACAGGAGCATCAACAGTAGAGCCAGCCCATACAGAAGGCGCAACAGATTGTTTGAAGTTATAATTGGCATCAACCAATCGGTAACCGGATTGGCCAGTTGGCTATTTATGAATACAAAAACAGCCTGATCAATTCCGGCCAAAAACTCTAACATCTAAATCAGATCCTCGCTAACCAGTTACTTGTACTTCCTGGGCTGGCCACTCAAAAACTTCTTCAGCTCTGCTTTACCCGGAAGGCCGGTCCGAGCCCCCGGTTGACGGCACTTGATGGCCGCAACTGCCGCGCCAAGATGGAGCCTCTCTGCGATGGAAGCGCCGTTAAGCAGTCCCATGATATACCCGGTGTGAAAAGCATCCCCGGCCCCGGTGGTATCTACCGTGCGGACTCTATACGCTGGCTGATAGAAAAATTCTCCGGACTCATAACCGGTCGAACCTTTAATCCCTTCGGTCACAACGACCGTCCCGGATCCGTACTTACAGAGCTTTTTGATGGCCTGTTTGACGTCCGAGCACTTTGTGAACGGAAAAGCATAGCTGTCCGCCACTACCAAGTGGTCTACGTACGGAAACACAGCCGAAACATCATTTCGTATAGAGCCAATATCAAACGAGACAACCGCCCCGTTCCTCTTGGCCCATTTAGCCAGTTTAAGAGTAGCGGGCATATCACGACCATCGAGGTGCACCAGTCGGGGGATGGGATACCGGCTTAGTTTCAGGTCGGCCGGTTGGACAAAAACCTCCCGCCCCAGCACCAGCGTCCGTCTTCCGGTACCCTTTTCCACCCATCCGGCGGCAACGGCCGATGGCTTTCCGTTTCTGACGCGGATAAATTCCGTGTTTACTTTTGCCCGCTTTAATTCTTCGACTCCTATCCGGCCGATAGGATCATCTCCAACCACGCCGATCATAGCCGACCTAAAACCGAGTCGTGAAAGTCCGACCAAAACCGACGGAACCGGTCCCCCACCCTGCATGAAAAGTGACTCCGCATCAATCTTCATCTCAGCTTCGGGATATGCTTTGACCGAATAAAGAAGATCGTACGGTATGATCCCCAGCCCCAGGCAATCAATCTTCCGGTTCATTTTCCACCTGCTTTTCGATCACCGCCTTGCCACTGCTTAGTTCCACAATACTCTCGATTAGTTTTTTGGTCTGGCTCTTCCTGACTCTCAATTGAATTATCACCCGGTCAGAGAATTCGGCCTGTTGGTCAAGGATCAGGAAATGCTGCGTCATTTGCATAAACTGGTTATACAGTCCGGGCAGGATTTCAATTTTGATTTGATCGCTCAAGTAGTGTTCCTTCAGCCCGGCCTCATCCAAAGCAAGTGCGGCTGCCTCCGAATAAGCACGGACCAGACCTCCGGTCCCCAGTTTTGTCCCGCCATAGTAGCGGGTGACAACAACAATCGTGTTGGTCAGATCACGCCCCTCCAGAATGTCATAGATTGGCTTTCCGGCGGTTCCGGAAGGCTCTCCGTCATCAGAATACTTGAACAGCGCGTGTGGTCCCAGACCGACCCGGTAGGCATAGCAATTATGCGTAGCGGCATACTCATCCCGTCTGACCTGGGCCAGAAGTTCCAGGGCTGCTTCCTGACTCTCGATTGGCCAGACTCGCCCAATGAACCGGGAGCCTTTTACCTTGGTCTCAGCCCGAGCCTCTTTTGCTACTGAGAAGTAACTGTCATTCATAATTTAATCAGACAAGTGATTTGACAATATCGTCAAGTTTATCCAGACCCAACATCGGCAGGGCCCCACACTTGACAGCACTGTTGAGGGCGCTCTCGTCAGACAGCGCAGCTTTTGCAGGATCAATCAACAGAAATGTCAGCATGCCGGTCTGGTGGCAGAACTCCAGCAGGTCCAGAGTACGGGCAGAATGGGAGTACAGTTCAGTCACCACCACTGCCTGGCTCATTCCGACCAGTAGCCGATTGGCCTGCTTGTAGTTCCCTTCGGCAAACTCAGTTTCGGGACTAAAGTCAGTTATCAATCCCCCTTCTTTGACAATATCAATAGCCAACGGGACAACTGCATCGGCGCGTACTTCTTCCAATCCTGTCTCAGGCACGGCAAACGAAGTTGCCTCGGCTGCTATACAACCAAGATGGGCGGCGGCATCAATACCGCGATAGAGCGAAGAGATAACCTGCACCGAAGCCCGCACAAAATGGTCAGCGGCCGTGGTAGTGAGTTCAATCCCTTCGTTAGTCGGCTGGTCAGCCCCGACCAGAGCGACTGACTTCTTATTGTCCACCGGCAGCTTGCCGCGAACATACAGAAGGGGCGGTGGATCGTTTATTTCAAACAGGGATTTGGGGTATTCATCATCAAATCTGGTTGTGACACTGATTCCCTTTTGCTCCATTGTCCTGAGGAAAAGCTCCGCATCTTCAAAATATTGGGAGACCTGGCTGACCTTATTGGCCGCTTCGACACCAATCTTGTCAATGGCCATAAGGCTTCCGGAGTCCGCCCGAACAATCCTCTCCAGGTTGCCAAAATGGTGCAGAAGCGCTTCAAACAGGCGCGGGGTAACATCGGCAAACCGGCACAAAGCGACAGTTTTGATAGTTCTTTCGTCGATCTGATTTGGCATTCCCCAATTTGCTTTGCACAGTCTGGTTTGTCAACCGAACACATTTGATATCTTGGCTGTCGATAAACTTGAAAATGGGCATAAATAATAGTATTTTGGATCAGAACAAAACAGACCAAAGGATATCAAGAGATGAAGCGCATATTACTATTACTATTCGTTCTGAGCATTGTTGTCAGCTGTTCGCAGGAGGGGTCCGATGCCGCCAGTTATCTCAAGGATGGCCAAAAAGCGTTTCTGGCCGGCAAGTATCGCGAGGCGAGAGATCTACTGGGCAAAGGGCTGACCCTGGCTCCTTCCAATCAGGACCTGATTTACTACATGGGGCTCTGCTACCAGAAAGAGTATGTTTATGACTCAGCCCTCTTTTACATTCGGAAGGCTGACCTTCTTTACCGCAACAACCGCGAGATCAACCTGGCCAAATTGCAGATTGCTCCGCAAGTGCGGGACTGGGATCTGGCCATTGACGCAATGCTGACCCTGATTGATCTTGGTGACCCGCCGGACCAATACTGGCCACAGCTGGCTGAATACAACGCTTACCTGAAACATTACATGCATGTCCTTTTCTACATGCGTAAGATTGTGGAGAACCAGCCCGAAGACACTGCGGCCTATCTCAAACTGGTGGGTGCCGCCATCTCCGCCAACTCGCTTTATGTAGCTTCGGCCATTCTGGATACGGCGATTGACAAATTTGGACCACGTGAAGAGTTCACCGCCAATCGTGGTTCAATTTATTCCTTTTTGGGAGAATATGAAAAGGCGGAAAACATATTCCGCACGCTGTTGGCCACTGATTCCGCCAACAGCTTTTACAAACTGAATCTGGCCAGCACTCTTGCATCGTATGATCGTCGTGACAAAAAAGAGGAAGCGTTGAACCTCTTCGATGCGATCAAACAAGAGCTGGGTGGCTCGGTCGATATCGACTCCCTCATCATCAGGACTACGGCAGAACTGGAGAATATGGATTAATAAAAAACGGGCAGGATTATTGCTAATCCTGCCCAACGCAGGGCTGTCTCTAGGATGAGACAGAGGGGGGTCTTTTGGGTCACTAAATCTACCTAATTAAACGTCAGAGTCAACCCATTTGTTCGTAGAAATCTCAAAAAAAGCGGCCGTTTCATAGGGAGGCGCATAATCAACTGGTTTTTCTTCACTAAGAGATCCATCTGCTTTTCAGAGACTGGGAATCAAAACAGATTCCCAGCTCTACAGCCTCCACTATACGTAGTTTATCGGCTAAAAGCCGCTTTCGCTACGCTCGTTTCCATCAAGTGAAATCTGCGGGCAACTAAGTTTCCACCTTCCCTGGAAGAAACCCCCGGGACCCTGTGGTGCCGCTCTATACTGACCTCTCAGCCTGCCTATCTCGGCTCTGGAGGCATCGTATACGCCACCTTCAAAAAATCCACCCGGACGCATGGCATGCTCACTCATATTGTTAACCGCATGCGGCCGCCAGTTCCCTTTGAGGAATCCCTCAAATTTACCTGTTTCCGATATCCACTTGCCAAAGAACACTCGTTTTCCGGCATCATTAGTGCCGTAATGCCCCTGCAGGAAACCTCTGATAGTTCCCGCCCGTGAATGCCAAACGCCACGGAACACTCCCTGGCCATTCTCATCCACACCCCACCGACCGGACACCAGTCCGCGCGGACAAGGATATCCATCCATTCTGAGGCCATGTAAAGCTACCGCATTTCCATCGGCCAATGTCACAATTGTGTCAAGGGCTGCAATGTCAGTTAATGAGAACTGCTGAGAATAGGGACCAGTCGTAAACGAGACAGAAACAGGTTCCATTATCGGCATTACCGTATCAACAACAGCAACCTCAGTGGTGTCACCCAATGAATCGACAACAATTGTAATTGTGGTATCAAAAACCGGTCGCACGGGAGGAATTATCAGATCTACAACAATGCCGTCATTGTGTACGGTGGTTTTTGAGACCCATTCTACCAGCTGTCGGTCCGTTCGTTCAACCAGGTAGTCCTGTCCGGGTTCAAATCGGATAAGTCTGCGGACAACTTCGGCCCCTCTCGTAATTGTAAGTGAACCGGTCCAGTCTGTCACATTGGTAACAGTGGAGTCAAACTCCAGCATCCCCCAGACAGCACAGAACCTGTAGAAGCCGGCATCGGGGTCGGCCAGGATTGAATCGACCACCGAAGCCGTCATAATAGGATCATCGTAGACCTCTTCTTCGGCAGCCGCGGCAAGTAGCTCGCTATCTCCAAATCCAATCTGCTCGGCGGTGGCATTGTAGCCGCCAAATTCATCTTCCAGGTTCGTCCCGGTGGTAGTTAATACTGTCTCCACACTATTGTCTGAACAGCCAATGGCCAGGAACAGAAGCAGGGTGGGGAGCAGGACGATTAGACTCTTTTTTAACATAAGTTGACCTCCGGTTAAATTGACTTTTTGTGTGGCTCGTATTATTACTTATCAAGCTGCGTGCCAAATCAATCCGGTCGAGTTAAGTCATTGTAAATTATAATAATAGAATTATTCCGAACAGCAGCAGGGACAGCATCTGTACCGGTCGGTACGTCTGAAGTGAACAGAGTGGTACAGAACCGGCAGGAAAGTTGAGATTAGAATGTGAAAATGCGGTACAGACCTAATGATCTTCGGTCGGCTCAGGTGCCGACTCAACCTCGAGACGGAACATCTCCATTCTGGCCAGAGTACTATCAATCCAGGCGAAGACCGAATCCTGCGCTTCCCCTTCAATAGCCGAATTCCAATGAAAGAGCTGATATCCCGCAAGAGGCATATCACCACTCTCTAGCTCTCCCTTGATCTCGTGTAGAATACCTTTTAACGATTCCTTGGTCCCAAAGGGGAAGTCATTCGACAGATCCAGATGCTCTCTCCCCTCCTTGATATGATCATCTATCATTGATCCTATCACGGGAAGAGAATGGTACCAGGGATAGTCCGTCTGGTCACTGTGGCAATCAAAACAGCTCTTCTGAAGAATTGGCTTGATGGACTGATAGTCAGTATTGATAACGGCAAGTATGGAGTCTTTGGCCTGCATGGTATCCACGGCCGTCTGCTCTTCCGATGTTTGAGAACTAACCGACAGGACGATCAGCAATCCAAACAGGGTAATCATCAGGCTGGTGGTCAGTCTGTTTTTGGTCTGTTTCATTCTTATGTAGTTCCTATGAAATCTGATGTTGTTGAAGCAGTCGGCTCATGATCCCGTTGGCTCCCGCCAGTCGCCGGGCTGCTTCGCCTTTGTTACAGTTCAGTTTATGCATTACAATAGCCAGCTTGACCGACCCATCAGCTTCGGCCAGAAGTTGATCTGCCCTTTCCAGGGTGATATTCAACAGGTCGATCAACATTTTACGGGAGCGGGCGGCCAGCTTTTCTGATCTGGCCTGCAAGTCTACCATCAAGTTCCCGTAAGTCTTCCCCATCAGGACCATTGCTGTGGTAGAGATAATATTCAGAGCCATCTTTTGGGCGGTGCCCGATTTCATCCGGGTAGAACCGGTGATGACTTCGGGGCCGACCGGCAGGCAGATCAGTTGATCCAGTCTTTTTATGATCGGGTTGGCGAGAAAATCTGAGTCTGTCTTGTTACAGATTATAAATACCGTTGCCGCCCCTTGGGCCTGGGCATGTCCTAAGCCTGACAAGGTGTATGGCGTTCTTCGCGATGCCGCCAGGCCGATAACCAGGTCCGAAACCGAGACATTCTTTTTGTCAAGGTCCTTGATTGCTTCTTCACGTTGGTCTTCGACCCCCTCCTGTGACAGGATCAGGGTATCATAACCACCGGAAATCAATCCGACAATTTTGTCCGGGTCGGTCCCAAAGGTTGGCGGACATTCCGCCGCATCCAGAACTCCTAATCTTCCCGAAGTTCCCGCCCCAATATAAAAGACCCGGCCGTTGTTCCGAAGCGTCAAAGCATAGAGCTGAGCAACCGCAGCCAGATGGTCCAGTTCTGATTCTACGATTTTGGCTACCAACTGATCTTCGGCATTAATGATCCGGACTATCTCGCCTGGGGGGAGGCTGTCTATCTTGGTCGAGTTAGGGTTTGGAGCTTCCGTATCCAACTCGGCCAACTTTTCAATCAGTTGGGAATAGTCTGTCATCGGCACAAGTTATCTTGTGTAACCCGCAGTCGGCAACCAAAAAAAAGGAGAAATCAGCCTGAGAATTGGCGATATACCAGCCTACTGGCTAACAACATGCAAGCTGTCAAAGGCAGCTACAACCAGCGATCCAAAGTGCCCTTCCAAATCTCCAACATCAATGGACGGGGGTAGCTGAGTGGGGATTGGAACCGGAAGAAGTTTGTCCGCAAACTGTTTATCCGGAGACCCGTTGTAGGCAAAGAGATAGATATAGTACATGCCGGTGTCAACGACAGAGCCAGCGTTGAGGTAGAAAGCGCTGTCCGGCCTGAGACTTCCGGCTGTAACCTGTTCACCCGCATAGACGCTGTAGCCAGCTCCGGAATAGGCAAGGTTCGACTTTACGGCCGCCATAACGTATCCTTCGGCCATCGCCGAGCCGGACCAGTCAAGACTAACAATACCATCGGTAGGACGCCACTGGTGGTTGGGCGGGTCTGAAATAGTCATACCAAAACTACCGCCAACTGCCACCGTAAGAGTGTCTGCGTATTTGCCGGGGTCAATAACTGTTAGAGAATAGTTCCCCGCTCCATAGGCGGTATCCGGGGATATCTGATGGGCAAAGACAGAGTCAAACAGACCGAGCGTATGATTAAAAGAAAGGCTGTCAGAGCCAAACAGAAGCGTTGCGGTAGTCAGGATGGTGTCGTTTCTGGTTAGTTCAATTGCCGACCGGATGGTTGAGAGGTTGGCATCTTTGACCAGAACACCTTCCAGGCCGTAACTGCTGAAAGCTGTGATTTCATTTTTTGATGGATGACTGTCGCAGCCCAGAGGTCCAAAAATCACCATCGAGATAATAGCCAATATGATCAGCTGTCCGGATATATTTCTCATATTTTCCATAGTAAGAGTATCGGCAGTGAACGATTACAGTTTTAACTCAATTTATTATACCAAAAAGTGGCGGCCAGAAAGGACTTTTGGCCCCAAAAAAAACCCGACAGCTGATTGTCAACTGCCGGGCATTCCTACAAACATCAGAGGAGGTCAGTTCCCCTTGGAGAAGAACAGCTTTTTCAAAATAATCTCAGCCGGGCAAAACTTGGTAACCGAAGACTGCAGGAGGTTTAAACCCACAAAAGCGGCTAGCAAAAGCCACCAGGCAGAGACAAAATAGTACAACACCAGCGATAGCAGGACCATAGTTCCGGCCATCATCCTAATTGAGTTTTCTACCGTCATTTCTTATTCTCCTCAACCTAAAATCCGTAGGTCATTTTTGCATAAAGATTGTCGTTCAACTGAAACTGTCCAAAATCCGTAGCCGGGTTTTCTCCATCAAAGATATTGGCTCCGGCCGTAAGGGTAACTTCGTCAGTATACTTGTATGTTACCGAGAACCGTCCATAAAGGTCCTCATCCGTAGGTGAGTAGAACAGAAAACCGGACAGCTTGATCAGCTCTGAGTTGAGCATCTTTGTGACTCGGGAAGTCAGCAGATGATAGACTTCATCCCGGACATAGCCGCCGAACATAGTCTGTTGCGCTTTGTATATCTCATAATCCGTCATCATATCCACTTGCCACTGGAGATTGGCCGTGAGATTGTCGGCAATTTGACGTTCAAAGCCGAACAGTCCCTTGATGGAAGAATTGGGGACCAGCGGATTATCGTTGTCCGGATCATCCTGGGAGTTGTAATAGCCTCCCTCCAGCCAGAGAATTCCCCCCATGAGCATCCCTCTTGCGGAGGCGCCAATAACAGTTAGTTCCGGATAATATGGAATAGTATCCGGTCCGGCACCAAAGTCAGCCTGGCGCATCCCGGCCGGGTTTTTGTAGAAGCCCTTATAGAAATAGGCTGCGGAATTGAAACCGCCCAACTGGCGATTGAACCTCAGGGCAATTTCGCTATTCTCGAACTTTGATTCCGGGAGGGGAACTTCGCCGCCCATCCCGGCTCCAATAAACATTCCGGCCATAGGATTGTAAAAGCTAAGTTTCTCACCGGTGGGGAGGCGGTTAGGCTCATAACGGGGAGACCAGACCAGGGTCCAGGAGCCGATTGAACTGTAGTACTCAAACCGGATCGCGTTCTGCGGCGCTTTGAGATACTGATCATCCCGCCCGACAAAAAAGGAAGCGTAATCTTTGGCGAACAGATCGTTGATAAAAATCAGATCGCCCGTTCCCCAGGTCAGAATCTGTCGACCGACTTTAACATCAATATTGTTCCCCATCCGGAACTTGAAATATCCTTCGCGGAGCTCCCAATCATAGGTCGGCTCAAGTGATCCATCGTAGACAAAATCAAGACGTCCAAAAAACTCTCCACGTTCACCAAAGTGCTCGGCTCTTAGCTGCATCCGAGACTCTGACACCGTATACTCAGTCGCAGTCGGGTTGTTTTCGTCCAGGCGTCCGCCATACAACCCCTGCATGAAACCATCAAGGTTGATTTCGGCCTGAGCCGGGGCAAAGGAAACCACGGCCGCAAGCACCAATATGATTGCTGGTATAATCTTACGCATTCTACCATCCCTCCTTACTTGATAAACTCACGGGGTGGGTTCTTGAGATAGCGCTCGCTGAACAGGTCGTCCCCCAGCCCCTGGTTATAGGCAATGCTGGAAAAGACGATAGTGGTCTTGCGATCTTTCTTTACATCCTGCATGGAACGCTGCGTAACCGTAAGGAAGCCGTCAACCTCTTCTAACTTTTCAGCCAGAAAGATCCTGCGTAGTTTGTCCTTGTTGTCATAGTACTCTTCTCTTAGCGGCAGGTATGAAGCCTTGTCGACAAAGGTTACTTTGCGCGCAAATCCACTGTATTCCTCAAGCGGGATTGATTCAATAACAAAGACCGCGGCTCCATCAAGGGTTGAATCTTTGACCAGAGTGTGGGTGTCTTCGCTCCAGTGACGACCGGAAACATCTTCGTAGCTGAAATCAGAGCCGACAAAACTGGAGTTTTTATCATCGGCGGAGATCGGCTTTACCAGGTCAACGGCCGGGACATAAATCCAGCGGGCATCCGATGCGTCCGGGTTCTTGTGAACCATGAAAGTCAGACGAGAGACATCCGATGGTTTCCGGAAGTAGGTATAGTATTTCTGAGCACCACCGTCGGTTTCGTCCATCCGAAGCATAGTGAATTCTCTGATCCGCTCTTTTCCTTTCTTGTCAACAATACTCATACTGACTTCGGCAACGCCGTCATCGGCAGAATAGTAGTAGGCCAGATGAGATTTTTTCATAATCTCGGAAGCATCTTCTGCATACAGTGAGCCAGCCAGCGTGAGCGAGGCCAGCAACAGGGCTATTAGGGTGGATGTAAATTTTTTCATGACTCTTTCTCCTTTACTATCAATAATAAATTAGTTTACGAACTTGTCTTTTCAGCCAGAACTGCCGGTTTGCCATGTTTCGTCCCCGGTTTGAACAGACCCTTATTAAAAGTCTTGGCGATGGCCGGAAGAAGCAGCATGGTCACCAATCCGGATACAATCATGATGGCCAGGAAGAACGATCCTACCGTGATGTAAGGGACCAGTGATGAAAACAGCATGGGGACAAAACCAATGGCGATAACCAGTACGTTACGACTGATGGCACGCCCGGCTCCCTCAAAAATCTCGTGAAAGGACTCGTTGAAATCATTGTTTCGTTTGTAGATTGTCCTGACCCGCTGAATAAAGTGAATGGCGAAATCAATGGATAATCCGAGCGTTAGCGATGACAGCACCGCCACCGGCATGTCGTACGGCTTACCAATGTAGCCAATGAAGCCGTAGATTGCCATAATTGTAATTGTCAGCGGAAGCATTGAAATGAATCCCCATTTGATCGATCTGAACAAAAAGATCATCATCAAGAAAACTACCGCAAAGGAGCTGACCAGGGATCTCCGCATACCAGTGACCATTTTTTCCTGCCAGGTAATATTAATATAGGGCAGTCCGGCCCATTTGATTTCAAGCGGTACCGGAGGAGGATTATCAATGAAATACTGGTTCATGTTATTGACCAAGGCCGACACTCTTTGGTTGTCCCCATTGTTCATCTGCACCCAGAGATTGGTCCGGTCATATTCACTCGTTACAAATTTGAACAAATCATCCGGATTACCGCCCGACATCTCGAACATAAACAGCATCTGGGCAACTTCGTTTTGACTCTCCGGAATTGCTGCCTTGGCTGAATCAGCTTCGAATAGTTCATAGCGAACTTTTTTGACGATATCGGTCAGGCCGGTTGTAGCGCCAACAACCTCGTCTTCAAGCAGGGCATTCTGCACGCCTTCAATGTATTTCAGGACCGCCGGATTTTTCATGCCATCTTCCTCTTCAGAGGCAAAGATCAAGTAGTTCATGTATGTACCGGCCAGATGGTCATTCATGGCGGCATCGGCCTGCCGGATAGGATGCGACTCTTTAAACCATTTAACCGGATTGTCGTTGACAATCACCATAGACAAGCCGACTGCCGCAACCACCACTACCACCAGGGCAGTAGCAATAATACCCTTGTTATGGCGGCCGGAAATATTCCTGAAGCTGTGCATAATCTTGGCCAGCGTGCCATGCTCGTCATCGGACTTGCCAAAGTTCTGCAGGGTCTTGGTAGAGATCAACATTGCAATTGCCGGATTGAGTGTCAGGGACAAGAACCAGGCGGTGATAATTCCAAAGGCGACAAAGATACCAAAGACCTGAACCGGAGGAATGGGTGTCAGGGCCAGCGAAATAAACCCGGCCACAGTGGTCATCGATGTGAACAACATGGGAACAAAGAGCTCGTTTATAGCATGGCGAATGGTGGCATCTTTGTGTTTATATCTTTTGTAATGGTCATGGAATTCAGAAATGATATGAATTGAGTTGAGCACCGATATCGGCATCAGGAAAATTGGGATCATGGATGACATTATATGCACCGTATGCCCGGTCATAATGAGCAACCCCATCGACCAGATAATGGACATTACAGCAACTATCATCGGTGCAATAATGATCTTGGCCTGCCTAAAAAACAGCAGCATGAGCAGGAAGATTATTAACATGGCCGCCGGGGCGGAGTAGGCCATCTGGGCGAACATTTCTGCACCAAAGGAATCTTCTGCAACCGGTAGCCCGGCAATATGGTAGGTTTCGTTGCCGCCATATTTTTCGGTTAGAGCAGTAATTTCTCCAGCAATTCGATGCGACATATCTTTGGACTCAATCGGTACAAAGATCGCAATCGCTTTTCCGTCGTCACTCGCCAGCTTCCCTTTGAGAATCGGGTTAGCCATGATACGGCCAAAAATATAGTCCGCTTCTTCTTGAGACTCTATTTCATCTTCCATTAGGATTTCGATTGCTATAGAGCCTCCGGAACCCTGCTTGATATCTTCGACCGTTGAAGGCGCCATGATATCTTCGACAATAACCCCTTCAATATCTTCGATCTCCGATGTGATCCTGTATATCCGATTGAGCAGGTCCGGTGTGAAGGCACCATCCTCAATAACTACGCCCATTGCCACAAAATCGGCCAAGCCAAATTCTTCCTGGGCTTCATGGTGGAATGTTCTGACCGGTTCATCGGCCGGAAGCATATTTTCCGGATCGGTGTCAATCTTGATATCCGGGAACTGGGCGGCAAAGAAGGCCGTGATAACGACCATTATGCCGATCACCCACCAGGGCCTTTTGATGGCTATCTCCGTAAGTCCTTTTTTCATATCTCACCTCACAATTTTTCTGCAGTTATCTACTTTCCGATTAGATGTAATAGCCAACTAAATGATTCAGGGAAAATTTGGCCAGTAAATTGATCTTATAATTGCAGTTTTAATCCACAATAGTGAGATGGGAAGATTCTAAAAAAAGGGGGTAAATCATCCCCTTTAGGTAAATTAACGCCGATTGGGCGACGTCTGAATTACTTTTGAGAGGATTTGAACTTCTCGTCCCAGCGTTTTTTTAGCAGGGAAGTGAGTTTATCCTGGAGTTGGACCGGCAATTCCTCAGACTTGCCTTCGCGGCAGAGCTTGACGGTCATTTTCATACTGTCTACCATAAGACGGCAGTTCTTACATTCACCGACATGCTTATCGATCTCTTCGCACAGCTCGGGCGAAATTTCACCGTCGAGATAGTCGTTGAGGTCCTGGATATAGTCGCTACACTTTTTTGGCATACTTCACCTCAAATGAGCTGGAGAGAGTATCACGCAGAGCCAGTCGGGCGCGAAGAACCCGTGATTTGGTAGCCGCTACTGATTCGCCAATAAGCTCTGAAATCTCTTTAATAGAGAGCTCCTCAGAATATCTGAGAAGGAACGCGACTCGATATTGATAAGGCAGTTCCGCTATGGCATTGTCAATAATTGCCCTAAGTTCTTCCTGTTCAAGCAGTTTATGGGGGTCTTTCCAATCGAAAAGACGGGCCGCCTGCTCACTGTGCATATCAGATGAACCACCAGAGGGCAAGTAAGCTTCCACCGGCTGTAGCTCGGTCCATTTCTGTTTGGAAAGCAAGGAACGTCCCTCGTTCAGAGCAATGGAATAGAGCCAGGTTCCGAAAGCGGCCTCACCGCGAAACTGACCAATCTTGTCTATCGCTTTCAGGAAGGTATCCTGCATAATATCCTCGGCGTCCTGGTCATTGCCGGCCAACTTTCTCGCCAGCCCGTAAATCCTTGACTTGTGTTTGTCGATTAATGCGCTAAAGGCGCTGAAATCACCAGCTTTTGCCCGTGCTATTAGTTCTCTTTCGCTCATAAGACCAAGAATAGGGGGAAAATGATTCAAAAAAAAGTACAATCTGCTCTCACTTATGTAGACAAAACTTATCTTAAGTCGCCTAAGAGTAGTAAAATCACCGACCGCACGGACCATCTTTAGTGATTGTTGCCCTGAGTTGCAAATAACGGACACTGTTTTTCCAGTATTGTTCTATGGCTGTGGGAACTGAAGTATCTGCAACTATTCTTGAATCTCCGAGAAAACAATTGAAGAAACTTAATAAAATCATAAATTGTTTGAACTTCCTGGATCATTCTTGTGGTTTAAGTATCTAAGGAAGTAGAGAAAAGCCTTAGGCGGTCGTGATTCGCATCTTGCACTTTCATCTGACCGTCTATTCGCCCCGTGTCGTACCCCCTCCCCCCGATACGGGGCACTTTTATGTCTGGGTCCGCTGGGGAAAGTCACCCCCCCCCTTCGTTATGAACATCCAGGAAGAACAGCCAATCTGAAGATCAGCCTGTCACCATGAATCTAAGTCATGCTGAGCTTGTCGAAGCATGATTGCTTCGCTCCAAAACAAGTTACCCTTCGACAGGCTCAGGACAGGCTTTAGCAGTTCTGCCAAAAAAAGAAAATGGCGGGACCGCTAAAGGGTCCCGCCCTACTCAAATAAGAATTAATTCTGTGCTCCGTCGAAGGGGGAAGCCATAGAAGCCACTTCGTGGCTTAAAATTTGGCCCAGCGGGGGACGCGCGGGAATGAGATTACATCCCGAATGTTGGTCATGCCGGTGATATACATAATCGCCCGTTCAAACCCGAGACCAAAGCCGGAATGCGGGCAGCTTCCGTATTTGCGAATATCAAAGTACCATTGGTATTTGTCAAAATCATCGGCCATGCCCAGTTTTGTCATTCTCTCTTGCAGAATATCGAGTCTTTCTTCGCGCTGTGACCCGCCGATAATCTCGCCTACGCGCGGCACCAGGACATCCATCGCGCGAACAGTCTTGCCGTCATCGTTGACCCGCATATAGAACGCTTTGATTTCTTCCGGGTAGTCATAGACTATCACCGGCTTCTTGAACCGCTTCTCAGTCAGCCAGCGTTCATGCTCGGACTGCATGTCTATCCCCCACTTGACCGGGAACTCAAAGCTGTCTTTGGATTTCTCTAATTCAGCTATTGCTTCGGTATACGGCAGACGGACAAATTCAGATTCGATGACTGACTCCAGGGTTTGGCGAAGTTCCTTATCGACCCACTTACTGAAGAAATCCATTTCATCGCCACACTTGTCAAAGACATAGGTCAGAAGATATTTCAGGAATTCCTCGGCCAAATCCATGTTGTCATCAAGTTCCGCCCAGGCCATCTCCGGTTCAATCATCCAGAATTCACTGGCATGGCGGCTGGTGTTGGAATTCTCTGCTCTAAAAGTCGGACCGAAAGTATAAATGTCCCCGAGAGCGGTCGCCAATAGTTCCCCTTCGAGTTGCCCGGACACGGCCAGGTATGCCTCAGCGGCAAAGAAATCCTTGTCCCAGTCTACTTTCCCATCCACAGTGGGAACTTGGGGCAGATCAAAGGTGGTAACACGGAACATCTCACCGGCCCCTTCGCAGTCCGAAGCAGAAATCAACGGCGTGTGAATATAATAAAAACCTCTTTCCTGGTAGAACTGGTGGATGCCGTAGGCCAGTTTGGATCTGATCCTGTTCACTGCCCCAAAGGTGTTGGTTCTCGGGCGGAGATGCGCTATCTCTCTGAGAAACTCAAAACTGTGCCTTTTTTTCTGCAGTGGGTAATCGGTTCCGGCCGACCCGACCATCTCCAGGTCGGTGACTTTCAGTTCGTATTTCTGTCCACCGCCGGGTGAAGCTACCAGTTCCCCTTTCATGCGCACGGCGGCTCCGGTCTGTATCTCTTCCAGAATCTCAAATTTATCAGGTGGATCAATGACGCCCTGAATATTGGCCATGCAGGAACCATCGTTGATTTCGAGAAACGCGACCTCTTTGCCAACCCGGCGAGTTCGCACGAGCCCGAGTATTGTCACTTCTGTCCCTGCCGCGATCTTATCATCCACAAGAATTGCGGCAACTCTGGTTCTGGTTTTGTAATCCATTTTAGACTCCGGTACAAGCAATCTGGTAATAGTTTTCGGATCAGTCGTCTAAGTAAATATATTCGGTCGCATCTGGCAACAGCTAACCGTTGTAAGTCTCTTTTTCACCGGCAAATTGAAACCCTGGCCGAGACTTTCCGTATAAGAGATATGAAGTGTTAATAAACTGATTTCAAATTGCTTAGATGTTCCCAACCTATCACCTATAACCCTCGGCTTCTCCCCGAAGCCGGGGGTTACTCTTTTTAAGTTCTATCTTGTCCGTCCAGCCTTCAGGCCGGGTGACCAATTGTAGGGTCTTTTAAAAAGAAAGGCAAAAGATTAAGAATCACTCCTGAGTGGCTGGCGCAGAAGGCACGGTGGAATGGCACTTGCTGCAAAGCGGCGGCTCGTTGGGACCGTTGTAAGGGCTCGGAATGGGGTAGGAACCGGATTCAACTCCGTCATAGTCAAGAGAGGTCACTCGGAAATCCCACCGACCGGCGGCCACCGAAGAGCTCCCGTGGGCCCGGTGGCAGGTCAGGCACATTACTCTGCTGGTTGATGTAGGACCGCTGGTTTTGTTAATAGTGGCACTGGCATCTTCAAAAGGGACTTCGACAATGTACGATGTGGCCGGGTCTCCGCCATCGGGATTCTGAATCCCACTGTAGCTGTTGTAACGAGAGATCTGAGACTCCTCAAAAGTAAGGTTAAACTCATGCTCCAGACTTTCGCGCCCAACCAGATCATGATAGAAGCCATGACAATTAGCGCACCATTCGCTCATCCCGGAAATATAGGCGGTATGGTTGTCCTGAGTCTCACTTCGGCGACTGGCGATGTCAATACTCTGGGCGATAGGAGCGGGGTAGTTGAAATTGTAATTTGAAGACTTGATATGCCCGACACCATACAGCATCTGGAAGTTCTGATTTCCGTGCGGGTCATGGCAGCTGGCACAGGAGAGTTTGTTGGACCTGAAAGTACCGCCCGGAGCTCTCATGTTAACAGGATCTTCTGAAAGTCCAACCGAGGGCTCAATAATGCTGTGACCTGAGGCGTATCCACCTATTGGGTTGTCAGCGCCGGCGGGACCATCATTGATATTATCCTCAAATAGAAACACAAATTTCCCGCCGCCGAATTCTGGCGGGGGTACCAGGGGATCAATTCCCAAGACTGCCCCGAATTGTTCTCCATGACAGGAAAGACAGACACCACTGGCACTGGCATCGTTGAGTAACTGCGGCGAGCCCCCCGGTAACATCACTACACCACCCTCCTGATTGTGCATGACATGACAGCTTCCGCACTGAGCAACACCATCCCGATGGAATCCATTGGCGGCCGGAACCATGACAACAAACAAAAGTATCTGGACGATCAAGAGAGTCTTCAAGTTGACTACCACCTTAGTTCAAACTCTTTCTAAATAGTATTATAAGTTGAAATCGACAATTCACAATAGATTGTTAAGCTAATTGCCCCCCTATTATTAGCCCTTCAGAAGTTTCTATTACAAGAACACAAAAAAAACCACCGTACTGTGGTCCTGCACGGTGGTCAAAAATAAATGAGGGTGGATGGGATCGAACCATCGACTCTCTGCTTAAAAGGCAGATGCTCTACCCCTGAGCTACACCCCCGATAAGATCTTCTCAAATCAAGGAATTCAAAAAATATCCAGCATAAGCAGTAAAGTCAACCCATTTCTGCCGCTCCTACAAATGACTCGCAGATTTACGGAAGTGACAATCTTGTGACAATGTTGGAGTAATACAGCCTACGTTGCGAGAGAAAATCACTATTGACGGAAGGGATTCATGGAGACTGCTTATCAAGTCGTACATTATCTGCCAATACTGACAACTCTGATGTCGGCCGTTTTTGCGGTAAGTATATTGAGACGGTACGCACCTGCAGTCGGGAATATTCACCTGCTTTGGTGGGGAATGGGCGTGGCCATATACGGACTTGGTACCCTAATGGAGAGTCTCTATACGCTCTTTGGCTATAGCGAACTGGTGTTTAAGTCATGGTATATAGCAGGTGCCCTATTAGGAGGAGCTCCGCTCGCCATTGGAACCGCCTATTTACTCTTTGGAAAGAGAACCGGTCATTTTTCTGCGGCCAGTCTGATTGTTTTAGTGACTATAACATCCTTCTTTGTGATACAATCACCGATACGAATGAACTTGATTGCTAATAGCACTCCCAACGGGTCACTGTTGGAGTGGCAGTCGATCAGACTTGTTTCTCCAATTGTAAACAGCTGGGCGGCCATTGTGCTGATTGGCGGTGCATTTTATTCAGCTTCGCAATATCGGAAAAGGCCGGAAACGAGAAACCGTTTTATCGGAAATATCTACATTGCTATCGGCGCTATTCTTCCGGGGGTTGGTGGCGGTTTGAGTCGGGCCGGCTACACCGAGGCTCTATACATTGGCGAATTGCTTGGATTAATATTGATTTGGGTGGGGTATAACTACTGTCGTCGCCAACCGGGTCTTGTAAGTAATAGCGATACAACCAATTACGAAAAAATACCGCTTGCCGAGGAGAATGGGTAATTAATTGAGATTTCTCTATTGTCATGACAGAGTTATGACATTTGAACACTTATTCCGCCTATATTCGTTTCAGCAACTAACAAAGCATACTTCTTACCTCTCGATATTAACGGCGCTCCTTAAGGGCGTCGTTTTTTTTTGACTCTGATTCAGGAAAGACATTTCATAAAAAAAGACGTCGCGAACCCACGACGTCTCTTAAACCGAATCCTATGACAGATTTCTTATTTTATAATCTCAAGACACTCGATTTCAAAGAAGAGAGTTGCATTTGGTGGAATCATCCCTCCCATTCCACGAGGACCATAGGCCAGTTCCGGCGGAGAGAGCAGCAACCGCGTGCCTCCCTGTTTCATTCCCGGGACACCCTCGTTCCAAGCCTGAATCAGGCGGCCGGGAATACTGGTCTTGAACGGCTGATTGCTGTCTTTTGAACTCTGAATCCGCTTCCCCTTCTTGCCATCTTCGCCAACCAGCCAGAGGGTATAGTGCATATTTACAACATTGCCCGCGACTATCTCCTCTCCGTCCCCTTCAACCAGGTCAACATATTTCAGGCCGGTCTCAGTTGTGATCCACTTCAAGTCTTCGCTCATCTCTCCATCAGCCTCTTTTTCCACTTTCTTGGTATCCTCGGCTTTTTCAGCTTTCTCAGGCTTCTCGGAATTCTCTTTGTCGCCAGCCCAGGCCAAAGCTACAGCCAGAGCCAGTATGCCCAAAAATACGACAACTCTCTTCATTTTGGATTTCTCCTGTTCATTATAGATTAGACTAATATTGTTTCTTGTCTCTTGGCCCCGGTGGACACAATTCTGATCTTAACTTCCAGATCATCTGCAATATAACGCAGATAATCCCGGGCGTTTTCCGAAAGATCATCAAATTTGGTTATGCCGGTAGTGTCGCTGTTCCAACCGTCCATACTGGTGTATACCGGCTTGACATGGCATAGTTCCGCCAGATCAAGCGGTACTTCGCTCAGATCCTCCCCGTTGAGCGAATATCCGGTACATATCTTGATCTCGCTGAAACTGTCCAGTACATCAAGTTTTGTAACCGCGATAGAATCAACTCCGTTGATTCTGACTGCATGTCTCAAGGCGACCAGGTCCAGCCAACCGCAACGTCGGGGGCGGCCGGTGGTGGCGCCGAATTCATCCCCGATATCCCGAAGTTTCTCCCCGGTCCGGTCAACCAGTTCAGTTGGAAAAGGACCCGCACCCACTCGCGTGGTGTACGCTTTGACAACCCCGACTACCTCTTCAATCGCTTTGGGACCCAGACCCAAACCGGTGAGCACCCCACCAACAGTAGTATTTGATGAAGTCGCGTAAGGATAGGTGCCGAGGTCAACGTCCAACATAGTTCCCTGCGCTCCTTCAAACAGAATCGACTTTCCATTCTTGATCGCGCGAGTCAATTCCAACGAAACATCCCGAGCCAGTTCCTTAAACAGCGGAACTAACTCCTGAAGTTTTTCAAAAGTAAGATTGATATTGGCCCGCTCATCATCGGAACCGGCAAGATAAACCGACTTAATCTTCAACTGGTATTCAAGGCGGTTGCGAAGTCTATCCGGGGCAAACAGGTCGGCGACCCGTATCCCGTTACGGGCCACTTTATCGACATAGGCCGGACCAATACCGCGCATGGTTGTCCCGATTGATTCCGTCCCCCGATTTCTCTCTTCCACCGCATCTATTAGTTTGTGATAGGGCAGAACCAGGTTGGCCGCGGCGGAGACAAAGAGGCGGCCGGTATAGTCTATCCCTTTCTCAGCCAGGAAATCAAGTTCCTCTTTCAGGCCAAAAGGATCAATTACAACCCCGTTTCCGATATAGCAAATTTTGCCGGGATGAATTATTCCGGATGGAATCAGGTGCAGGACATACTTGGTATCCCCGACAATAATCGTGTGCCCGGCATTGGCCCCTCCCTGAGAACGGGCGATAATATCTGCCTCCGCGGCAAGCAGGTCTACAATCTTCCCTTTTCCCTCGTCTCCCCACTGACAGCCTAATACTGCAACGTTTCTTTTCATAATCTATGCCTTAACAGTTTACTAATTGTCTTCTACCAATTGAAGGACCGAGCTGACCAGTTCTGCTTTCCCCTCTCCGGAGAGAGTGGAAAAAGCTATCGTCGCCACACCCAGAGCCTTCTCTACCTGCTGCCTCTTTCTGTTTATTTTGTCCCGGCTGAGTTTGTCCGCTTTGGTAATGACTACCAGAGTGGGAATCTGCCGTTCGGCCAGCCACTCCAGCAATTGGACATCCTCTGCGGTTGGTTCGCGCCGACAATCCAGCAACAGGAAAAGCCCAATCAGATCTGATGACTGATTGAGGTAATCTTCGATCATCTTCCCCCAGCTCTCCCGAATGGAACGAGATACTTTTGCATAACCGTATCCGGGAAGGTCTACCAGGTAGAATTTTTCGTTTACTATAAAGAAGTTCAGTGATCTCGTTTTCCCCGGCGTGGTGGAAACTTTGGCCATCTTCTTGCGCCCGACCAATTTGTTGAGGAGCGAAGACTTCCCGACATTGGAACGGCCGGCCAGGGCGATCTGTACCCGACGGTCCCGGGGTAATTGATCGAGTTGAAAGAATGATCCAATGAACTCGCACGAAGTTATCTTTGCGATGGTCGCACCTCGCTGTGATGTCTTGCAAGAATAATATCTAACCTTTAACTGTTGCGAGCCATCCGTCCGGAACTCCCTTTCATCCGACGGTTAGTTCCACCCGGCATGGAGACCAGGGTTAGTTTCAGGACATCAAAGATTGTCTTGACGTAGTTGATCTCCAGTCCTTCAAGAAGGTCTGCCTGAAGCTCTTCGATATCCTTCCGGTTCTTTTCGGGCACAACCAGACGAACGATTTTCTGACGCTTGGCCGCCAGTAGTTTCTCATTGAGACCACCTACCGGAAGGACATCGCCAGTGAGAGTGATCTCACCGGTCATAGCAATGTCCGTCCTGACTTCGGTAGCAGTCAAAGAGGACAGAACGGCGGTGATCAGGGTCACACCGGCTGAGGGACCTTCTTTCGGAACCGCCCCTTCCGGAATATGAATATGCAGATCAAGCGTTTCAAAGAAATCATCCTTGAGGCCAAACAGCTCGGCATGCTTCCGAATAAATGAGAGGGCGGCCGTAGCTGACTCTCGCATTACATCCCCCAGAGAACCGGTCAGCGTCAACCTCGCTTTGCCGGTCATCGGGACAACTTCGACCGGGAGAACATCGCCGCCTACTTCGGTCCAGGCCAGTCCAACGGCGTAACCCACGGTAGGTTTGGTCTTGATGTTGGTTCCTACATACTTGGGAGCGCCAAGAAGTCTGTTTACCTTGGCTCTTCCAAAACTGATCTTACGAACCCGTTTCCCTTCGGCCAGACTCACAGCCGACTTGCGGAGGATGGCGCTCAACTGACGTTCCAGTTCGCGCACTCCGGCCTCACGGGTGTAATGCCCTATTATCTCAAAGAGGGCCTCATCCTTGAAATCGACTTCGACTTTGTCCAGTCCAATCTCTTTGAGCAGTTTTGGAATGAGGAAACTTCTGGCAATGCGCACTTTTTCAAAATCAAGATAGCCGGGCAGACGAATTATCTCCATCCGGTCGCGCAACGGCGGGGGAATACTGGCCGTGCTGTTGGCGGTGGTAATAAATAGAATGTCCGAAAGATCATATTCAACTTCGAGATAATTATCTGCAAAAGTATTGTTCTGCTCCGGGTCCAGCACTTCCAGCAGGGCCGAAGATGGGTCGCCCCGGAAGTCCTTACCTACCTTATCAATCTCATCAAAAAGAAAGACCGGGTTGGACGAACCGGCCTTTTTCAAGGCCTGAATTATTCGTCCCGGCATGGCTCCAATATAGGTGCGGCGATGACCGCGAACTTCGGCCTCGTCATGCACTCCACCCAAAGACATCCGGACAAATTCACGATCCAAAGAGCGGGCGATTGATCTTCCTACCGAAGTTTTCCCTACTCCGGGAGGTCCCACCAGACAGAGAATGGGCCCCTTCACTTTTCCGGCCAGCCGAATCACGGCCAGATGTTCAAGAATGCGCTGCTTAGGTTTCTCCAGGCCATAGTGGTCTCCATCCAGAATGGCGCGTACTTCCTTGAAATTTGTACGGTCGTCCGTATGAGTGTCCCACGGCAGGTTGAGAATCCACTCCAGGTAACTTCTGACCACCCCGGACTCAGCTGAATACGGATGCATCTTGGACAGCTTCCGAATCTCTTCTTCCGCTTTGGCTCTGACCTGCTCCGGGAAATCATGGTTTTCTAATTTGGAATAGAGATCCTCGACTTCGGCCGCCGGTTCATCGTACTGTCCCAACTCATCCTTGATTGCTTTTAGCTGCTGCTGAAGATAGAACTCTCGCTGGCTCCGGGACATTGATTCCCGCACCGAGCCATCAATCTTCTGCTCAATCTTCAGTATCTCAATCTCGCTCTTCAGTATTTCGGCCAGAATCTTAAACTGCTTTTTAATAGTCGGGGCTTCCAGAACTTTCTGCTTGGCCTCAATATTCTGCAGCAGGTGAGCGGAGATAGAATCTGCCCGCTGCTGGTAGTCTTCTATTGAAGCCAGTGAGACGAGAATCTCATCCGGGACTCTTCGATTAAGTCGCACATATTCGGCGAAGCTCTCGGCGACCGTGCGTGACATAGCTTCGAGCTCTTTGTCAGCCTTGACGGGGCCGGGGGAGACAATTTCCAGCGAAGCCGAAAGAAAATTACGAGAGCGGGTCATCTTCTTGACCTGGGCGCGGACCAAGCCTTCAACAAGCACTTTGAGCGTGCCGTTCGGCATCTTCATGACTTGAAGAACGCGGGCCACGATACCAATTTCGTACAGGTCGTTGGCCGAAGGATTATCCATCCCGGCCTGTTTCTGCGCAACCAGCAGCACCTGCTTATCTCTTATCATTGCTTCCTGCAAAGCATTCATAGTCTTCTCGCGTCCGATCAGCAAGGGGTAGATCATGTAAGGAAAGACGACCACATCCCGAAGGGGAAGAACCGGCAGGCGTGAAGCGATAGTAATTGACTCTGAATGATGTTTTAGTTTCATAATTCCGCTCTAATGAGGCGATTTCGCCCTGTTATCTACAATTGCCAAACCACTTAAGATACGCTTTTGAAAGAGGCACGCAACCATCTTTTGGGTTAATTGGGCCAGTCCGGTCTTTTTCGATTAATGCTTTAAATGGACCAACGAAGATAATGGGAAAGAGTGGCTTGCGCAATGGGCAAAAAAGCGGCCTCAAAGCCGCATCTTTGAGCCATTTCCCACCAGAGCGGACCGTTTTATTTTTCCGTAGAGTTCTACGGTATACGTAGAATCATCGTAAACGGCGATACTACAATAGTTTAAGCCTGGCGGATCGTGGCGGGTTGTTTTGTTTGGATAGCAGAAAAGCTGCTATTTTTCCCTTGACAAAATTATCAATCCTGTTATCTTTGAAGTGCAATCGGAAAGTGTTACTCTTTCTGTGGATTACCTAATATCGTCCGCCCAGGCAGGTTTGACCTGCTTGGGTTTTTTTTGCCTATTAAGCTCGCTTACTCCAACGATCCGAATCCCACGGACTTTCAACCCACTCTCTCTTCATCGCAATTATTGCTTCCAAGAGTATTGACTCCATCCCCTATTTGGCTATATTGCCAAATAGTTATGTGTAAGAACAGCGAAACAAAAGAGAGCCAAACCGCTCGCTACAAAGCCAGAGCCAAAATCATCAAGGCGATGGCCCACCCGACCCGGCTGCTTCTGGTTGACAGGCTGTCCCGGGGAGAGTCCTGCGTGCGAGAACTGACTGATCTGGTTGGTGATGATATTTCGACCGTCTCAAAACATCTTTCCCGCTTGAAAGAGGTGGGGATTGTGGAAGACAACCGGCGGGGGCTGCAGGTCTGGTATCGATTGAAAGTCCCCTGTGTAATGGATTTCTTTGGCTGCGTGGAGTCTGTGTTGGAGTCTAATTGCAAAGCAGAACCGCTGCAGCAAATCCGGATTGGGCGTGATGGTTAGCTTCCAGGTGACAGCATGAACCTTTTTAACCGGACCTGGAAATCATTGACAGCGATGGTAGCTGTATTTGGTCTATTCTACTATTTCCCACTGGATCAGCTTTCCTTTTCCGGTCCGTTATTCGAAGCTCTCCGGTTGGCCAAATGGTACGCCCGCGAGCATGTTATCCTCTGCCTGGTCCCGGCCTTTTTTATTGCCGGAGCAATCGCGGTCTTTATTCGCCAGGGGATCGTCCTCAAGTATCTTGGTGCAGAGTCAAACAAGTTCATCTCATACGGGGTAGCCTCTACCTCCGGTTCCATTCTGGCCGTCTGCTCCTGTACCATCATTCCGCTCTTTGCCGGGATATACCGGATGGGGGCCGGCCTGGGGCCAGCTTCGGCCTTCCTCTATGCCGGACCGGCGATCAACATTATGGCGATTATTCTGACCGCTCGGGTCCTGGGCGTGGAAATCGGGGTCGCTCGGGCAGTCGGGGCGGTGCTCTTTAGTATTGTCATTGGTTTGATAATGGCGCTATTGTTTCGCTCTGAAGAGCAAAAGCGGAACGCAGCTAAAATGGCGACACCGGATGAAGAGGTGAAAGTGTCGGCGACCAAAAACGGACTTCTGCTTGGCTCGATGGTAGGGATACTGGTATTCGCCAACCTGGGGAGTCCGCAAGAGAGCACAGGTCTCTGGTATCAGTTGTATTCGGCCAAATGGTATTTGACTTCGCTGCTTGGTTTCTTGCTCGCCCTTATGCTCTGGCTCTGGTTTTCCATCCCCCGGTGGCATTTGGCTCTTGCCACCGCTGCCGTTATTGGTGCCAGCCTGATCTTTGACAGCCAGCCGATTATCCCGTTTGTAGTCGCTTTTGTTGGGCTGGCCATTGTAACCGGCGTTCGCAAAGATGATGCCGGAGAATGGTTTTCACAGTCATTTGGCTTTGCCAAGCAGATCCTGCCACTGTTGCTGGCCGGTATTATAGTTGCGGGACTTCTGCTGGGAAGCGTGGAACAGCGGGGGCTGATCCCTCCACACTGGATTACCAATGCGGTCGGCGGCAATGGGCTGGGAGCCAATCTCTTTGCTGCCGTGGTCGGGGCCTTTATGTACTTCGCAACGCTGACTGAGATTCCAATACTGCTCGGTCTGCTCGGCAATGGTATGGGACAGGGACCGGCGCTCGCTTTACTGTTGGCCGGACCGGCTCTCTCGTTGCCAAATATGTTGGTGATTAGATCGGTGATGGGAACAAAAAAGACTATTGTATTTATCCTGCTGGTCATAGTTATGGCAACTATCTCCGGTTTGCTGTTTGGAGCCATCTATCAATAAGGAGGATTTATGAAAGAGGTGAAAGTTCTTGGCCCCGGCTGTGCCAAGTGTCAGGAACTCATGAAAAAGACGGAAAGCGCCGTGAAAGAGCTGGAATTGTCGTGTGAGGTGGAGAAGATCACCGACATTGTGGAAATCAGCAGTTTTGGCGTAATGATGACCCCGGCCTTGGTAATAAATGGCAAAGTAGTGGTTTCCGGCCGGGTCCCTTCGGTGGACGAATTGAAACAGTTCCTCAACGAATGAGAACTACAAAATGAAGAGGCATAAAATGAAGCAGCTATTAACAATTATAACCACACTCCTATTTGTTCTCACAGTGGGAGCAGTAGTACAGGCTGAGCCGGAAGACAGTCTGGAGATGAAAGCTGAATCCGGACCGGAGGCAGCAGAGAACAATTCAGATAGCAAAGTCGTAGCTTATTACTTCCACAGCAACCGCCGCTGTGCCACCTGTATGAAGCTGGAGGAATATACCGCCGAAGCTATCACCGGACTGTTTGCCGACCAGATTGAACAGGGACAGTTGGAATGGCAGGTAGTAAATTTTGAAGAGGAAGGGAACGAGCATATTGCCAAAGATTACCAGCTTATTAGTCAGTCGGTGATTCTCTCAAGAGTTATTGATGGAGAGGAGACTGACTGGGTTAATCTGGATCAGATTTGGAAACTGGTGGGAGACAAAGAGAAATATACTGCCTACATCCAGAGCAGTACGGAGCAGTTTATCAATAATCAGGAGAAGTGATGGAACTCTCTTTCTGGGCGGCCCTGGGCTCCGCCTTCTGGTTAGGAATTCTGACCTCAATCTCCCCCTGCCCCCTGGCCACGAATATTGCAGCCATGACTTTTATCGGCAAGCGGGTGGATGAACCGGGTCTGGTTCTGAAATCCGGACTGGCCTACATTCTGGGTCGGATGGTGAGCTATATCGCTCTGGCCGCTATCATTGTCTTCAGCTTCATGAGTGTCTCGGAACTGGCCATGTTTCTTCAATTGGATTTCAACAAGCTGATCGGCCCGATTTTGATTGTCGTCTCATTGCTGCTGTTTGACCTGATTCCGCTCCGAATGCCCGGCTTTTCTGCGGGCGAAAAGCTTCGCAACCGGCTGGCCGATGGCTCAATTACGGGCTCGGCCCTTCTGGGCCTGTTATTTGCCCTTTCATTTTGCCCAATTTCTGCCGCACTTTATTTTGGATCCCTCATCCCGCTGGCCATTGATCATAGCTCAGCGATCAGTATGCCCGTTGCCTACGCCGTTGGTTCTTCGCTGCCGGTTGTCCTCTTTGCCGTGCTGATCAGCTTCTTTACCCAGTATGTCAGTTCCGTCTTTGACCGGCTCAGGCAAATAGCCATCTGGGCCAAGCGAATCACGGCCCTCGTTTTTCTTCTGGTTGGTATCTATTATCTGCTTGTCTATAACTTAGGAATCCAGATATAAAGAGCTGACCGAATTCCGCATTTTTCGGCGACAATCCTCTTGACAAAACAGAACTCTATTTGTACTATATCCTGTGACATAAATGAAAATGAATTTCATTTTCATTTATGAGCTGTAAATGAAATGAGTAACTACTTCATTAAAGGAGCAAAAATGTACAGGAGAGCTATTCTATCGCTGTTGGTACTGCTTATCGCGGTCCCCACTCTCAAGGCTGATCGGCGCAAATACGCCTGGACCTACCAGTATTCAATGGTCCCCAAAGATGCCGCCGAACTCGAATTCTACCAGACAACCAAGCTCGATGAATCTGACAGTTGGGAATACCGGCTCGAGGTTGAGCACGGGCTGACTGATGATCTGGATATGGCTATCTACCAAATCTATTCGCAGCCTGAGGGCGGAGATTTCAAGTGGGATGCGGTTCAAGTGCGCACGAGATATCGCCTGGCCGACCCTGGCACCGCATTCCTTGATCCTCTACTCTACCTTGAGTACCGGCGCAAGATTGACCTCAAAGAGCAGAATAAACTGGAAGCCAAGCTCATTCTGGCCAAGGATTTTGACAAGGTCAACTTTTCCATAAACCCGCTGTATGAATTCTTCTGGGCACCCGGAGAACCAAAGCATGAACTTGGGGCGGATATCGGTCTGTCCTACGCTCCGAGTTTCAGTTACTCTATTGGTGTTGAGTCGGTGATAAGGTATGAGACTCGCAAGGGGGAAGAGAGCGAGTCCGCTTTCTACTTTGGTCCCTCTTTCTCATATGCCTCCGGCCCAATCTTCTATACGATTGGTTATCTTGCCGGGCTCACCGATGACAGCAACGATGGTCGGGTACGCTTCCTCATGGGTGTGGGACTGTAACTCATGAAAGCTAAGTTCTTTTCCGGAATAGTACTGCTGACCGTAACGGCAGCGCTGCTCTCAGCCTGCCAGCCGGCCAGCCAGGCTGAGGATCAGTCACCTGCCGCCGTTTCTTTTAGAAAGAACTGTCAGGCCTGTCACCGGCTTCCGAATCCGGCCAACAAGAGTGACGAAGAGTGGCCAATCCTGGTTCAGAGATATGGGGAAAGAGCAAAACTGACTCCCGAGAACATTGCTCTCATCTCAGACTGGCTGATTGCCAACAACTAAGTCGGTCCTGATCCACTGCCGCGGCAGGAGAGTATCTTCTGCCGCTCTCTTCCTCAACTCAGACGAATACCCGGACAGTGATTCCCCTTTACGATTGACAGTAAAGGTGCCGCCACGTAACTTGGGAACCTCATGAATACGCCTAACAAACTAACCCTGTTACGGATAATTATCGCCCCGGTATTTATGTATATGCTGATTGTCGATAATTTCTACCTCCGTCTGTCATCGCTGGCCTTGTTTATAATTGCCGCTCTGACCGACCTTGCCGATGGTTACTATGCCAGAAAGTACGGGATTGTAACCGGGTTTGGTAAATTCATGGACCCGCTGGCGGATAAGATTCTGGTCTCTTCGGCCCTGATCGCCTTTATCGCCCTAAAATTCGTTTCACCCCTGCCGGTCATGCTGATCATTGGGCGGGAGTTCTCCATTACCGGTTTGAGACTTCTGGCCGCCTACCGCGGCGTGGTCATCTCCCCTACCTGGTGGGCCAAAGTTAAGACCTTGCTCCAGCTGACTTCGGTAGGGATCATATTGGCCTACATCAACCTGATCGCTATACTGGAATATTACCAGAGTCCTTCTCTTTCCTTTTTTCAATTTGATTATCAATTCTATTTCGGTATTCTCATCTGGACCACGGCTGTGATAACATTTTGGACGGGCGTTGATTATATAATCAAGTACTTCTTTATGATAAAAACGGTGCTGAAATAAACTGCATGAAAGAACTGATTGTCAAATGTATGGCGACCGGACTTTACTCCGGCCTGATGAAACCATTTCCCGGTACCTGGGGGACACTTCCGGCTCTGGCGATTGCGATCTTCTTGATTCAAGATAATACGACAATCATGGCTGCAGCAGCGCTTATTTCCTTTGTAGCATCGGTCTGGAGTTCCGGCGAAGCTGAGAAATTCTACGGGCATGATGCCCGCAAGATTGTCATTGATGAGTGGGGGGGGATGTTTGTCGCTCTCCTGCTGGTTCCATTCAGTTACGCAAACTACCTGATCGCTTTTTTTACCTTTAGATTTTTTGACGTTGTAAAGATTCCGCCGGCCAGGCAGTTTGAACGACTTCCGGGCGGCTGGGGTATAACGATGGATGATATCGCAGCCGGGATACAGGCTAATATTGCCACCCAACTGATCATCCTGCTGCTGAACCGGTACTACCATTAAACAGAGGCTCTCTTTTTATGAACGCTGAGATCATTACCATAGGGGACGAGCTGGTCACCGGGTTTCGGGTTGATACCAATTGTGCCTTTATCTGTCGCCAGTTGACCTCGGCCGGTTATATTATTAATTTCACAACTTCGGTTGGTGACAGCATCGAATCAATGGAAGAAGCTTTCCGTCTGGCTATGAGACGCGCCTCTCTGGTTGTGACTACGGGCGGTCTGGGTCCGACCGATGATGACATTACCAAGAAGGCGATTGTCAAGACGTTCAAACGGAACTTGATTTTCCACGAAGATATCCTCAGCGAAATCAAGGAGCGTTACGCCCGGCGAGGGATTGAGATGCCGGCGATAAATCAGAACCAGGCGCTTCTCCCCCAGGGGGCGAGGTTCTTTCCGAACAAGACCGGTTCCGCAGTGGGGATTTGCATTGCCGAGCAGGGGAAGATATTTGTCGCCCTGCCGGGTGTACCGAGAGAGATGGAACAGATTGTTCAAGACGAATTGATTCCCTACCTGCTCTCCCTGAAAACGACTCAGAATATAAGTTCGACGACTCTCAAGACGACCGGAATAGTTGAATCCAGGCTGGCCGAACTCATTGCCCCCGGATTAAAACTCGAACAGGGGGTCAAACTGGCCTACCTGCCCGGTTACTCGGGCGTAAACCTCAGAATTATCGCGCGGGCTGATACTCCCGAAGAAGCTCAGGCCAAATGCAACGCACTGGCCACTGAGATTGCTAAAAAATGTGACAAATATATCTTTGGGCGGGATGATGATACTCTGGAGGGGATCGTGGGACAGCTCCTGCTGGATAACGACAAAACTCTCAGTGTAGCCGAATCCTGCACCGCCGGGCAACTGGGCATGACGATAACTTCGGTAAGCGGCGCTTCAAGATATTTTGTGGGCGGCGGGATTGTTTATGCCAACGAAGCCAAGATTGAGCGGCTTGGGGTTGACCCGGAGATTATTGAAAAGGATGGAGCCGTCTCCGAAGAGTGCGCCCTGGCTATGGCGGAGGGAGCACGACAGGCCTACGGGTCCAGCTATGCCCTCTCAGTCACCGGCATTGCCGGACCGGATGGGGGGACCGAAGATAAACCGGTCGGGACCACCTGGATTGGACTGGCCTCGGCCCATAGCAGCATAGCCAAAAAGTATAACTTTGGAACGGAGCGAAACAGCAACCGTATCCGGGCCAGTTATGCCGCACTGGAACTACTGCGACGAGAAATCCTCGATATCAAATAGAGTATGCGACTTTTTATAGCCCTTCCGCTCGGTGCTTTCGTCGAAAAACAACTCGGCAAAACTATTTCGGAGCTGAAGCGGCACGATAACCATGACGGCGTCAAATGGGCCGTCTCAACAAACATCCACCTCACCCTTAAATTCCTGGGTGAAACTGACCGGAGATTGGTTGAGCCAATCAAAAGATCAATGTCCGATAATGTCCGCGAATTCAAGCCGGTGAAAATGCAAATCAACCGACTGGGTTGCTTTCCAAGTCTGAGGCGGCCCCGGGTGATCTGGCTGGGAGCGCAGGAAGCGATCGACTCTCTGACTGAGATGGCCAAGTCTATTGATGCCGGGATGCATGAACTCGGATTTGAACTGGAGAATAAACCATTCCGGGCGCATTTGACCCTGGGAAGAGTACGCCGTAATGCCGAAATCAGCAAAGTGGCCGATGCTCTTGTTGATTACAAGTTCCCTCCGTTGGAGGCTGAGCTTGCCAGGGTGGTGTTGTATCAATCAACTCTGACTCCGCGCGGGCCGATTTATGACAGGCTGTTTGAATCTGTCCTTGGTGAAGAAAGATTTGACGACTGATAAAGATGAAGGAGCAAAGATGAAATCACTTATTAATTGGGTGCTGGGCAAAGGTTCTTACTCGAATTCAGCCGGAGTTGCGGTCGGATTGTTGGTTATTCGTTTGGCGACCGGACTGATCATGTCTCTCGGTCACGGCTATGGAAAACTGATTGGCTATAGTGATAGAATGCATCAGTTCCCTGACCCACTTGGTGTCTCCAGCCCGGTCTCACTTGCCCTGACAGTATTCGCTGAGTTTTTCTGCGGGTTGGCACTGGCCGCCGGATTCTTGACGCGGGCGGCAGTGATACCATTGATCATTACCATGCTGGTGGCGGTCCTGATCATTCATATCAATGACCCGTTCAAGAAGCAGGAACTTGGATTGCTTTACCTGGCTCCATACTTAGCGATCCTGCTCATGGGCCCCGGAAAACTGTCACTGGACTACCTGTTCTTCGGGAAGAAGTAGGTGATGGAGTCATCCTGAGCGGAGTCGAAGGGTGGTTTGTCGGATTGTGAAGTCCAAGGGAATTGCCCGGCAAAAGAGGTTTACTATTTCCATTGTCGAAACCGCAGGGGTTTGATCTACGAAGACCATGTCTATTCGCTATAGCAATTGGCAGGATCACAGGGCTCCTGCCCTACAAATATAGTCTACTGTTGGGGCAGACAGGAACGTCTGCCGCCCACAAGAATCTAAATTGTCGCAGAACACTGCCAGTCTATTAGCACGTCTCTGGCGCCGCGCGAAGCGGTAACCCTAGCTCTGCTAGTGGCCGGAGAAGGTCGGTTTCCGTTTCTCCAGAAACGCTTCCATTCCTTCGTTTTTGTCGCCGGTTCCACAGAGCGATCCAAACTGCACCTTCTCAAAATCACAGCCGTGGGCCAGGTCCATATCCAGACCGCGGTTGATACATTCCTTTGCCGCGGCTATTGCCAACGGCCCTTTGGAGGCGATGGTCTTGGCCATTTCCATCGCTTTGTCCATCAGTTCCGCCGGTGGATAGATTTCGTCTACCAAGCCAATACGATGTGCTTCGACAGCCGAGACCATATCACCGGTAAAAATAAGCTGCATCGCTTTGCCGCGTCCCACCAGACGGGAGAGGCGCTGGGTACCGCCATATCCGGGGATTATCCCCAGGTTGACTTCGGGCTGTCCCAGTTTTGCTTTCTCGGATGCAAGCCGGATGTCGCAGGCCATGGCAATTTCGCACCCGCCGCCGAGCGCAAAACCATTGATAGCCACAATCACCGGTTTGGGGAAATTCTGAATAGTCTTCATCAGGTAGAGCCCTCTGGCCGAGAGATCGTTCCCAGCCCGGACATCCAGATCGGCCAGTTCCGGAATATCGGCTCCGGCCACAAACGCCTTGTCACCGCCGCCGGTCAGGATAACGCAGCGAACTGATTCATCAGTCCAATGATAGCTGAACAGCTGCTGCAGTTCATCGACCGTCTCACGGTTGAGGGCGTTGAGGGCTCGTTCGCGGTTGATTTTCACCACGAGGATAGCATCTTTTTGTTCCACAATCAGGTTCTTGTATTCGGACATGATCTACTCCCGTAAATTACAACTTGGATGCCCGGATGGGCCGGTTACATCCTTTTATCATTATTCTTGTCAGTTTTTTTTCATTCTTATTCAACTGTCCGTACCAATCTCAGGCCGGAAGTGTAGCTGGTGGTACCCAGTAGTTCAAAACCGGCTTTCACGTAGCAACCCAGGGCAACCTCGTTTTCGCCGTAAAGATGGATCATCACGCGGGAAGTATTTTCGCGCTGGGCGGCACGATCATAAAGCAACTCAAGCATTTTGGTGCCGTACCCTTCGGAGCGCCTGTAGCGATCGACAATCAGGTGGGCTATTTCCATAGCCAGGTCCATCGGGCGATACCAGAGCTCTCCGTATGCGACCGGCTTGCGCTCGGAAAGCATGACAAATGAACTGACTCCTTCGCGCTGCCAGCTATCGACAATATCTTCCGGCGGCGGGAATTGCTTCCCCCGGCATAGATCATGATAGGTCTCTTCCGTATCAATCCAGGAATGGACCACCCGGGAATATTCCGGTACGTAAGGGATCAGGTCAGCTTTTACATTGATTGGGTCAGTCACATTGCTTCCTTTATGCTTATTGAGTCCGAATATAGCCAAATCAGGACGGTCTGGCAAGAAAGGGCTGACGGCACAAATTGACTTCCAGACCGTTATATGCTATATAGTGCGCCGAGAATTTTCGTTTCATTCTTTAAGGAGAAAATAGACAGATGATAGATTTTGCTTATACAGAGAACCAGTTAGCTGTACGTGATATGGCACGCGAAGTTGCCGCCAAACATATTATCCCGAATATCCAGAAATTTGACCAGGAGCAAAAAATGAACCCGGCCCTGCTGCCCGCAATGGCCGAATCCAACCTGCTTGGGTTCTGTATCCCGGAACAGTATGGCGGTCTGGGAATGGATTATATCTCGCTGGGGTTGGCCTCGGAAGAAATGGAATACGGAGACACTTCGGCGCGCGTAATCCTGTCGGTTCATATCGGGCTCTATTCTCTTCCTATTCTGACCTGGGCCAATGAACAGCTGAAGCAAAAATATCTGACCCCGGCAGCCAAAGGGGAAAAAATAGGCACTTTTGGTTTGACCGAACCGGCCGCCGGGTCCGATGTGGTCGGGTTGCAGTCGACCGCTGTTGATCAAGGGGATCACTATCTTCTCAACGGCGAGAAGATGTGGATTTCGCTGGCCGATGTCGCCGACTACTTTTTGGTCTTTGCCTGGTCCGATCTGGAGAAAAAGAAAGCGCGCGACCATAGTGGTATCTCTGCCTTCATCGTTGAGAAAGCGTTTGATGGCGTCACGACCGGATCACTTCACGGCAAACTTGGCGTTCGTGCCGGTAACACTGGCTATATCTCGTTTCAGGATGTTAAAGTTCCTAAAGAGAATCTTGTTTACAAAGAGGGAGAGGGATTCAAGATCGCTATGTTCTGTCTGGATCAGGGGCGGTACACCGTTGCGGCCGGATCGTGCGGATTGATAAAGGCCTGCCGGGATGCCTCCGTGAAATACTCTAAAGAGCGGCAGACGTTTGGAAAGTTGATCGAGGAACACCAGTTGGTGAAGCAGATGATCGCCAATATGGAGGCCGGTTATCAGTATTCGACCATGCTCTGGATGAAAGCGGGCTGGTTGAAGAACCAGGGGATGCGTTCTACTCGGGAAACTTCGCTGGCCAAATGGGTCGCCTGTCGTGAAGCGGAAGCTTCGGCGGCGAATGCGGTGCAGGTGCATGGGGCGTATGGTTTCTCCGATGAATACCCGGTGGAGCGGTTCTACCGGAACTCTAAGGGCGCCTCGATTTACGAAGGCACCCGTGAGATTCATACCTTGATGCAGGCCGACTATGTTTTGGGACATCGTGTCGACAAAGAGATTGAGCATGACCTACCGGTGGTAGAGCAGTAACTGACTTGGCGGGCTCAACTCGTTTTTGTTCCTTCGGACAGCGACAAGGGATGAAGTTGATCACCTATGAAGAGTAACGTCCGTAGAGTGGGCCACCCCATCATTGGGACTTCTGTTCCATTCCAGAAACTGTTCCACCAGGAAAGCTGCCGCTCTGAATGTGTCATCTAGCGATTACTCTGTCAGCTCACACCCCCTGCGAATTTTGCGCGGAGCGATTAGAGACTCTATGCCTCACGCCCAGAGCTTTCTATCCAGGGTCCGGTAGTGGATCGCTTCGGCAATGAAGCCGGTTTGAATGTCATCGAAACCGGCCAGGTCGGCAATCGTTCGCGCCACTTTCAGAATCCGATCATAAGCCCGGGCCGACAATCCCTGTTTGGTGATCGCCATTCCCAGCAGTGACTCGGACTTATCATCAATCTTGCAATACTTGCGGATATCTCGTGACTCCATGTGAGCATTGCAAAAGATATCCTTCTCGTCCTTAAATCGTTCAAGCTGGCGCTGGCGCGCTTCGTTGACCCGAGCGCGAACATCGGAGGAGCGCTCACCACAAGCATCAGATGAGAGTTCCTTGAACTTAACCGAAGGAACCGAGATATGGATATCAATCCGGTCCATCAGCGGGCCGGAGATACGGGACATATAGCGCATGATCTCCGTACTGGAACAGTTGCAATCGTGATCAGTGTCACCAAAATAACCGCACGGACAGGGATTCATAGCCGCTACCAGCATGAACGAAGCAGGATAACTGAGCGTGGTCATGGCCCGGGAGATTGTCACCGTGTGATCTTCCATCGGCTGCCGGAGCATTTCCAAAATGTCCTTTTTGAATTCCGGGAGTTCATCCAAAAATAGCACGCCATGATGCGACATGGAAACTTCGCCCGGCTTGGGAATAGCCCCTCCCCCAACCAGGCCGGCGTAGGAAATGGTGTGGTGGGGGGATCGGAACGGTCGGGTAGCTACCAGCGCGCAGTCATCGGGGAGCCTTCCGGCGACAGAGTGTATCTTGGTGGTTTCAATAGCTTCATCAATAGTCATGTCCGGAAGGACGGTCGGGACTCTTCGGGCCAGCATGGTTTTACCCGAACCGGGCGGGCCAATCATGATTATGTTGTGTCCGCCAGCCGAAGCAACCTCAAGGGCGCGCTTGGTCGATTCCTGGCCCCGGACATCGGAGAAATCAATCGGATAATTGTGCGAGTTGCGAAAGACCTCCTCAACATCGACCGTGAACTGACTAATGCTCCTTTGATCTTCGAGGAAATGGATTGCCTCCTGCAGAGATTCCACCGGGAAAACGGGTACGGTTCCGGCCATAGCTGCTTCACGGGCGTTCCCTTTGGGGACAATCATCCCCTTGAGTCCATTGGAACCATTGAGATTCATGGCCATTGGCAGAACGCCGGGAATCGGCCTGAGGGCGCCATCGAGTGACAGTTCTCCCAGCATGGCGTAGTCATCAACCCTGTCTTTTAAGATCTGACCGGTTGCGGCCAAAATTCCAACTGCAATCGGAAGGTCAAAAGCGGAGCCTTCCTTGCGGATGTCCGCCGGGGCGAGATTTATTGTGACTCGTTTGGCCGGAAAAACAAAATCTGAATTCTTGATTGCCGCCGTGACCCGTTCCTTGGATTCTCGCACGGCCCCCTCGGGCAGACCGACCGTCACAAAAGCCGGAAGTTGCTGCTGGATATCGGTCTCAACTTCGACCGTGTAGGCATCGACCCCCATCGTGGCGCTTGAGATTACTTTTGATAACATATTAGTCTATTCTCCCTTAGAGTATTAAATCCTACCGGACGGTCCGGGCCGATCAAGGTCTCGCCCGAGCCTCCCCCCGGGACTCGGGTTCAACCAGATTCAGGCCGGGCGCTCTCCAAAAAACCTGGCCGGACTGATCAGATTCCTTTTGGCTGGTGACTCCCGGCGTCCACTGAATTGCCCCTATTTGGCAATCTGATCTCTCGGCCAGCGACTAACTGCTATCCCTGCCTGCAGCATAGGCCATAGGACTGACAGAGGCTGTCAGTCAAATTTCGCCAATTGCTAATTTCTGGCTGTTTTGAGATAAAAAAAACGGCCCACAGGAAGTGGGCCGTAATAGAATTCTTGTCGCAAAAAAATTACTCGGAGGCTACTTTACCTATTCTTATCTCCTTGAACACCTTAGCCGCATTGTCAAACTGGGTCAGGCGGAGACTATCGGATTCACCGGATTTTATCAGAGTAAAGAGGCCTTCGGGATTAAATTTCCGGTCACAGGCATTTTGATCGGCTTGCTCATCCGGTAGAGAGTGGAGCTGGAGCAAAGTGACGCCATCGGTGAAAAGAAACTTGCCATCTACACGGCATACAGAAAATGTAGGGTCAAAATCCTTCTCCGTATCAATTCTCATAATATAAGTGGAGGATGAGTCTATGAACTCAAATACAATAAACTGCGTGTGTTCCTGGGCCTGGCTGCTGCCATAGTCCTCAGTTACCACATAGACTCCCTCGTATTTTCCGGAAATAACCGAGTCCGGAGGAAGAACATAGTCATCAGAACAGCCTACTACTACAGCCAATGATATCAAGGCAAAGACAGTCAATATCCAAACAGAGCGCATAAAAGAATCTCCTATTTTTCCAAGGCCGATAATATAAAGGAGTGTCCTGGAATTCACAACCCCAAAAAGTCGACCAGATTCAGATTAATAACGCTCCAGAGAGCCGATTTATGCAATATATTTTAACCTGAAATTAAATCATAGACTTGTCCGTACGGTTTCGCCAGAGTTGCCCGATTTTGAAGGGAAAAGAGGGGACTGACAGCGAAGTCCGGTTAAACAGCAATTATTTAATTGCGGAGCAAACTCATTATAAGTCATCTTAGTTTATACTAAAAGCTTGTTTCACATGCTGTTACGGGAAGCGCTGTGGCACTGAATCGGAGATTTGTGATCTAACCCTGCCTCCTGGGCCCGAATACTGTTGACATGGGGCGGGCGGATTTGATATAATAAATTAAGTTTACTGATTGCTGTTTTCTCGGGATTCCCCCTCTATTCCGAATAGCGCGGTCAGTAAACTTCTTTTTTGCCACCCTTCCTGACCGGTCAGCTTACGGCGAGGAGTCAGTTACAACCGGATACCCGGCTTCCTTCCAGGCAATAATCCCGCCCTCAACATTGAAGACGTTGTTGAATCCATTGGAGCGAAGAACGTTGGCAGTAATGCCGCTTCTCCGGCCACTCCGGCAGAAGCAGTAAATCAGGGCATCTTTGTCATCGGGGAGTTGGGCGAGGTGCTCATCTACCTGGTCGTACGGAATGAGATCATCGGTAAATTCCAGATGCCCCTCATTGAATTCGGCCTGAGTGCGGACATCGACAACATACATCTCCACACCGGAATCATGTTGTGATTTTAGTTCCGCCACGCTCACGGCGGGTTCGGTACCGCTTTTGGTGCCGCATCCAAAAAAGGAGGAAGCTGCCAGCAGTGCCAGAAGTCTTTTACCCCTCACTGGTAATTGCCCTGAAAGAATAAATCTTCCACTTACCATTGACAATATGCAGTCCAAACTTGGTCTTGTACCCTTTGGATGCGCCCTTATCAACAAAAGTGACTTCAACAGTAGCCGTGGATCCATCGACATTAGTGTCGCTGATTATTCTCTGCAACGAGAACCAACGCTTTTTGGTCAAGCCGTTATCAGTGAGGTCTTCGAGAATCTGCTGAGGGGATGTAAAGACGCGGGGGGTATCATCGCTGTGGAAGGCATAGTCCTGGTCGATATTTCGCATTAGTTCCGCCAGGTCAAGAAGGTGAGCCAGAGCGGCTTTGTCGTCCCTTTCCATGGCGCCAAATAGCGAAATCACAACTTCGCGGGGATCGCTTTGCGAATCCTGTCCGCAGGCGGTTATCAGTGTTGCTGCCGCAACAAGCATTACAACAGCTATCATCAACTTACTTTGTCTCATGGATTCAAATGCCCTGTTAAGGTTATTCTGTGACTATCACCCAACTCGGCGCCGGGAGCCAGGGAATACGAGAGCTGTAATTCCTTGTAATCAAACCCGACTCCAAAAGTCAGACCGGCCCATTTATCTCCGGAATCCCGGGCCCGGTAATTATTTCCAAAACTGTTCCATCCCATCCTTAGGTAGAGTGGTTTTAGAGAGAAATACTCACTGCCAATGGCTACATAAAGATCGTTGTCGTTCGGCTTAACCAGGTCTATGGCCAGGGTCAGGGGAAGTCCCCGAGGTTGGAATGCGCCACCGGCACGGAAAGTGAGCGGAAGATCAAACTTCTCAACTCCCAGAGCGGATAGCTGGCTGCCCAGATTCTGAATAGCTATACCAAAACTATGTTTTTCCCGATCACCGATATACTTGAATCCCAAATCTACGGCCAGACCGGTAGAACTGAACTCCTGTATAGACTCATAGATAAGCTTTACAGTTGCTCCGGCACTGTATGAGTATTTGGGTCGCATGGCAAAGCTGGCCGCGACAACCATATCACTTCCGGAGAACTCACCGGTTACTTCCCCCTGATCGTTGGCTTCAACAAAATTGCCATAGTTCAGATAAGAGATATAACCGCCCAGGAAGTACTTGTCATTGAGCTGCCGAATGAACCCGGCAAACCCGGTCTGAATATCGACAAAGTAATTGTGGTATCCGAGAATGTAGTGGTTCTTGTCATAGGAATAGATCCCGGCCGGATTGTAATAGAGCGAGGACTCATCATCGGCAAGGCCGGTGAAAGCTCCCCCCATCGCTACCGCTCGTGCGCCGACATTGATCTTAAGAAAAGGAAAAGCGGTTGTTCCGGCTTTGGAGTTAATATCAGCGTTATCTTTGGCAAAGAGATTGGCGGCAATCAATAACAGAATGATAAACAGTGGGAGAAGTTTTCTCGGATTCAATAACATGCCATTCCTTTCGGTTCGTGCAACTACGCTGCGGATCAACAATGTCAGGTCGCAACAGTAGTTCTTGTCGATACTATCGCACCGGGTCGAATATGTCAACCATATTTAGATCAACCGGATCGGTGCCTGCTTCTTAGTTATCGATTTATCAGTTACCAGCTCTTTGTAGACTTGTTGATTATATTCTCAATCAGCAGGGCAATCGCTCTTTGCTGACCTTCTTCTTCGGTCTCATCGTCGATATCATAAATCCCAATTGGATTGAGGCGTTCACTCCAAATATCGGAACCATCGGCCGGATTTTTCATCGTAATCAAGAAGTCCATTTCCACCCGATACTGAGTCACCTGGTCATTCTGATCATAGGTGTTCGGCCTCCGGTCATAGCGGGTAAGCGTGCCGACCAGGATTGCCTCCGCGCCTGACTCCGGCAGCACTTTGAAAGTACCATCGGCGATGAAGGCATCGATAATCTCATCGGTTATTCGATCAGAAAGCCCGTACTCAACCGTCTGGTTATCAAAACGCTGGACCGAGATTGATTCAAATGAGGCTTTTCCCCGCGGATTAAAGGAATAGACCCCACACCCGGACAGACCGGCAAGGGCAACCAGGGCTATGAGAAAGACTGTTTTCACCACTGTTTTAAACATAAAAAGCTCTTTAACCGTTCCAATTATTGGCCTCAAGATGGTCCCGGCTGGCAACTTTAGATTTTCACCAATTTCCCGGATTTGACGACTTTGCTGACCAGATTGACCGCATAATGATACGGCAACTCCCGGTAGTCCTGCATATCCCAAACAACTGCGTCCGCTTTAAGACCGGCCATCAGTTGGCCGATTTTCCCGCCCCGGCTAATAGCACAGGCAGCGTTCACCGTTATGGCCGAAATCGCCTCGGCTGCCGTCATTCTTAGTTGCAAGGCGGCCAGACTGACCATAAACGGGAGCGATTCTGAGTGGCTGGAACCGGGGTTGCAGTCGGTGGAGATAGCGACAATCACCCCCTCTTCAATCATCTTCCGGGCCGGGGCATACTGTTTCCCCGCCAGAGAGAAAGTTGTCCCGGGCAGAAGCACCGCCGCCGTGCCGGATTTGGCCATCGCTTTGATCCCGGCATCGGAGATATAAACAAGATGGTCAGCCGAGACAGCTCCCAATTCCGCGGCCAGTTCTCCTCCTCCAATGGAGGCAAGTTCATCGGCATGGAATTTCAGTTTTAGCCCGGCCTTTTTTGCGGCCGTCATAATTTTCCGGGAGGCCTCTATCTCAAAGACACCCTTCTCACAAAAGATATCACAGAATTCGGCCAGCTTTTTCTCAGCCACGATCGGGATCATCTCATTTATGACCAAATCTATGTAGTCATCCCGCTTGTCCCGGTATTCATCCGGCACTTCGTGGGCTCCCAGAAAAGTTGGGACCATGTCCACGGGGTGAATGCTGTTTAAGTCCCTGATAATCTCCAGCTGTTTTAGTTCCGACTCGGTTGACAGGCCGTAGCCGGACTTGGCTTCGATAGTCGTCACCCCGTAGGTCAGCATGCGGTCAAGACGTTTTTTTGTTTTGGCCGTAAGTGTCTCGGAGTCGGTCTGGCGAAGGTCCCGGACCGAAGAGCGGATTCCCCCACCAGCTTCGGCAATCTCCATATAGGATTTTCCCTGGATGCGCATCTCAAATTCCGCTTCGCGCGTGCGGGAAAAAACAGGATGGGTGTGCGGATCAATCAGGCCGGGAGTTACCACTCCTCCCTTGGCGTCGACCACCTCGCACCCTTCGGCCAATTCAATCTGACCTTCGACCCGGTCCGATTTGTCGACAGCAAGAATCTCATCACCGGCGGCGGCCAGACCGCCGTCTTCGATAATACCCAGCTCTTTCATCTGATCCCCCAACCGAGGGACCGGACCGGCCATTGTTATGAGTTGGCCGATATTTTTGATTAGCAGTGTGGCTTTTTTCGGTTGGCTCATAGCAGGAATACCGTCAACGATTCTTAAGCATGGGGACTTTGATTTTGTTCTTTTTGGCGAACGTTTTAGCTGCCGGATAACCGGCATCGGCATGCCTTATCACACCCATGCCCGGATCATTGGTCAGGACCCGGTTGAGGCGAGTAGCCATCTCTTTGGTTCCATCGGCCACCACAACCAGTCCGGCATGGATAGAATTTCCAATCCCAACTCCGCCGCCATGATGCAGCGAGACCCAGCTGGCCCCCGATGCGGTGCTGAGCAGACCGTTGAGTAGCGGCCAGTCGGCAATAGCATCGGAACCATCGATCATTCCTTCGGTCTCCCGGTTTGGCGAAGCTACCGAGCCGCAGTCAAGATGGTCACGACCGATAACAATCGGCCCGGATATCTTTCCCTTTTTGATATAGTCATTGACGATATCAGCAAACTTGGCTCGTTCTCCATAACCAAACCAGCAGATGCGGGCTGGCAAACCCTGGAACGGAATCTGTTTTTGGGCCATCTCTATCCAGCGCATGAGCGGTTTGTTATATGAAAAATGCTCCTGCACAATCTTGTCGGTGACGGCAATATCCTTGGGGTCACCGGACAGGGCCGCCCAACGGAACGGACCTTTTCCTTCGCAGAAAAGTGGCCGCACATAGGCCGGGACAAAACCGAGATAATCAAAAGCGTTTTTAAGCCCGCCGGTTTTGGCCTGACCACGAAGGTTGTTGCCATAATCAAAAACGACCGAACCCGCCTTTTGGAATTTAAGCATGGCGTTGCAGTGCTTGACCATTGATTCGTACGAGCGAGTGATATATTCTTTCGGGTCTTTAGTACGCAGCCGACGAGCCTCAATCACGGTGAGCCCTTCGGGAATGTAGCCGTTAAGTTCATCGTGGGCCGAAGTCTGATCGGTGACAACATCGGGGATGATCCCGCGGCGGAAAATTTCCGGGAAAACTTCGGCACAGTTGCCGATCAGCCCGATTGAAATCGGCTCACCGGATTTGGTATGCTCTTTGATCAATCTGATCGCTTTGTCGAGCGTCTTGACTTTGACATTGCAGAAGCCCTGTTTGATGCGCCGGTTGATCCGGGACTCATCGACTTCGACCACCAGAATCGAAGCGCCCGACATGGTTGCGGCCATTGGCTGAGCGCCGCCCATTCCACCCATCCCGCCGGTGAGAATCCATTTCCCGGTCATCTCCCCTTTGAAATGCTTTTCGGCCAAGGCAACAAAAGTCTCGTACGTCCCCTGGATAATTCCCTGGGTGCCGATATATATCCAACTTCCGGCGGTCATCTGGCCATACATAATCAGGCCGAGTTTATCCAGCTGGCGAAACTTCTCCCAGGTGGCCCAGGCGGGCACCAGCATGGAGTTGACCAAGAGCACCCGCGGCGCGTCGGGGTGACTCTTGAGCACCCCCACCGCTTTGCCCGATTGCACCAACAAGGTCTCGTCGTTCTCCAGCCGCCGGAGCGCCCGCACGATGCCGTCGAACGCCGGCCAGCTCCTGGCCGCGCGACCGCTGCCGCCGTAGACGACGAGGTCCTCGGGGCGCTCGGCCACTTCGGGGTCGAGGTTGTTCATCAGCATGCGCAAGGCCGCCTCCTGCACCCAGCCCTTGCAGCTGAGTTCGGTTCCACGGGGCGCGCGAATGGTTCTTGGCTTCGACGTGGGCATGAATGCTCTCTGTGGCAGGGACGCCCGGGCGCTGCTGTGGGCCTCGCGGGCGTGGGTCTCGTGATGCGCTGCCCGGTGGCGTCGGCCTGCCGACGCCACGCAGGCCCGAAGGGAGGACTCGTCCCGTGGGGGTTCTGGCACGGGCCGGGCGAGACAGG
>JARGFS010000069.1 GCA_029211095.1 bacterium | reverse complement strand
GTGGTTGCTCTGGGCGGCGCGGATCAACGCCTCTTCGACTTTGACAAAGTTGATCGACAGCGGCAGTTCGCTGATCTGCTCGACAATGCCTTCCTTGAGGGTTTCGGCTTTTTCCTTCTCTTCGCTGAGTCGGGCGAGTGAGTACTCCAACAGGTCGCGCTCGAAGCGCATGGCCTTGAAGTCGGCCTCGGAGACGGTGCGGAACAGCGGCTTGATCTCGCTGCGCAAAAATTCCAGCCGCTGGTGGTTCAGGGTGATCCAGAAGTTTTTTTCGTCGATCCGGGCCAGCGCGGCGGCCGCCTCCTTGATGATGACGGAGCTTTGCGGCAGCTGGCTGATCTGCAGGCGCAGTTTGGCGATTTCACGCTCGGCAATCTGCGCCTGCGCAAGGGCGATGGCCTTTTCGATTTTATCCAGCCGCAAACCGGCCAGCCGCACTGGCAGGGGGATCTGGGGCTTGAGCTCCTTGCCCTTGGGTTGCAGCTTGAAGTATTCGAAGTTGTCCCAGCAATCGAGGATGAGGAACACATCCTTTTCCGTGCACCAGGGCTTGGGCTTGCTGGTCTCCAGCAGGCGGGTGCCGCGCCCGATCATCTGCCAGAATTTGGTGTAGGAGTAGACCGGCTTAGCAAAGACCAGATTGACGATTTCACGAATGTCGATGCCGGTATCGAGCATGTCAACGCTGATGGCGACGCGGGGCATGTCATTGTTGGTGAACTGATCGAGCAGACCGCCCTTGCCGTAGACGCGCGGGTCATCCGAGACCAGCACCTTGGCCAGCTCGCCTTTGTATTGCGGGAAGAGCTTGTCGAAGATCTCTTCGATGCGCCGGGCATGGGCCTTGGTCGAACAGAAAAAAATCGTTTTACCGGGGAGCACGCCATTCGGGTCCTTGATGCACTCCTCCATGAACTCCTTGACGATGAGGGCGTTGGTCCCCTTGTTGATCACCTGCTTTTCGAGCTGGGAGCCCTCGAAATTGATCTCTTCGATCTCCTTGCCTTCCAGCAAGAGCTTTTTCTGATCTTCCAGTGAGATGGTGCGCTTGCTGATGCCTTCCATCTGGAAGCGGGTCTGGATCTTCATCACCTGAAAACTGCTCAGATAAGGCGGTACGTTGTTAACCGCCTCTTCGAAGGTGTAGGCAAAGGTGGGAAGGCCGTCTTCGCAGTGGAAGAGCTGAAAGGTGTTATGGTCGATAATGTCGGTCGGCGTGGCGGTCAGGCCCAGGGTGATGGTCTTGAAGTAACTGAGGACTTCGCCATAGGTGTTGTAAATCGAGCGGTGGCTTTCATCGACCACGATGAAATCGAAAAAGTGCGGTGACAGCTGCTGCGACTCGTCCCGGATGATGTTGAGCATGGTGGGATAGGTCGAGACGTAGATGCGGCGGTCCTTGGCGATGAGCTTCTCGCCGACATTAGGCCATCGAGGCTCGTGGGGCAGATGCTCCTTGAAGGCGGCCAGCGCCTGTTCGCGCAAGGCAATACGATCAACCAGAAACAGGACCTTTTCGGCGTGTCCGGCACGCATCAGGGCATCGACCATGGCGATACAGGTGCGGGTCTTGCCGGTGCCGGTGGCCATCACCAACAGGAAGTCGCGCTTTTTCTGTTCGATACCTTCCAGTACGGCGCGAATGGCGCGGATCTGATAGTCGCGGCCCGCGATGGATGTGTTGATCAACTCTTGGGTCAGGGGCTTACGGTTGCGGCGGATATATTGAAACCGCTCAAGGTCATCACGGGTCGGGAAGCCGACGATTTTGCGCGGCGGGTAGTTGTCCAGATCCCAGAAATAGATCTCGTGCCCGTTGGAGTAGAAGCAGAACGGCAGCTCGCCACCCAGTTGTTTCTGGATGTTGTAACAGTATTGCTTGGCCTGCTCGCGGCCAATGGCAGCGTCCTTGCTCGTTTTCTTGGCTTCGACCACGGCCAGGGGCTTGCGATCCTTGCCGAGCAACACATAGTCGCTGAATTGATGGCCTTCGTAAGGGGTGCGCGGTTCGGCAACACCCAGGGGAAGCGGAGTCAGGATGTCGAACTCCTCGATGACCTGGGTGGGGTCTTTGACGTTCCAGCCCGACTGGGCGAGCTGGCTGTCAATCAGTTCAGCACGGGTTTGGGCCTCAGTCCTGGTCATGCTTCAACTTCCCCTGTTCTTTCATCCGCACACAAAAGGACTCGAATTGCCTTCTCGCCAGTTTGAAGGGAACCGTTTTGCTGTTTTCCCAGCGGTTGATCGTGGAAAAGCTCACGCCCAGCTCGTGAGCCAGCTCTTCCTGGCTGAGCCCCAGTTGCTGGCGGACTTCTTTGACCGTCTCCGCAAAATTTTCCGGTGCCTTTGCCATATCGGTTTGCCTCAATTCCTGGTGCGCCACCATTTCACCGGCGGCAAGGGAACGCAGTGTGCCCAACGTACAAATACGGTCCTCAATATAGCAGGTGACAACGCATGTGGAAAGCTGAAATTTGGCGGGAAGTTGGCGATTATTTCAGAATTTTCCGACACATGCAGTCGCCTCCCGGTAAGTAAGCCCCCAGAAGGCCAGCACGAAAAAAATCAGCCAACGCCCGACACTTTCTCCGTCTCTCCGGTAAGTAAGGGCATAAACCAAAACGAGGAGCGACCGACCATGGACATCAACGACCTGTTTGACGGAATCATGAAGAGTATCAACCAGTTTGCCGACGAGATCGCCGAGCAGCGGTTGCAGGGAAAAATGCAGGAAACCGGACGAGGTCCGGAGAATGGGGGTAACAATGCGGAGAATTTCGAGGCGAAAGAGAAGCGGGATATGACAAGAGTCCCGAAAAGGGAGTGATCGCGGCGGCAGCGCCGACATCCTGAAAGCGGCGCAAGTCGCTGACAATACGCAGAAAAAGAAAACCCGCCCACCAACCGGACGCGGTTAGTGGACGGGTCTGTCTTTTGTTAATGGTGGAGGACACGGAGCCTTACCCCAATCCATTCTCTAAACCAAAATACATCCGCAAACCCTGTTTATTCAACACCTTACCACGTATCAAACTCATTCAGAATGCCGGACGCCGAGGGAAATTTAATTCTCTACATTTTCCCGAAACAGAGAACGGACGTGGGTTCGATTCCCGCGCGGAGGCCTCCTGTAAAAACTCTACAAACCTGAGTCTGAAAGTGGCCATGTCACAAGTTTTGTCGTGAGTTTGTCGCAAGTTGCTGTCACAGCAGTTGTCATAGCTTTGTCACAGCTTCGTGTCACAGCTTGTCATAGCTCCGCTAAGACATAGTGGCGGGTTGGGTCTGTTGGTCCTGCGCCGATCTCCAAAATAAGCTTCTTATCCAGCATTCCTTTGAGGTCGCGCTGGAGGCTACGTCGATTTACATCGGGGCAGATGTTTTCAAAATCCTGAATGGTCAGCTTGTCATTTTGCAGCAGGTAGCCAAGGGCTTTGCCTTGCCGTTCATTCAGGCTGTGTTTTTGAACCAATACATCGCGACGGATGACCTGCTCGCCGCGCTCCTTGACTTCGATCATCTGGGTTTCGAGGCCGGTGATGAAGTAGTCGAGCCAGCCGGTCATGTCCATATCTTTTTCACGAACGCTCTGGATCTTTTTGTAGAAGGTGGGGCGATCACGGTCGTAGTATTCGCTGATGGTGAACAGGCGCTTAAAATCGTATCCGGCTTTGTACAGGCAGAGCGTCGATAGTAGACGCGAGGTTCGGCCATTTCCATCGAGAAATGGGTGAATGTGCACCAATTGAAACTGAGCAATCCCGCTGATCAGTACCGGATGTATTTCAAGATCAGCATTCAGCCATTTGACCATTTCCGACATCATGATAGGGACCTCAACCGCTGAAGGCGGGGTATAGATCACTTCACCCGTGGAGGAGTTGGCCACATAGTTCTGAATGCGACGATAGTTGCCCGGATCAGCTTTACCGCCTCGCACGCCTTCCACCAGTTTTCGATGGATTTCCCGAATCAGCCCTTCGGTGATTGGGTCGCCGCTGTCGAGGCAATCGGAAACGAATTCAAAGGCTGATCGGTAATTTAGCAGTTCCCGGGTGTCATCCGGATCGGCTTCAGGAACGGTTTCGCCGCGCCACAGCCGCTCCGCCTGATCCAGCGTGAGCTGCGTGCCTTCGATGTGGGTTGTATGATGGGCCTCCTTGATCAACGCCTCAGCGCCCATATCCCGCACCCAATCATCCGACAGTCGCGCCGCTTCCAGAAAACCGCGCGCCCGTTCGATCTGCGTGATCGCGGCCGTCATCCGGTTGGTGATGGTGAATTTTGGGGTAAATGCATTCATTCCACACTCCACTCCTTACAGAGCACTTCTGCCTGCTCGATGACCAGCTCAGTGGCAGCTTTCTGCAAGTCTGGTGGATAGCCGTATTGGCGGAGTATTCGTTTAACCATTACCCGGATTTGTGCCCGTGAGTTTTCCCGCAGAGTCCAGTCTATAGAGACACTGCGCTTTACACGCTCAACCAACAGCTGTGCTATGGTGCGAAGTTTTTCGTCGCCAATCATATCCTTGGCACTGCCGTTGTCGGCCAGAGCATCATAAAAGGCGACCTCATCCTCGGTTAAGCCAAGACTGTCACCTCGCTGCTCTGACTTGCGTAACTCCCGAGCCAATTCGATCAGCTCTTGAATAATTTCGGCAGCCTCAATGGCGCGATTCTGATATTTTTTGACGGCCTGTTCTAGCATCTCTGCAAAAGACCGCGCTTGAATCACATTCTTTTTAGAACGTGTTTTTATCTCATCATTTATCAGTTTCTTCAGGAGCTCAAGAGCCAGATTCTTTTGGGGTAAAGCTTTAACCTCTTCCAAAAACTCATCAGACAAAATGGAGATGTCCGGCTTGTCCATTCCAGCAGCTTCAAAGATATCAACGACTTCTGTTGAAGCAACAGCCCTTGAAACAAGCTGCTTGATTGCCGAATCTATTTCATCCGGTGTCCGACCTTGTTCATCACCCGTTGTTTTAACGAGTGCAGCCCTGACTTCCTGAAAGAAGCCGACTTCATCTCGAATTTGAATCGCCTTTTCATGTGGGACAGCCAGAGCAAATGCTTTTGTTAATGTAGATACAGCCGGGAGATAACGCTTCTTGCCATCATCCTGACCAAGAATGAACTCCATTGCCTGCGTTATTCCAGATATTCTTTTGGCCGGGATATCTTCAATGACAGCGCGATAGTCAAAGCCATGCATCATATCACGCACGACTTCGTGTTTTTCCATGAGTACCGCCGCTGCCTGTTCCTGATCGATAGTGGCATCGCCTCTACCACCACTGGCGGTGTAATTGGCAAGAGCTTTTTTCAAGGAATCCGCCAATCCAATGTAGTCAACCACAAGCCCGCCGGGTTTGTCTCTAAACACACGGTTTACACGGGCAATAGCCTGCATCAGGTTATGACCGCTCATCGGCTTATCGACATACATGGTATGCATGCTTGGACAATCAAAACCAGTGAGCCACATATCGCGGACAATAACCAATTTGAGGCCGTTGCCCGGGTCTTTAAACCTCTTGGCCAAATCCTCTCGTCCGGCCTTGTTACGGATATGCGGCTGCCAGTCGATATGATCCGAGGCTGAGCCGGACATCACTATTTTCATAAAGCCTTCTGACTCATCATCGCTATGCCAGTCAGGACGGATCTCTTTGAGAGCATTATAAATGTCTACGCAGATGCGGCGGCTCATACATACAATCATGGCCTTGCCATCCATCGTATCCAATCTCTTCTCAAAGTGAGCAACCAAATCCCTGACAACCAATTTGATACGGTCATCAGCTCCAACCATGGCTTCAAGGGCTGCCCATTTCGTTTTGAGCTTCTGCTTGCCCGTTTCTTCCTCGGCTTCGGTAATTTGCTCAAACTCGGGGTCGATTTCCGAGAGCTGGGCTTCGCTCAGTTCAATTCGGGCAAGGCGGCTTTCATAATAAATCGGGACTGTTGCACCATCCTCAACAGCACGGAGAATGTCGTATTTATCAATGTAGTCACCGAAAACAGCAGGGGTGCTTCTGTCATCACTTTCAATAGGCGTACCGGTGAAACCGATAAATGAAGCATTCGGCAATGCATCATGCAGATGCCTTGCAAAACCATCAATGAAGTCATATTGACTTCGGTGCGCTTCATCGGCAATCACCACAATATTATTACGGGCTGAAAGCAGCGGATGAACATCCCCACGTTCGTCCGGCATGAATTTCTGAATCGTGGTAAAAACAATGCCGCCGGAGGCTACCTTCAAAAGCTCCCTGAGGTGTGATCTGTTTCCGGCCTGTACTGGAGACTGCCGGAGAAGGTCCTTGCAGTTGGCAAACGTCCCGAAGATTTGGTCATCAAGATCATTCCGGTCAGTAATGATGACCAAGGTCGGATTCCCCATGTCCGGGTGCCGTACAACCTTGCCTGAATAAAACGTCATGGAAAGGCTTTTTCCGCTGCCCTGCGTATGCCAGACAACGCCAATTCTCTTGCCATCGAAATGCTTGGTGCCTTTCCCATAGACGGGAGAATCTTCCCTTACTTCCATAGATTCTTGTTCAGATGGGAACCGACCAATCAGCTTTGTTGGATCACCATCGATACCGCAGGCAGAAAGCGTGCAACCGAGCGCTTTATTCACAGCCCAATATTGATGATAAGCAGCAGCCTTTTTTATCAGCTTAGAGCCATCATCTTCGAAAACTACAAAGTTAAGAATGTAATCAAGGAAGTAACGTCTTTCAAAAAGACCACGCACCAGCGTTTCCAGCTCTGGTGTACCTTTGGGCGCAACCTCTTCGCCTGAAACCGTTCGCCAAGGCATGTAACGATCCCAGCCGCTGGTCAGCGTTCCGGAGCGGGCCAATATCCCATCGGATATCACCAGCAATTCGTTTGTGGTAAACAGTGATGGAATATCCTTTTTGTACGTCTGAAGCTGATTGAACGCATGCTTAATGGTGGCATTCTCATCGCCGGGATTCTTCAGCTCAAGCACCGCGATGGGCAGGCCATTCAGATAAAGTACAACATCAGCGCGGCGGTTTACTTCAGACTGTCCGGCAACAGACTTTTCAATAACCGTCAACTGGTTAAGGGCAAGCCAGTCATTGTTTTCTATTGTCTCGATATCAACCAGCCAGACCTTCAGATGCCTTGTTCCACCATACTCGTCACTTGACGGCACTTCGACATCGACGCCATCCGTTAAAAGGCGGTGAAAATTCCTGTTGTTGACAAGAAGGTCCGGAGAATCTGTCACGAGCAGCTTCTTCACGGCCTCATCAATGCCGACAGCAGGAACGTCAGGGTTGATTTGTGAGAGAGCAGTTCTAAGACGATCTTTCAGGATAACTTCAGAGTAGCTATCGCGTTCAGCATCAGGCGTATCCGGTGCTATGTCCGGCCCATGGATCGTGTTCCACCCAAGCTCTTCAAGCCAGTACAGGCAAGTTTCCTCAAGAATATTTTCCGTCATATTGCCCATCAGGAGTCCTCCGTATTTTCTTCATCAGGCTCCTGCAAAGACAACAGTTCTTCTCCGATTTCCTTGTATGCCTGAAAGTCTACGTTAAATAATATTTCACTGGTGTAGTATGATATGCCCGCAATGTCGGTCATTCCGTGTTCTGAATCGATAGCGCGATCCTTTTCAAGTTCACGGATATGAGGATTTTCATCGCGTTTTGCCGCTTCGACTTTTTCCCGCAAGATTGTGTCGGTGTCTGTCACATCAAACAGTGTGCTGAAAATCCAGATTGCCGCCTGCCGAATACCCTCGAGTTTATGAAGCTCCGGCACTCCGGCTCCACCATTGTGATATTGATCGTTTCTATTCTGGTGGTAGAAAATGATATCGGCTTTCTCTACCAGCTCCGGAAGACTTCGATTACCGACTTCCTGATAGAAAAAATCCAGCTTTGTATGATAATTCCGCTGCCAGGTTTCAATATCTGTGCGTTGATATTGACGTTGTCCACGCTGTATAGGATGCAAAGCAAGATAGGTGGTGATCGCCACCTCAATGGCATTGTCAAAAGAGATCAGAGCAATCCTTCGGTCGAAATCTTCGCCTTTAAGGAAGTGCGTCTCTGCATGATAGAGCATTTCAAACGGGCCAACAGCCCATGGCTTGATTCCAGACATGAGCTATCCCTTTATAGTTGAAAATAATGATTCCATCAGATTTGCCCTCCAGCACGAATTTCAACTGCAGGTGCAATCCGAGTACGGATCTCATTGTAGATTGGTAAATTGACACCCTCGGCCACCTCAAGGGAGACAACGAGACCATACGCAACCGGAGTCTCAATCTTCCGGGCATCCTTGCGGCAGTTCACTTTTATCTGAAGCGTATCTCCATCAGAAATAGCGACGGCGCTTTCGCCTTCGAAGACTTCATGCTGAACGGTTCCTCTTCGAGTTGCATCGCTGTCGCTGTTAATGCCGGTTACACGGAGTTTTCCGCTCAATTTTTCGCGTGATTTTTTCCCATCTTCAAAGTCAAACCAAAGCTGGGCTTCCCGGTAACGTTGGGTAGTTGATGCCACAGGCGAAAGCCATGCAAGTGTGACGGTGAATTTACGCCATTCACGCTGGGCACTCAACGACGGAGGCAATGGCAGGTTATAGACATGTGCCTCTCCATCGTTTAACTGTCCAAAGCCTAAAAGAGTTGCCCGTTGCTCATTGCATCCCAATGCCTTTCCAAGATCGGGGACGCCATATCCAACCCATCTTGAGATCCAATTCTTTATCTGCCTGCCGTTATCATCGGTTCGCAATAGCTCATCCAGTCTGCTTCCCAATTCATTCCAGCTGCAGCCATGCACCAGCATGGCCTTAAGAATGGGAACACGGAAGGTCGCGAAATCATCGTCCGGGGCCTGCTCGGAGAAAATCGATGCCAGATAGTCATAGCAGATGCTCGCAGCGCGGCTCGTCAATGCTGCAGAGTTACTGCTTCCACAGCAGAACTGGCTTTTATTCAGTTCACCGGCTTGGGAGCTCGGAGCCGCCACTTGATTCCCGGGTGCAATTCTTCTATTACTGAATTGGAGAGAGGTATTTCCTGATCCGAGGGATTGACTGTAAAGCACCCGCCCGCCGGAAAATAATAGATCTGGTTTTATAGCTCTTCGATAACCGTTACCAAATGCAGAAACCGGACTTGGTAAAGCTGATTCAAAGACATCCACCAAGTACCCAATCGGGCCATTTTGCGAGCTGTCGTGGTGAATGGCTCCAACGGTCAGTCCATTGATGCTTTCTGCCGGTGATAGCAATCTCCGATGTCGAGCATCCTCATAAATTTTCTTTGCGACCAGAGCTTCGCGGTCGCTGCCATTTAAGGCTTCAAACTCACGACTGGAGATGCCTGTATCAATTGGCTCACGATGGTTTCCAGAGCTTATAACAAACAGCACGTTATATTTTGCACTCAACCAATCCAGCAGGCGTGCAAGCGGGCTCATGACCTGAGAGAAGTGCCGGGCACGATCGCCTATAGAGAGATTTATAATTTTTACCGTAGGTGCCGCAGCCTCATCATCACCTTCGCCTTCCACGATCCGTTTCACTGCCCTGTGGATATAATCAACAAAAAGAACATCCTCGGGAATGCACTCTTCCTTTGGCGAATTAAAGTCGGTCGGGTTCGGCTTCATAATCGGCCTGATATATATAGGCCTGCTTAACGGATTGGAACCCTCGTTAAGATCGCCGTGGACGATGAGGGAAGTCATGGCCGTACCATGTTGACGATCAATGGCCGGGTATTCCGAGGCCCAGTCATCCGGATCATCCACAATCAGTCTTCCAGCAAGAAGTCTGTGATTCTCAAGTGGCAGACCATCAAGCACAGCCACAAACGGATCACCTGTTGGTAGATCATCAGCGGAAACTGTGCAATCAGCGATGTCACCTTCAACCGGCTCTTTTCCTGTAGCCATCTGACCGGTTGGCCTGAAGAACATGATGTTTTCACACTTGATGAGATCCACTTCCGGATGCTCAAGAATTTGCAGGGCAGTTTGAGCTGGAATTTCTCCGAGGACTGAATGGTAAGCAATCGAGGGGATCACGCATTGAGAAATTACACTGCCACCGAGTTCTTGGATTAATCCGGAAACAATACTTTCGCTTTCCCTGCGTTGTTTTTCATCACCCTTAAACCAAAGTTCTGCTTCAAATTTTACAGGTCGTTGCCCGTATTCACCGTCTAAATCTTCTTTCCACGCATCAAAAACTTCACGTTCGGCCAGTCGGTCTTCAACTCCCCATCGTCTGATGCTTTTTAGGTGGTCATAAACATCTCTGAATCTGGTAAAACCACGTTCAAATTTCATTTGTGGATTTTTCTGATACTTTTTCCACAACGAGAGCATTTCATTAAGTGCAGTCTGATTGCTCATGATCAAATAGAGTCGGCCACTCAATTCCTTTTCCGGCTTTTTATCGTCATAGAAATCTTCATCAGGTACAATTTCATCTGCTTCGATCTCTCCCATCCACTCAAGACCGGGAATTTTCTTAACTGCATTAGCGAAGTTTTCTATGTTGCCAATGGTCTCAATTACGAGAACTTGTTCCGGAACAATACCCGCAGGTGACTGCTGTAGTTCAACGCAGCGAGCGTTAAAGGATGTTTGAAGGTTTTGAAGAATAGGCGGCAAGCGTTCACCTTGCCTTGTGAAAGAAGGCATATGTACTTTGCCTGGAACCATTTTTCGTTTAGTTCTTTCAGCAAGTGCCGGTGACGGGAAAAGTAAAAGTGGTAACTCCGCCATTAATCAGTCCCCCCGGTATTCTGCTCAATTTTTGCGGAACGGGCAGCCCAGTGTTTCAGCGTCCGGCTGATAATGCCTTTCATATCCGCATCCGGCTGTTCCAACACATATTGACGGAAGACCGTTGTTCCGAACTCCTCGATCTCGGCAAAATTCAACCCATAGAGTTTCTTGGCCAGCGTTCCTGCAGTATACCCAAGGTCAAGATCAAGCCTTCGCTGAAAGCGCTCAAACCATTCCTCAAGGCGGGCGTGAGTCGGTTCCGGCAAATCCATTCTTACCTGAAAACGCCGCCAGACCGCACGATCCAAAAGCTCCGGATGATTTGTTGCACCAATCACCACCACATGACTTGGCAATGAATCGATCTGCATCAGCAACGAACTGACAACACGTTTGATTTCTCCCGTCTCATGGGTGTCGCCGCGCTCTTTACCCAGCGTTTCAAATTCATCAAAAAAGAGAACGCATTTACGGGTGCAGGCATGATCAATCAATCGGCGCAGCCTGACTGCGGTTTCACCAAGGTACGTTCCGACAACACCTTCATAGCGGACCACATAAAGCGGCACCATCAATGACTCTGCTAAGGCTTCTGCCAGTGATGTCTTTCCATTCCCCGGAGGGCCGATCAGAAGCACCCGATTGCGAGGCTCAAGACTGTAGGAACGCAGCAAATCTGCCCGGTGATGTTCCTGTACCACTTCCCGGCAGATCTGTTTTACATCTTCAGGCAGTATGAGGTCATCCAGTCGTTTTTGCGGCGACACCTCATGCAGCAAGTTATCAATCCGCTGAGTCGAAAGCGGAGAGACGGTTCCGTTAGTCATCGGCTTGTTTTCCGGTTCGGAATGCTGGAGCAGCTTTTCGAGCTTGTCCGCCAGAACGGTATGCTGCTTGGCGCGTTCTTCGGCAATAATGGTTTCGGCCACTTTGCGAAACCGGGCCTTGTCACCACTCACACCGAACTTAACCAAGCTGGTTAATAAATCAGCTCTTGCCATTGCCGCCTCCGTTTCTATCTAAATCCTCCACCAGCTTTTCAGCCTCTGGAACCCGAATCTCACCCGACAGGAGCTGGGGTAGAATAGTATCGCGAATAGCCGAAAGTTCTTTCATGTTTCTGGTGCAGGATATTAAACGCTTTGTAATAGTGTCTGTTTGCCTGTTAAAGGCTTTCCGAATGTCATCGTCTGGAAGCAGAAACGGAATGGGCCTGAAGTTCTTCTTACTAATTTCAAGGAATGTGCTGCCATTCGCTCTTGCCATAATTTTGTCCATGTTGCAGCTGGCCCAACACAAAAGAAATACCTCACTAAACCGTTCCTGTTTTAGCATGGCAATAATGCCTTGATTTACGGTGACAGGAACGTCTGCAATTGCCAAATAACCAATAGGAGCTCTTGAAGACATCAGAACAGTTCCAGAAGGCAATTGCCCCGAACTGACCTTTGCGACTCCTTTATCTGTTAATAGCCGTTCTGTGTTAAGAAGAACTTTGGTAGGCAATGTAGACATGTCTTTAGGGGTGCAAAATGCATGCATTCCTAAAGTCCAATAAGATTCATCTTTAGTACTCGGCGTACCACCTCCCACAATTTCCACTTCTTCACCAACAGTGCTGACCTTCCACCCCTTCGGAATCCAACCCATCTCTTCGGTGTGTTCGAATTCGGAAGGGAAAAGGTTCTGGATTTCTTCCGTCACTGGTTTACGGGCATCACCAAGCGCTTCGCGGATGTCGGCTCGTTCCTTGAGTTCCTCCGGGATGTCATTCCCTGCGGCAAGAGCGTTATCGATCACCGGATCAAAATCCACAAACCAGCTTTTAAACAACGCCTGAGCCATCGCCTCCAGCGTTTCATTCATCCGCCGGTTCAGTTCTATTTTGTCATCCAATGAACCAAGAATATGTGCGATGGCTTTTTGTTCGGTAATGTCTGGGACTTGAAGCTTACTGACATAAACGGCGGCCCGTGTTGTAGAGGGAATAGGTGATCCATCATTAATTTCACCTAAGTCGTAATGTTTGATGGCGTAATATAGCCACCGCATATCCAGTTCGGTTTTCGGCTTTACATAGTAAGCTGTATCAATGACAAAAAAGGGCTCTTTCGAGTACTCAACACCTCTGTTAGCACCTTTGCGTCCAAGAATCACTCCTGGCCCAGGTGCTAACGATTCTTTCGTCCAACCCACAGGTCCGTTTGATCCGTAAACACGATATTTGCCAATTCCATCTTTATAGCCTTGGAGTCGTTTCCCATATTCGAGAGATATCTCTTTACCCCATGTACTTTCTCGCCAATTATTCTCCATAGCCCAGCACCTCCAGATTTTTTCGAATCACCGCATCCAGCTCGATGGATTCCCGCATCTGCTGATAGAGAGTGTCGGAAAGCTCAGCCATCTTCTCTTCAAAGGGAATCCCATCATCCACAATGGCTTCGGCTCCGACATAGCGGCCGGGAGTCAGCACATAGTGATGTGACTTGATATCTTCCAAAGTAGCGGATTTACAAAAACCGGGCTTGTCTTCATAGTTGCCGTCCTTTTTCTCTCCACGCCAAGCGTGGTAGGTGCGAGCTATTTCAGCAATTTCACTTTCCGGGCTATCATATGAAAGCTCACGATGTGTCCGGTCAATCAGCGAACCCATTTTTCGTGCATCAATAAAGAGGGTCTCTCCCTGACGGTCACGAAAACCGCGTTTGGCATCGGCTTTCTTGGAGCGGGTCATGAACCAGAGGCAGACCGGAATCTGGGTGGTGTAGAAGAGCTGGCCGGGCAAGGCAATCATGCAGTCCACCATGTCGGCCTCGATCAGTTTCTGACGAATTTCACCTTCGCCGGAGGTGTTGGTGGACATGGAACCGTTGGCCAGAACAAACCCGGCTGTTCCTCCCGGGCTCAAATGATGAACAAAGTGCTGAATCCACGCATAGTTGGCGTTTCCGCCATCCACATTGATTGTTGAGCCGTCCTTCTGCTTGCGAGGTCCGCCTGCCGGAGGGGTGCCGAATGCCCAGCGGACATCTTCTTTCACCTTTGAAAATCGCCAGTCCTCGTCATTGAACGGCGGATTGGCAATGATGTAGTCGGCTTTGAGATCCTTGTGTTTGTCGTTCTGGAAGGTGTCGGCCCATTCGATGTGGGCATCAATCCCACGAATAGCCATGTTCATCTTTGCCAGACGGAAGGTGGTGTAGTTGGATTCCTGCCCGTAAATGGCAATATCCCGCTTCACGCCATTGGGAACACCGTTACCATTCCCATTCCCGTTGGAATGGGCCTGAACGAATTTGATCGCCTGAACAAACATGCCGCCCGAACCGCAGCACGGGTCATAGACTCGGCCGCTGTAGGGCTCCAGCATTTCAACCAGAAGCTTGACCACACACTGAGGCGTATAGAATTCACCACCTCCTTTGCCTTCTTTTTCAGCAAACTTGGCGAGGAAGTATTCATATACCCGACCCAGAATATCTTTCTTTCGGCTCTCCGCATCACCCAGGCCGATGGTGGCAATCAGATCGATCAGCTCACCAAGGCGGGATTTATCCAGCGCGGGACGGGCATAGTCTTTAGGCAGAACGCCTTTAAGCGTTTTGTTGTCCCGCTCAATAGCCGTCATGGCTTCATTAATCAACTGACCGATTTTAGGGTCCTTGGCTTTGCCTTGCAGAAAACTCCAACGGGCTTCCGTGGGTACCCAGAACACATTGTCCGCCAGATATTCATCACGGTCTTCAGGATCGGCAAATTCTTCAGCCTGCAATGCTTCGTATTTTTCAAGGAACGAGTCGGAGATGTATTTCAAAAAGATCAGACCGAGTACCACATGCTTGTACTCAGCAGAATCCATCGTGCCGCGTAGCTTGTCAGCCGCCATCCAAAGTTTATCTTCAAATCCGAGATTTGCGCCCGTATTGTTGTTACTCATTATTGCCTCCAGACTGCTTTAAATTCTTTTTCACCGGCATCGTCTTTGCCTGATCTTCTGTTGTTCCTGTTGCTGCACCACCAGCCTCAACCCATCCATCGACCTGTTCTTTTTTGAATTTCCAAAGACGACCGATCTTGTGGGCGGGCATGCCTTTTTCGCTTATCCATTTATAGACGGTATCTCGCTTGATCCCGAGATAGTCTCCAATTTCATCTACGGACAACCATCTGTCTTCCATTTTCGACTCCATCATTCTTTGAGGGCCGCCTCATTTTTTCGACATAGAGCGGCTCGTCAAGTTGCTTAACCGGACGGCATCCCATAGGGGCATAATCCGGCTACATTAGGTTAAACAGGGTTAAAAATATATAGATGAAATGAAAAAATCAAGTTTTCTTTCCGGATTTAACCGAGTTTAGCCGAATTTCTTGCCGACCCAGTACCCATCGGGAAGGACATGACCAAAGAAAATATTCCAATGGCCCGACACGTTCTCCGTTTCTCCGGTAAGTAAGGTGCAGAGAAACCCGAAACACAGGAGAAACTGATGGATATTAATGATTTGTTTGACGGAATTGCCGAGGCGTTTCGGCAGTATCAGAAGGAATTGGCCGAGCAGGAGCAGGCTTTAAACAACCCCAATCCCACTGGACTTGGGCCCAATGCAGAAGCTGAGAAAACGGAGAAGAAAGTGGCTACAGAGAAGAGAGTAGAAGGAAATTTCCCGAAACGGGAGTGAATGCGGAGCGTTCGGTAGAACGCGCTAATCGACGTAAGTCGCTAATTTATAAAGACAAAAAAAACCGATCCCGCGTGCCGGACTCGGCAACAGGATCGGTTTGTCTAAATGTTAATGGTGGAGGCGGCGGGAGTCGAACCCGCGTCCGGAAACACTCCCCTGTAG
>JARGFS010000068.1 GCA_029211095.1 bacterium | reverse complement strand
AGTTTCACCAATCGGCGTTACTTTCTTATCTTCAAGGACCCGAAGCAGTTTTACTTGAATTGCAACCGAAGTATTCCCGATCTCGTCAAGAAAGAGCGTCCCCCCCTGGGCCGCCTGGAACAACCCTTCTTTATCTCTTATAGCTCCGGTAAAGGAGCCTTTCTTATGACCAAACAGTTCCGATTCAAGGAGATTCTCCGGAAGCGCCCCGCAGTTGACTGCCACAAACGGGCCAGCGGAGCGGGCCGAGTGCTGGTGAATGGCGCGGGCGATAAGGTCTTTACCGGTACCGGATTCCCCTCGTAACAGAATGGTCGAGTCCGAATCCGCCACCCGTCGACAAAGCTCCTTAAGCTTTTCCACATCTTTGGAGGTCCCGACAAATTTGTCGAACGAATTGTCCGCTTGCAGCTGCCTTTTGAGATTGGAGTTCTCCTTTAGAAGTTGCTTGCGGTTGATACATTTCTCAATGACCAGCTTGATTTCATCAACCTTAAACGGTTTGGTGATATAGTCTGCCGCCCCTTTTTTCATAGCTTCGATAGCGGTATCAACTGAGGCAAAGGCGGTCATTACCACTAACTCCTGGTCCTCGCGAAAGCTGCGAACTTCCTGAAGCAGCTCAATACCAGTCATTTTGGGCATATTGAGATCGGCGATAATCAGATCGTAGTCGGACTCATGAACTTTATCGAGCCCGTCCGGACCGGAAGGGGCTGTGTCGACACTGTAACCTTCCTTGGAGAGCATAATCTCCATAAAATTACACATTGACTCTTCGTCGTCAATCACGAGAATCCTGGCTGGCACAATGATGTCCTCTTTATCAGATGAAATATGTAGCTATCCAATCACTCCTATTTTCGGCTCCCCTCCATCAGCCTGAATTGATTAACCGATGATTGCTCATTGTTTGAACATCGTTGACCAGTCAGCGGTTAGAACCTATATTAGCGCCAACCAAGCATGCCCAGTCATTGGCTTGACGGGAGCAATTGAAAACCGATTGGTTACCGAACCGATACAACCGAGAAGTTAGGCAGTACAGAATGAGTAAATATTCCCACCTTGAGAGACTTCAGATGATATTCGCCGGTGAAAAGCCGGACAGACATGCCGCTTCATTCTGGAGGCATTTCTTCCACATGGAAGATTCTGCCGAAGGGCTCGCGGAAGCTATGCTGTACTTTCAGAAGAAATTTGACTGGGACTTCATGAAAATCAATCCGAGAGCGGATTTCCATGTGGAAGACTGGGGTCTGGTGCAGGAATATTCCAAAAAGGAATTTGTAAAACACACCAAGACAAAATTTCCAATCAACTCGGTCAATGACTGGGACAAAATTGAAGAGCTGGAGATCACCGCTCCCGTTCTTTCCGAGCTACTTAGCGCCGTCTCTATGATCCGCAAAAAATCAGACCGGGAACTGCCGCTGTTAATGACGGTCTTTACGCCGCTGGCTATTGCCGGACGGATGGTGGATGACGACCAAATGCTGGCCGATCACCTGCGCTCTCATCCGGAGAAGATCAAGCGCGCCCTTGAAGCGATCACCCGAACATATATCAAGTTTGTGGAAGAACTGAGAAACGCGGGAGCCGACGGGATATTTTACGCCACCACCCAGTGGGCGGCGGGCAACCTGATCAACTGGAATGAATACAAAGAATTCGGATTGCCGTATGATCTCCCCGTCATTGAGGCCGCCGGTGAGGATGCCATCAACCTCTTCCACGTCTGCTCCTCCAACAATTATCTTAAAGAGCTGTCCAACCTTGACTACCGGAGCAAGATGATCAACTGGGATAGTGATGACCCTACCAATATACCCCTGGACAAAGGAATTGATTTTTTGGACAAGCCGGTTGTGGTCGGCGGTTGTGACCGAAATGGCTGGCTGCTTAAAGGAGCCCCGCATGAAATGGCCTACCAGGTTGATCGGCTGAAAGAGATGGCCGACCCAACCAGTCTGATAATTGGTCCCGGCTGCTCAATTCCTCCGGAAACCCCCATGGAAAACCTGGCTGCTATTAGAGAGGCACTATAAATGGATGACGCCAGATCACAATTGATCGACAATGTTCGGATAGCTATCAGCGAACAAAACAATGAACAGGATGTCCTCAAAGCGGCGGTAGGACTCATTGACCAGTTCTCCGAAGATTTTGACTGGACCGGATTCTACCTGCTGAAGGATAAGATTCTCGAAGTCGGACCGTATGTTGGGCCGGAGACCCCTCATACCCGGATAGAACTTGGCAAGGGGATCTGCGGGGCGGCCGCAACCGAGAAGAAAGCTATCATCGTAGACAATGTACAAGCCGACTCACGGTTTTTGGCCTGCTCCTTAACCACCAAGTCTGAAATTGTTGTCCCCTTGATGGATGGCGACAAGGTCATTGGTGAAATTGACATTGACTCCAACCAGCCCTCTTTCTTTAAGGAAGTGGATCGCCTGATGCTGGAAGCAATAGCGAATGTAATCGTAAATCGTTTGAGAGAATTAACCTAACCGATCGGGGAGTGGAATTATGTTTGTCGGACTTCTCCTGCTAATGATGGGAGTCTTGATGCTCCTGGAAAAACTGGACATAATCTATGGTGACACCTGGGACTACTTTGTCCCGATTGCAATCATAGCACTGGGAGCTTCCTTTATTTTCAAAGATAAGAAAGAGGCCAAACCGAAATAGTGTCGCATCACTCTTTCTATTTTGATCCGGATGGTCAGGGCCTATCGGTTTTTCTGGGCAAGACCGAAACAAGGCTGATGGAGATTGCCTGGACCAAGGGGGAGCTTACCGTTAAGAAAGCAATGTACTACCTGGGCGAAGGGAATGACCTGGCCTACACAACTGTTATGACCATACTGGGACGGCTTGCCGCAAAAGGGATATTGACTCGAAAGAAGGTCGGGCGAAGTTTTGTCTATCATGCAGCTATTGATCGCCAGGAATTTTTGAAACAGAAGGTTGAAGCCGTAGAAAACTGCTTGAAAAGGAATTTTACCAGCTAACCAGCAATGCTGGTAACCAGCATTGCTGGTAACCAGTATTACTGGTAGCTGACAATGTGATTGCCAGAAATGTCGGTGGCCGATAATGTCGGTGGCCGATAATGTCGGTGGCCGATAATATCGGTGGCCGATAATGTCGGTGGCTGGTTCTGCAGGTTGTCAGGATTGTTCCAATTCAATCAGGACATTGTTAAACCCGACTGGATGAACAAACGCTATTTTCTTTCCACCTGCGCCCACCCTCGGTTTTTCATCAATCAGTTTGACGCCCGCTGCTTTAAGCTCTGAAAGTTTCTTCTCCAGATCATCGACATAAATGCAGACATGATGCAGCCCCGGCCCCCGCTTGTCGATGAATTTCGCTATTGGGCTGTCAGAACTCAAGGCTCCCAGTAGTTCAATTCGCCCGGCCCCCCGCCCAAAGATAGCCACTTTGACTTTTTGATCTTCAACTTCTTCCAGAATAGGTTCACTCTCTCCGGTGAGAAGAGAATACTGAGTGATGGCTACCTCCAGATCGGAGACAGCAATACCCAGATGCGAGATCAACTCGTTACTGTCCACTTCCGGTTAACCTTCGTCCTCGGCAGCCGCTTCGCGGGCCTGGCGCATTAACTCCTCGTACTTCTTCTGTTCGGAAAAGAGCGAAGAAGTTGGCTTTTTCCACTCATCATACTGCTTGTATATGTAAAACTGGTCCGGAACCTGGTTTATCTTTCCGGTAGGACCTTTGAACACATAGACGATCTTGGCCAGAGCCGAATCTTCTCCTTCGTGGATCAATTCCGTCAACTCCAGGTGGTCAAGGGTATCCATCCGCGCCCATTGCAGCTCACGCTTCTTGAGATACTGGTCAAAGTCGAATTCGTCCTGCAAGTATTCAAATTCCAAATCGTACAATCCGGACTTGTCGCCATAACTCAAGCGGATCAGTGCTTCATTGAGTAAATCTTCGACCGAGTCTCGTTCTGTTAAAAGCGGCTTCTCAGCGCTACCACTATTCTTTTCTGAAGTGGAGTCCGTTTTCTCCTGAGTTCCACACCCAAAAATCGCGATCACCAATGCAAGAACTGACAGGACCGCCAATCGTCTAACTTCTTTCATTATATTCACCCCATATTTCTCGAAGTTGGTTTGAGATTTCACCTACCGTGGCATAATTCTCGACCGCTTCGACAACATGATTTACGATATTCTCATTTCCCTGGGCAGCCGCCTTGAGATTGTCCAAACACTGCCTTACTTTTTCGTTGTTCCGTCTCTCTTTGAGTTCTCCAAGTCTTGCCACCTGTTGCTTTTCAAGAACCGCGTCGACTTTCAGCACCTGCGGAATCTCTGATTGCTCGGAGACGAATTTATTCACCCCGACCAGGGTGCGTTCCTTTGACTCAATGCTCTTTTGGAATTCGTACGCGGCCCGACCAATTTCGTTCCGAAAATAACCATCTTCAATACAAGCTACCGAACCACCGCTCTTTTCCACCTGCGCCATCAGGTCCAGCGCTTTTTTCTCAATCTGATCGGTAAGGTACTCAACCAGGTATGACCCGGCCAGCGGATCGACCGAATCAGTTACACCGGTCTCATGAGCAATCAATTGCTGCGTCCTAAGAGCGATCTCAGCCGACTTTTCTGTTGGCAGAGCGAGAGCCTCATCAAAGGCATTAGTGTGCAAAGATTGTGTGCCGCCCAGAACAGCCGACAGCGCCTGCATGGCCGTGCGAACTATATTGTTTTCCGGCTGCTGCGCGGTCAGGGTGGAACCTCCGGTCTGGGTGTGAAAACGGAGTAAGAGCGATTTACTGTTCTTTGCCCCAAACTGCTCTTTCATCACCCAGGCCCAGACACGGCGCGCCGCGCGGAACTTGGCTACTTCCTCAAATAAGTTAGTGTGCGAAGCAAAAAAGAAGGAAAGCCGAGGGGCAATGCTGTCAATATCCAGCCCGGCGGTCAGCGCCGCCTTTACATAGGCAACAGCATTTGACAAAGTGAAAGCTACTTCCTGGACAGCCGTGGAGCCTGCCTCTCTAATATGATAGCCGGAGATTGAGATCGTATTAAATCGGGGAAGCTTGTCGGCAGCATAAGCGAAAATGTCAGTAATGATTCGCATCGAAGGTTGCGGCGGGAAAATATACGTACCACGCGCAATGAACTCTTTTAGAATATCATTCTGAATCGTTCCGGTTAGTTGCTCCGATTCCACCCCCTGCTTTTTCCCCACCGCAATATACATGGCCAACAGAATCACCGCCGTGGAGTTGATGGTCATAGAGGTGGATACTTTATCCAAAGGGATACCATCAAAGAGCAACTCCATATCTTCCAGCGAGTCGATAGCCACCCCGGTCCGCCCCACTTCCCCTTTGGACAGGGGATGGTCTGAGTCATATCCTATCTGCGTGGCCAGATCAAACGCCACTGAGAGTCCGGTCTGACCTTTTTCCAGAAGATATTTGAAGCGCTTGTTGGTTTCCGAAGCTGTCCCGAAACCGGCATACTGGCGCATCGTCCAGAGGCGACCACGGTACATATCCGGATAGACGCCGCGCGTAAACGGATATTTCCCCGGTTCACCCAGTCTATTGATATCCACCGGGTTCTCTTTCGGATCAGCCAGCGATGGAATCTCTATTCCGGAAGTTGTCTTGATTGTCGGCTTGGTCACTATTCAAACTCCAGAATCTTGTCCGACTTTTCAACCGATTGGCCGGCCGTAACCGCAATCTCTTTGATAACCCCATCCCCCTGCGCCTTGATAACATTTTCCATCTTCATCGCTTCAATAATCAGCAGCGGTTCCCCTTTGGTCACGCTCTCCCCCGGTGCGACTTTCAAATCCAGCACGAGACCGGGCATAGGTGCACGCACAATCTTTTCCATCGCCGGACCAACCGACATTCCGGCTGTCTTGCGAAGCTGAGCCAGGTTGTAGTCCTCAATCAGCGCTTCAATCTCCAGTCCTTTGGTGAACACCGTCCGCCTGGCATCATAACCGTTGGAGCGAACATCTACTTCCAGCGAAGCGCCTTCTATCAATAAGAGTGACCTTGAGCTTTGGAGTTCTGATCGGATCACCCTGACAGCTCTTCCGTTGACTTTCACGTTCAGGTCCGTAGCCGCATAGTCAATCTCGATATCATATTCCGAACCATCAATTGTCACCAGGTAACGGGGCATCAGCGACTACCCCCGAATTTCTTAAGGTTACCTCTCCGATGGTAGTTGCTCCAGTTGGAACCGCCCGACCCCGATTTTACATTGATCGTTGTAATTCTCCGGTCTCGGACCAGTTTGTCCAGCGCTGCAGCAATGGCCGCTTTCTCTTTGAGGTCTTCATCGACCACCTGGAACTTACTCTCCGGGTATTCTTCGGTCAGGAAGTTTGTAGAAAGGTCCCCATCGGTAAATCTCCTGTTCTCCATGACCACCCGATGGAACCCGATCGTGGTGCTTACGCCGGAAACACGGTATTCCTCCAACGCCCGCCTGGTCCGGCTGATTGCCTCTTCCCTGTCTTTTCCCCAGACAACCAGTTTGGCAATAAGCGGATCATAGTATATGGGAACTTCTGAGAATATTACAACGCCGGAGTCTACCCGCACACCCGGTCCGGCCGGGATTCGGTAGTTGCGAAGCGTTCCCGTTGAGGGCATGAATCCCTGCTCGGAGTCTTCGGCCGTGATACGACACTCAATCGCGTGGCCAGAGGACTGAATGTCATCCTGCGTGTAAGCGAGTTCTTCTCCACCGGCAATCTTGATCTGTTCTTTGACCAGATCAATTCCAGTTACCATTTCCGTTACCGGATGCTCCACCTGGAGACGCGTGTTTACTTCCAGGAAATAAAACTCGCCGCTCTCATCGTTGTACATGAATTCAACGGTGCCAGCCCCCACATACTCGGTGGCCCTGGCAATATTGATGGCGGCATCCCCCATCCTCTGGCGCAATTCCGGTGTTACCACCGGCGAGGGCGTTTCTTCAATCAGCTTCTGATGCCGACGTTGTATGGAGCATTCCCGCTCGCCAAGGTGAATGGTATGACCGTGACTATCACACAAAATTTGTATCTCAATATGGCGCGGACGGGTCAGGAACTTTTCCACAAAAACTCGTCCATCTCCAAAGGCACTCATTGCCTCGCTTGACGCCCGTTCCAGAGCGCTCTTGAATTCATCGGGCGAGGGGACCATACGCATCCCTTTGCCTCCTCCACCGGCCGTAGCTTTGATAAGAACCGGGAAGCCAATCTCCTCCGCCTTCTGGACCGCATCGGCCAGATCGGTTGCATCAATCTCCGCCCCCGGAACAACCGGCAGGGAGCAGTCTATGGCGGTGCGGCGTGATTGTATTTTGTCTCCGAGAAGAGTAATGGTCTCCGGCTTAGGACCAATGAAGATTAGTCCGCTGGCCTGGCACTTCTGAGCAAACTCAGCGTTTTCCGCCAGGAAACCGTAGCCGGGATGGACCGCTTCGGCCCCCGCTTCTTTGGCGACCTCAATTATCTTTTCCTGCCTGAGATAAGATTCGGACGAAGGAGCCGCGCCCACGCAGTACGCTTCATCAGCCATGCGCACATGGTAGGCCGTACTATCGGCTTCGGAGAATACAGCCACCGACTTAATCTTCATATCGCGACAGGCACGCACAATCCGGACGGCAATCTCCCCCCGGTTGGCAATCAGTATTTTGGTAATCTTCTGAGACATCAACTCTTACCTACCGGTTACAACGGGATGTTGCCATGTTTCTTGGCCGGGTTGGAATCTTTCTTTGTCTCCAGCATCTCAAAGGCTCGGATCAGTCTTGGCCGCGTTGATTTAGGTTCGATAACATCATCGACATAGCCGCGCGCAGCCGCAATAAACGGATTAGCAAACTTGTCGCGGTAGTCATCGGTCATTTTCTGCACTTCAGCTTCAGCATCCAAAGCATCAGAGATCTCTTTGCGGAAGATAATCTCCACCGCCCCCTTGGGTCCCATCACGGCAATTTCGGCTGTTGGCCAGGCGTAGTTCATATCCCCCCGGACATGCTTGGAGTTCATCACATCGTAGGCCCCGCCGTATGCCTTGCGGGTAATGACAGTAACCTTTGGCACGGTCGCTTCGCAGTAGGCGTAGAGAAGCATGGCCCCGTGCTTGATAATGCCATTATGCTCCTGATCCGTTCCGGGAAGAAAACCGGGGACATCTTCAAAAGTCAGGATTGGAATATTGAAGCAGTCACAGAAGCGAATGAACCGGGCCCCTTTGGCCGAGGAATTAATATCCAGCACACCGGCCATGACCGCCGGTTGATTGGCTATAATACCGATGGATCGCCCACCCAGGCGCGCAAAGCCAACGACAATATTCTGCGCAAATTCTTCATGTACTTCAAAAAACGATCCCTGATCAACCACATTGTTGATTACATCTTTGATATCATACGGCTGGTTTGGACTCTCGGGTACAATTCTGTTAAGTATCTGCTCCTCACGGTCAGCCGGATCATCTGTTTCAATAAAGGGTGGGTCTTCCAGATTATTCTGTGGCAGGTATTCTAGAAGCCGTTTCAACCTGGTAATAGCGTCCGCTTCGTTTTCACAAGGGAAATGACAAACGCCGGACTTGGTAGCATGGACCATAGCGCCGCCGAGGTCTTCTGAAGATACCTCTTCATGCGTTACCGTCTTCACCACGTTGGGGCCGGTCACAAACATGTACGAAGTTCCCTTGGTCATAAAGACAAAATCCGTAATGGCCGGGCTGTAGACCGCCCCCCCGGCACAAGGACCAAGGATGACTGATATCTGCGGGACGACGCCCGAAGCCAGCGTGTTGCGAAGGAAAATATCGGCGTAGCCGCCCAGAGAGACGACCCCTTCCTGAATGCGAGCGCCGCCGGAATCATTCAGCCCAATCACCGGAGCGCCCACTTTCATAGCCATATCCATGACTTTACAAATCTTCTCGGCGTGAGCCTCAGAGAGTGAACCGCCAAAGACAGTGAAATCCTGCGAGAAGAGAAACACTTTCCGACCATTTACAGTGGCACAACCGGTGACAACTCCATCACCCAGAAATTTCTGCTCACCCAATCCAAAATCGGTTGCGCGATGAGTCACGAACATATCAAACTCTTCAAAAGAGTTCGGATCGACAAACAGCTCTATCCGCTCGCGCGCCGTCAGTTTTCCCTTTTTATGTTGAGCGTCAATTCGCTTTTGTCCGCCGCCAAGTTTGGCCTCGGAGCGCATTTGCTCCAACTTGTTTAGTTTATCTTCAAGCGACACTAATACTTGTCCCCGTTCTAACCGGTGAATGTCTCAATTATCAGTTTTTTGTCCGGCTGTGTCACCCGTGCAAAGGGCGCAACCGTATCGTGATCAAAAGCGAGCACAACCTCCTCGGCGATAATCTCCGGAAGTTTACTCCGTTTGATCTCCATACTCTGCAGCGGGTACAGATCGGTAGCCGGGACAAAAGGAACCCGAACATGCGCCGAAGTCGGGAAAATGTCTGCATAATACCAGACTTGTTTCCCTTCCGATTCCATCTCCAGTCCAAAGTGCCCCTCAGTATGCCCGCCGGTGAAAACGGCCTTGATGCCGGGGAAAAGCTCCGTATTGGCATCTATCAGTTCCAACTGGCCCGCGTTTTTCAGGGCATGGTAGCGAGCCGGGATGTAGACGGCCGAAGTTCTCTCGTTCGGATTAGTGGCTACTTCAAATTCCTCTTTGCTGGCAATATACTTGGCGTTAGGAAAGCGGGGAACAAATTCCCCATTGGCATCAAGCATCACGCCGCCTCCGGCGTGATCGGTGTGAAGGTGCGTCAGGATGACGTAATCAATATCTTCCACCGCCAAAGCGGATTCCTTCAGGCCCTCAGACAATGAACTGTTGCCATCGCAGTTGTAAACCTTCTTCTCCCTCTCGGACAGAGAATCTCCCAGCCCGATATCAAAGATCATATTCTTGCCATGCGCCTTGAGAAGAAAAAGGTTGTTGACCATGGGAATCATGTTTTGCTCGTTCGGCCGAATAAGTTTCTCCCACATGACTCGCGGGATAACGCCAAACATACTTCCTCCGTCGAGCGAAAACTTCTGCTCAACGAAGGAAGTTATTTCAAAATTCCCAAACTTCATAACTGTTTAGCGACCGATTATATTCCCGGCGATCACTAAACGCTGTACTTCGGAAGTACCTTCGTAGATTTCAAGAACGCGCTGGTCGCGATACAGCTTACCAATTACAGAGTACTCTTCGATATATCCGTAACCGCCCCAAATCTGCATGGCCCGATCAACGCAGAAATTGGCTGTCTCGGTGGCATACAGTTTGGCCATGGCCGCTTCAAGCGAGTACTTCTCGCCCCGATCAGACATTTGCGCCGCCTTGTAGCAAAGGCCACGGGCAGCTTCAATGCGGGTAGCCATATCGGCGATCATCCACTGGATTGCCTGAAGCTTAGCGATTGGCGCGCCAAAGGCAACCCGTTCCTTGGCCCGGGCGACCGATTCATCCAGTGCACGCTGGGCCACACCAAGACCCTGGGCGGCTACACCGATACGGGCGGAATCAAGCGTACCCATAGCATAGCGGAAGCCTTTGCCAAATTCTCCCAGCAGGTTTTCTTTGGGGACTTTGACATCCTTGAAAATAATTCCACCGGTAGTAGCGGCGCGCATCCCCAGTTTGTTTTTCAGGGTCCGAGCCTGCCAACCGGCCTGTTTGGTATCATCAACTAACAACGCGGACAGCTTCGGCTTCCCCTCGATTTTGCAGAACAGGATGGCAATATCAGCCGCGTCACCATGCATAATGAAAATCTTCTCACCGTTAACCAGGTAATGATCCCCTTTATCCACTGCCGTAGTAGCGCAATTGGAAGCATCCGATCCGGCATTCGGTTCGGTCAGGACAAAAGCGGAAATCTTACGACCCGTCGCACAGTCTGGCACATACTTCTTTCTCTGTTCGTCGTTACCAAAATGAATTATTGGATGTGTGGCCAGTTCACCAACGGCACAGAGGAGTCCAACTCCGGCATCGTGATAACAGAGTTCTTCAACCAGGGTGCAGTATTCCAGGAAACTCTTTCCCCGTCCTTCGTATTCTTTTGGCATGCCATAGCCAATAAAACCAGCCTTGCCGATTTCACGATACAAGTCAAGCGGGAACTTCCGCGGTTCCGGCATCTCGTCGAGTTCTTTTGAGATCGGGTGGATATGTTTTTCGGCGAACGCTTTGACTTCTTCGCGGACTGCCTCCTGGCGCGGATCAACATTCTTGTTCATCATTCCTCCCGCACGCTTACTGTGCGATTGTCTTTTATATTAGTATCTGTTATTAGTATTTTCAACTTCATCATTGGGTTAGCTACATGATCTGTTCGTCGCTGCTCTTATTCTTGACGGCCGACTTTATGTAAGTCACAATTTCGTCCGTAGATGCTCCCGGTGTGAAGAGTTTGTCAACCCCTTCGCTTACAAGTTCCGCAATCTCCTCATCCGGGATAATGCCCCCGCCAAAAAGAATCATATCTTCCGCGCCCTTGGCTTTCATCTCCTTGAGAACGGCCGGAAAGAGGGTCATGTGCGCGCCGGACAGGATCGACAACCCGATCGCATCGACATCCTCCTGCACGGCAGCATCAACAATCATCTGCGGCGTTTGCCGCAGCCCGGTGTAGATCACTTCCATTCCGGCATCGCGGAACGCGGCGGCGATCACTTTGACTCCCCGGTCGTGACCATCGAGTCCCGGTTTTGCGAGTAAAACTCTGATTTTGTCAGCCATTTAGATTCCTATTTCACTCAATCCTGTTTCTGATATCAGTGTATGTTACTTCCCTATGACACCTGCATGGCCGCCTGGGTCTCAACATATTCGCCCCAGACATCGCGCAATATGTCGCACATCTCGCCAACACTTGCATACGCTTTGCAACAATCGTAAATCGCCTCAAAAGTATTGCCGTCGGCCGCCGCCACCTTGCGGAGATTCTCAAGACTGGCCTGCACAGCTTCGTTGTCCCGCTCCGCCCGGACCTTCTGCACAAAGGCACATTGATCCTTTTCAACCTGGCGGTCAATTTTCAGCACCGGTATTTCTATCTTTTCATCTTCCATGGTGAAATCGTTAACGCCGACAATCACGCGCTCTTTCTTTTCCAGTTCCTTCTGGTGTTCATAGGCCGACCTCGCCAACTCGCGCTGGAAGAAACCTTCCTCAATGCAGTTGAGCACGCCGCCCCGGCTCTCAATCTCGGCGAAGTATGCTTCCGCTTCCGCTTCCAGTTTGTCGGTCAATGCTTCCACAAACCAGGATCCGCCCAACGGATCTGGTGTGTTAGCCGCACCGGATTCATAGGCAATCACCTGCTGGGTGCGAAGAGCAATTAATACCGCTTTCTCACTCGGCAGGGCCAGCGTTTCATCCATTGAATTGGTGTGAAGAGACTGAGTGCCGCCCAGTACCCCGGACAGTGCCTGTAGAGCAACTCTGACAATATTGTTTTCCGGCTGCTGCGCGGTCAAGGAACAACCGGCTGTCTGCGTGTGGAACCTGAGTTTCCAGCTCCGTTCATCTTGCGCCTTGTATTTGTCCCGCATGTGTCGAGCGTAGATCCGCCGTGCGGCCCGATACTTGGCAATCTCTTCAAAAAAGTCCGAATGTGCATTAAAGAAAAACGAAAGGCGCGGAGCAAACTCATCAACATCCTGTCCCGCCTCGATAGCTGACTCGATATAGCAGAAACCATCTGCGAGGGTAAACGCCAGTTCCTGCGCCGCCGTCGCACCCGCTTCGCGGATGTGATAACCGGAAACTGAGATCGTATTCCACTGTGGTACCTTGCGCGTACAGAAATCCATCATATCGGTTATCAGTCGAATCGAGGGCTTTGGCGGGAAGATAAATTCCTTCTGCGCGATATACTCTTTGAGAATATCGTTCTGGAGTGTCCCCCGTATTTTCTCAAACGGAATCCCCTGTTTCTCTGCTACGGCTAAGTACATGGCCAGAAGAATCGAAGCCGGCGAATTGATGGTCATCGAAGTTGACACTTTGTCCAGCTCGATACCGTCGAAAATTATCTCCATATCGGCCAGCGTATCAACGGCCACGCCGCATTTGCCAACTTCGCCCAGCGACCGTTCATGATCTGAGTCATACCCCATCAGAGTGGGAAGATCAAAAGCGGTGGAAAGACCGCCTCCCCCCTGTTTGAGGATAAAATGAAAACGTTCGTTGGTCTGTCTGGGGGTTCCCATTCCGGCAAACTGGCGCATGGTCCAGAGCCGACCACGATACATGTTGTGGTGGACACCGCGCGTATATGGAAAAACCCCGGGGTGATTTATCTGCTTGTTAAAGTAGTCATCCTGATCAACCCCATCCACCGAAGCCGGCGTATATAGCTCATCAATATCTTCGCCGGAGACAGTAAAAAAGCGGGGCATGGATTTTTTGTTTCGGAGCGGTGCGACCTGCTCATCCCATTGATCCAGCCCGGATTTGAGAATTTCGAGGAACTTCTTGCTGTACATCAATATATCTCCATTCTATACAAGTCCCTAAGATATGTAAACTGTTCCGGAAAATCAAGGGAGCCGAAGACTCTGATTTACTCGCAGTGCCGCCTCCACCCTCACTGGAACAAGCTGTCTTTCAATTATTTAGCATGACTTCACCGTTATCCATGTGACCTCCCCCTTGACGGGATTGGAGCCACAGACCCGAAGGCCATCGAAAATCCGTAGACAAACCTATTCTGAGCCACTATCCTTACCAAGACAAAATCATACACATTCTCAAGGAAAGGAACGCCGGATGCGAAAGATCATATCAAATCTTCTTGCTCTCAGCCTGGCGGGCATTCCAATTACAATAGCGTCATGTGCCACTCAGCAAGTCGGACAATCGGAAAAGCTGGTCGCTTATCTCTCAGAGAATTATCAATCACCCGAGAATTATATTGTCTCCTGCTTTGAAGATCATGATATCGTCTTCGTAGGAGAATATCACCGCATAAAACATGACGCCCAGCTGATCCAACATCTCATCCCTCACCTCTATGAGGCTGGTGTCTACAATGTGGGGATTGAGTTCGCGAATTTCATAGATCAACCTTTGATTGACCAACTGATCACGGCCGATAATTACGATGACTCACTTGCCAACGAGATTCAGTTTCGTCAGTGGCCGTTCTGGGGATTTCAGGAATACGTCGATATTTACAAGGCTGCTTGGGAACTTAATCAGAAAATTCCGGAGGGCAGCCAGACAATTCGTATCCTCGGCCTCAATGGCAGGTCTGATTGGAGCTATGTCTGGAGCCCGGAAGATCGCCGGAACCCAGAAGTTCTGAAAAAAGTATGGCCCGATGGTGATTCCGACGAATGCATGGCTCGAATCATCTCCGAGGAGTGCATTGCCAAGGGGGAAAAAGCTCTCATCTACAGCGGCATCAATCACGCCTATACCAAATATAAGCAGCCGTTATACGACTTTGAGAATGATAGTCTGATACGGCTTAACAATCGACGAATGGGAAATCGTGTCTACAGTGAAATAGGTGATAGAGCCATGACCATTTTTCTGCATTCCCCGTGGACATCAGCGTCAGGATACTCAGAAAGCGTTCGACCGGCCGATGGAGCAATCTGCGGTCTCATCTCACGCCTGAATCCAGACAGCATGAGATACGGCTTTGATGTCGCAGGCACTCCGTTTGCCTCTCTCACCGGGAGCACATCTTACTGGCAGTATGGCTACCCCGGTTTCACCTTAGAAGACTACTGCGATGGCTACATAATCCAGATGCCGCTCAGCGAATATGAAGGCTGTACCGTCATTGAGGACTTTATCAACGAATCCAATCGCCTGGCTGCAATCTCCCAGGGCGCCAATCCGGCTACCAAAGACTCATCTCGTACGGTGGAAAGCATTATGGACGCTCTTCGGAACGACACCGATTTTAAAAGGAGATTCTCGCAATTTGCGGAATAAACGAACTGTATTTGGCTATCAGCTGACAATTGATCGAAACGCTTTTAACACGTGACTGATCTGCGGGATCGTCCTATATTGTCGCCGATTCTAAATTATAAGGAAGATCATGCAGCCGGACCTGTCACGTTCACAAATTCTGGTCGTTCTCGCCCTCGCGCTCTTAGTAACAGCGGCCTCCATATGTACCCACTTCACCGCCGATGCCACCCTGATGGTACAGAAAGAGAAATACTGGCAAACGGCCTTCACTTCCCACAAGACCGCAGCCGCTTTCAAAGTAAGACCGGTCACGACAAAACTAATGGGCATCCTGCACGACAGGTTGCGGCTTAGCTACAAATCCTCTTTCTACCTGATCCAGTTCTCGTTGATGTTTCTGGCCGGGCCAATATTTTTCTGGTTCCTCAGTTCACTCAGATACAGTTACCGGCAATCTGTAATCGGCATGCTTCTTTTTACAACTTCCTACCCCTTTTTCATGGCTTTTTTTGAGCCTGTTTATACCTGGTCAGACTTCTGGGTCTACACCATGATTCCCCTCTGCTTTGCCCTAACGCTGCGAAACAAAATCTGGCTGGCAGCCCTTGCCTTCGGACTGGCTCAGCTGGCGCGAGAAACAACTCTCCTGTTTCTGCCAATATGGATTCTCCTTATGAAGAAAGAGAGT